>JBKPME010000105.1:0-12307 GCA_046731915.1 Actinomycetota bacterium
GGCGGTGGGTCTCGCGCTGCCGCGCCGAGCGCCGGCGCACTTGTCGAGGCGCACGGCCTCGCGCCGCCCGTCGCGGGCGCTGCTCCTCACCGCGCTTGGAGCCGCTCTGGGCACCGCCGGGCCGAGCGCTCTGGGCGCGTACCTCGTGGCGTCGGCGGTGAACGTCGGCATCGACGAGGGCACCGCCGGGCTGCTCGCGGCGCTCGCGAGCGGGCTGAGCCTCGCCACGCGCGTCGCGCTCGGCGCGCGCGCCGACCGGCGAAGTGACTACGGCCTCGCGGTGGTCGTCGTGCTCCTCGCCGCCGGGTCGGCCGGGTTCGCGCTGATGGCGAGCGACGCCGTCGGCGTGTTCGTGTTCGGCGCGCTCGTCGCGTTCACGCTCGGCTGGGGATGGCCGGGGCTGTTCAACCTCGCCGTGGTCGACTCGAACCGCGAGACGCCCGGGAGTGCGAGCGGAGTGAGCCAGACCGGGATCTACACGGGCGCCGCCGGGGGCCCGGCTGTCTTCGGCGCGCTGGCGGCCGGCGCGGGGTACGGGACGGCTTGGGTGGCGGTCGCGCTCACGACGCTGGCGTCGGCAGGCGTGCTGTGGCTGGCCGGTCGCGCAAGCACGGCCGCGCCGGCGCGTGAACCGGCCTGAGCTTTGTTACGTAGACCCATTCGATAGTCCTTGAGTTGAGGTGTTTGACTTACGTAACCCGGGTATAACCCAAACTCAGCCGCCGGGGCCGGTTTTCGGCACATATGGGTTCCCCCGACCCTGCCCCGGCTATTCGCGACTCGGGCCCGGACCACGGCATCCGGGCCCGTCGCATTTCTGGAGCCGAACGACAGCATCGAGGCTCGGGTCGCCAGGTGGTTGGGATGCGTAGCGGAAAACGCACCGAATCCCAACCACCCGGCCGTGCTACTCCTCAATGCTGTCGTTCGCGCGGTGTCCGGCGCTCGCTACCGCCCCGCGAAGTCCGGATCGCGCTTCTCGAAGAACGCCCGCGCGCCTTCCGCGAAGTCCTCCGATGCCGCCAGGGTCTCCTGCGCGGCCACCTCCTGCTCGAGCGTCACCGACAGGGCCGGCTTCGCCGCCGCGTCGATCACGCGCTTGGCCAGCCCGACCGCGCGCGGCGCGCACGCCAGCAGCTCGTTCGCGAAGGCCTCGGTTAGCGCGTCGAGCTCGCCCGCCGGCGCGATGCGGTTCGCGAACCCGATCCGGTGCGCCTCGCGGCCGTCGATGACCTTGCCGGTCATGATCAGCTCCTTCGCGTTGCCGAGCCCGACGACCGCGGGCAGCCGCGAGCAGCCGCCCACGTCCGGGAGCAGCCCGACGCGCACCTCCATGATGCCCGCGACGGCGTCCTTCGCCATCGTGCGGAAGTCGCACGCGAGCGCCAGCTCGAACGCGCCGCCGAGCGCCGCGCCGTGGATCTGGCAGATCGTGGGCTTCGGCATCTCCTCCAGCAGGTTCCACCACTGGAGGATGGGGCGGCGGTAGTCGCGCAGGTTCTCCGGGCTCTCGGAGAGGGCGCGAAGGTCGCTGAGGTCCATCCCCGACGAGAGCATCGCGCCCTCGCCGCGTACCACGACCACGCGCACCGAATCGTCGGCCGCGGCGGCCTCGATGGCCGCGCCGAGCTCGCGGATCACGTCTCCGCTCAGGGCGTTTCGTTTTTCCGGCCGGTTCAGAACGAGATGCCTTACCGCGCCGATGTCTTCAACGAGTACGAGAGCCATGGTGTTTGGGGAGGCTATTGCAGCGGGAAGGATGGCTGCCCGTGAAGCCGAAGGCAGCCCCCATGGAAACGCGCGACATCGCGGCCGTGCTGATCGGCTTGGAGGCCGGACTGGCCGTCGGCCTGCTCGCCTTCGGGACGACCCTGTTCGCACCGATGGGCATCGCGCTGCTCGGGGCGGCTCTGGGGTTCGCCGTGCGGCGCGGCCGGCTCCAGCTCATTCGCCGCGCTCTACGCGCTCAGCTGCGCGGCGTCCGCTGATACGTTCAAAGCCATGTCGGACCTGAAGGACGCGCTCGACCGCGCGCGGGGCGGCGGGCCGGAGCGCCACCACGCGAAGTCGCGCGACCAGGGAAAGCTGCCGGTGCGTGAGCGCGTCGCGCGGCTCGTCGACGCCGACTCGTTCGTCGAGGACGCGCTGCTGGCGAACTGGCAGCAGGAGGGCTTCGGCGCCGACGGGGTGGTGACCGGCATGGCCACGGTCGGCGGGCGGCCGGTGGCGCTGATGGCGAACGACCCGACGGTCAAGGCCGGCTCGTGGGGACCGAAGACGGTCGAGAAGATCATCCGCATCCAGGAGCAGGCGCTCGAGCACCTCGTGCCGATGGTCTACCTGGTGGACTCGGCCGGGGCGCGGATCACCGACCAGGTGCAGATGTTCCCGGGCCGCCGCGGCGCCGGGCGGATCTTCCACACGGAGGTGAAGCTGTCCGGGGTCGTGCCGCAGGTCTGCGTGCTGTTCGGCCCGAGCGCGGCGGGCGGCGCGTACATCCCCGCCTTCTGCGACGTCGTGATCATGCGCGACGGCAACGCCACGATGTATCTCGGCTCCCCTCGCATGGCCGAGATGGTGATCGGCGAGAAGGTCACGCTCGAGGAGATGGGTGGCGCGCGGATGCACACGGGCGTGTCGGGCTGCGGGCATTTCCTCGTGAAGTCGGACGAGGAGGGGATCGACCTGGCTAAGGCCTACCTCGGCTACTTCGGCTCGAACTGGCGCGAGCAGCCGCCCTTGGCCCCCCCGGCGGAGCCGGCCGGCGAGCTTCCCGAGATCCCGGCCGACGAGAACAAGCCCTTCGACATGTGCGAGCTGATCGATGCGCTGGTGGACGCGGACTCGTTCCTCGAGGTCCAGAAGCGCTGGGCGAAGGAGCTGATCGTGGGCTACGCGCGGCTCGAGGGCCGCGCGATCGGAGTGGTGGCCAACCAGCCGAGGCAAAGAGGCGGGGTCCTGTTCGTCGACTCCGCCGACAAGGCCGCGCGCTTCATCTGGACCTGCAACGCGTTCAACCTGCCGCTCCTGTTCCTGGCCGACGTGCCCGGCTTCATGATCGGGACCCAGGTCGAGCGACAGGGGATCATCCGCGCCGGCGCGAAGATGATCTCGGCCGTCTCCGAGGCGACCGTGCCCAAGCTCTCGGTCATCGTCCGCAAGGCGTATGGCGCCGGGCTGTACGCGATGGCGGGCCCGGCGTTCGACCCGGACGCGTGCATCGCTCTGCCGAACGCGAAGATCGCCGTGATGGGCCCGCAGGCGGCGATCAACGCCGTCTTCTACAACCAGCTCCAGGCGATCGAGGACGAGGAGGAGCGCGCCCGCCGCACCGAGCAGCTGCGGGCGGAGTACAGCGAGGAGATCGACATCCTCCACCTCGCCTCGGAGCTGGTGATAGACGCCGTGGTGCAGCCGGCCGACCTGCGCCGTGAGCTCGTGAAGCGCCTCGCGGCCTACGCGTCGCGCGACCGTTCGTGGCCGGCGAAGCGCAACCCGGTTACTCCTGCCTAGGCGGCGGCGCGGCCATCAGCTCGACGCGGTGGCCGCCCGGCGCCCGCACGAAGCAGCGGGCGGCGCCCCAGTGGCGCGGGCGCTCGTCGACCTCGAAGCCCTCGTCGCGCAGACGGGCGACGATCCCATCCCAGTCGCCGACCACCACGGCCGGGTGCGCGTCGGGCGGGACGACGGGCTCGTCGTGCCACTGGAGGTGGATCTGCGTGCCGTCGCGCTCGACCCAGGCGGAGTGCTCACCGAGGGGCCCCGGCGGGTCTACCTCCTCGAAGCCCACCAGGCTCCAGAAGCGCTTGGCGGCGGGCCAGTCCTCGCGGCGGAGCTCGAGTGTCACGTGCTGGAGCACGCATAGACTCTAGGGAGTGACCCCGATTTCGCCGCCTTCCGCCTATAGGTGGGTGGTCCTGGGGATCGGGTCGGCTGCCACCGCAGCACTGGCTGCCGTTCAGGGCGGGCTTCCCGCCATCGCGCCCGCGGTCCAGGATGCCTTCGACCTGTCGCTCGTGCAGGTCACCGCCGTGTTCACCGCCTTCGCGATCGGCACGGTCATAACGCTGCTGGCTTGGGGTGTGGCGTCGGACCGGCGCGGGGAGCGCATGGTGATCGCGGCCGGGCTGGGGTCCGGCTCGGTGGCGATGTTCGCCGCGGCGAGATCTGACGGTTACGTCGCTCTGCTCGCTTGGATGGCGCTGGCCGGAATGCTCGGCTCCGCCGCGGTGGCGGCGAGCGGCCGCGCCGTGTTCAGCTGGTTCCCGCGCGACGAGCGCGGCCTGGCTCTTGGACTGCGGCAGACCGCCGTTCCCGCCGGGGCCGCGCTCGCCTCGCTCACGCTGCCACCGCTCGCGTCCTCGGCCGGCGTGGACGCCGCGCTGTACGCGCTCGCAGCCGCCATGGCGCTCTCCGCGATCGCGGCAGCGATCTGGCTGCGCGATGGGCCGCGCGTGAAGTCGGCCGCTCCGCCGGCGCCCGACGCCGTGCGCGATCCGCGCATCTGGCGGCTGAGCGCGGCGTCGTCGCTGATGATCATCGGGCAGATCGGCGTGACCTCGCTGCTCGTGCTCTACCTCTACAGCGAGCGCGACTGGACGGCGGCGCACGCAGCGCTCGCGCTCGCCGGGGTCCAGGTGGGCGCAGCGGTAGCGCGCGTGTCGGCGGGCCGCTGGTCCGACATGCGCGACGAGCGCATCGAGCCGTTCCGGCGCCTGGCGGCCGTGGCCGGCGTCCTGCTGCTGGCGGCGGCGCTCGGGGGTCCGACGGCCGTCCCGCTTCTGGTTGCGGGCGGTATCGCGGCAATGAGCTGGAACGGGCTCTCGTTTACGGCCGCCGCGGAGATCTCCGGCCGGCGGCAGGCCGGCACGGCGATGGGGATCCAGAACACCGCGATGCGGCTGGTCGCCGCCGGGGTGCCGGTGGGCCTGGGCGCGCTCGCGTCGGCGGTCTCGTGGCACGCGGTCTTCGTCGTCATGGGCGTCACGCCGCTGATCGCCCGCGCCCTGCTCACGCCGCTCGTCGACGACGAGCGACGCCGCCGCCGGGACCGGCATGCGCGCCTAGAATCACGCGCCCATGCCGGAGGGACAGCTTCTGTGGACGCCGTCGGATCCTGATGCGAGCGAGATGGCCCGCTTCATGCGGGCGCGGGGCTTCTCCAACTACGACGAGCTGTGGCGCTGGTCGGTCGAGGATCTTGAGGAGTTCTGGGCCGCGCTCTGGGAGTGGTTCGAAATCGACTCCTCCTACGAGCGCGTGCTCGGCCGCCGCGAGATGCCCGGAGCGGAGTGGTTCCCGGGCGCGTCGCTGAGCTACGCCGAGCACCTCTTCGAGGCGGCGCGGCCGGGCGAGGTGGCGATCTTCCACGCGTCGGAGTCGCAGCCGCTCGCCGAGGTCACGTGGGACGAGCTCGCCGACCAGGTCGCGCGCTGCGCGGCGGGACTGCGGCGTCTGGGGGTGAGCCGCGGCGACCGCGTGGCCGCGTACATGCCGAACGTGCCCGAGACGGTGGTCGCCTTCCTCGCGTGCGCGAGCATCGGGGCGGTCTGGTCGAGCTGCGCGCCCGAGTTCGGCACCCCGACCGTGGTCGATCGCTTCAAGCAGATCGAGCCGAAGGTGCTGATCGCGACCGAGGGCTATCGGTACGGCGGCAAGGACTTCGACCGCCGCGACCGGGTTTCGGAGATCGTGGCCGCGATTCCCTCGATCGAGCACACCGTGCTCGTGCCGAGCGGGTGGCACGAGCTGCTGGCCGAGCCCGCGGAGCTGTCGTTCGTGCGGCTGCCCTTCGACCACCCGCTCTGGGTGCTGTATTCGTCAGGTACCACCGGCCTGCCGAAGGCGATCGTCCAGGGGCAGGGGGGGATCCTGCTGGAGCACCTGAAGAAGGCGCGGCTCCACTCGGACCTCGCGCCGGGCGACCGCTTCTTCTGGTTCACGACAACCGGCTGGATGATGTGGAACTTCCTGGTCGGCGGACTGCTGGCCGGCGCGGCGATCGTGCTCTACGACGGTCAGCCAGACCCGGAGCGCCTGTGGGAGTTCGGTGCTGAGGCCGGCGTCACCACGTTCGGCACGAGCGCGGGCTTCATCGGCGCCTCGGTGAAGGCGGGGGTGCGGCCGTGGCCGTGGCCGGGGCTGCGGAGCATCGGGTCGACGGGCTCGCCGCTGCCAGTCGAGGGCTTCGAGTGGGTGTTCGAGCGCTTCCCGGACGTGTGGCTCTTCTCCACGAGCGGCGGCACGGACCTCTGCACCGCGTTCGTGGGCGGCTGCCCGCTGCTGCCCGTGTATTCGGGCGAGCTCCAGGCCCGCTGCCTGGGCGCGGCGGTCGAGGCCTGGAGTGAGGACGGGCGGCCGCTCGTGAACGAGGTCGGCGAGCTCGTGATCACAGAGCCGATGCCGTCGATGCCGATCTATTTCTGGGGGGACTCGGACGGCTCCCGTTATCGGTCCAGCTACTTCGAGATGTTCCCGGGCGTGTGGCGGCACGGGGACTGGATCAAGGTCACTGACCGCGGGACGGCTGTGATCTACGGGCGCTCGGACTCCACCATCAACCGCGGCGGCGTGCGCATGGGCACGAGCGAGATCTACAGCGCCGTGGAGGGCGTACCGGAGGTGCTCGACAGCCTTGTCGTGGACGTCGACGACGAGATGATCCTGTTCGTCGTGGTCCGGGAGCCACTCACCGACGAGCTGGTCGCGGAGATCAGGCGGCGTGTGCGCGAGCACTGCTCGCCGCGCCACGTGCCCGACCGGGTGGTGCAGATCCCCGAGGTGCCGCGAACGCTCTCGAACAAGAAGCTCGAGGTTCCCGTGAAGAAGATCCTGCTCGGGGCTAGGCCGGAGAGCGCGGCCAGCCGCGATTCGCTGGCGAACCCGAGCGCGCTGGACTGGATCGCGGACTTCAGCGTCGGGGGCTAGCTGAATTCCTCGTCGAGCCGCTGGACCAGCTCGACGCAGGCCTCCTCTGCCTCGGCGAGCGTGTTCTCTTCGAGGCGGTCGGCGGTGCCGGCGTAGGTCACAGCAGGCAGGCCGGCGGACGCGGCCGCGTAGCCATCGCTCGGCTCGCGGTTCACGAAGCTGTCCGTCTCCAGGTTGCCGGTGAGCTGAGGGTGCGAGCTCACTGTGAGGAGCGGTCCCTCCTTCTTCGTCTCGCGTAGCTCACCGCCGCCGACGGCGTCGAGGTTCAGGACGACAGTGTCGCCGGGCTTCAGCTCCCTGCGGTGCGTCCGGAGGAACGAGCGCATGCCCTGAGCCATCGCCTTCTGCGAACCGGTGAGGAGGACGTGGACGCCGAAGTGATCGAGCCCGTCGAGTTGCTCGGCCAGGCGGAGCACGACGGCGACTCCGGACGCGTTGTCGTTCTCGCCGGGCGCCGCGGGGGACAGGGCGATGTCGAGCAGGAGCGCGATGTAGACGATCAGGACGACCGTCGGGATGAACTGCACGATCGTGAGCATCGTCCCGCCCATGCCCCCGGCGCGGAGGACGCAGCAGGCGAGCACGATGAGGAGTGCGATGAAGAGCGGCTGGAGGGGCCACGCGCGCGTCGGGCCGCTGTCGTAATGCGCGACGAGGAGCAGCGCCCCGGACTTGTCGCGGTCGCCCCAGGAGACGACGTTCTGCGACGCGCGGCGCCCGAGCAGCCTCCGCGTGGTGGGCGTGATCCCGGCGAGGTCGAGGAAGCTCAGGATGGTCGCGAGGAGGACAAGACCAGTGCCGAGCGTGGCACTCGTGACCGACACGACGCTGCCGACAATGCCGATCCCGGCGTTAATGACATAGCCGGTCGCCCAAGCCGGCCAGACCGAGAACCCCTCGATATGCGCCTCGCGCCCGAGCCCCTCGAGCCGGTGGCACAGGTGCTGAGCGGCCCGCCGCTCGGCATCCGAGCCCGGCGGTCGCGGGCCGAACTCATCTACGAGAGTCTCAGCCTCCGCGAAGGCGTCCACGCCAACCTCGCGCTGCACGTCGGGAGGTTATGCCCGGGGTGGGATTCGAACCCACACGTCCTTTCGGACAATCGATTTTGAGTCGATCGCGTAAGCCATTCCGCCACCCGGGCGCACGACAATGGTAGGGCGCAATGAGGTGCCGACTAAGCCGTCTGAGGCTCGCCGCCGCGCGCGTCCGGGCCGTACTGGTCAGCCTCGTCGCGCCCGACCTCGATCTCTGTGTTCCACTGCTGCTGGAAGCCGCGCATTGCGAACGCGACGAGGAGCAGCTGCACCGGCACGAGGATGATCGTCAAGAGGCCCAGGATCGATGGATCGAGGGCCGGATCGTTGAACCCGGCCTTGTCGCGTTCGAACCACCCGGGCCCGGCGACCGCGGCCACGACCGCGAACAAGATCGCGAGCCCCGCCGCCACGGGCAGCACGCCGCGGTTCCACTTGGCTACGAAGTACGCCATGACCAGGTAGACGATCGCGTAGCCGAACGAGACGATCTCCATGCCCTGAAGCTCGGACCATCCGCCGAGCGTGACGATCAGGATCAGCGCCGCGCTGGTGATCAGCAGCAGGATCACGACGGCCCTAGTGGCCTTCGACTCCGGTTTATCCCGGTTCGGATGGACGAGGACGGTGTCGGCCATCGCGGTCACAATACCCTGGTACCGGCGATTCTGGCGCCGCTTGCGCGGGCGTGGTGGAACTAGGCAGACACGCGAGCTTTAGGTGCTCGTGGCCGAGAGGCCGTGGGGGTTCGATTCCCTCCGCCCGCATCGGGAGACCAATCCCAACCTTTCCCATCCCACATGACGTACGCGAACGACGGTCTTAGGTTCCTACTCGAATTGGCCGTTCTCGCGGCGTTGGCCTACTGGGGTTTCTCGGAGTTCGGTGGCGTTGTGCAATGGGTCTTGGGGCTCGGGGCGCCGCTGCTCGTTGCCGCGGTGTGGGGCGCGTTCGTTGCGCCGAAGGCGTCGTGGCCGACCGTTGACCCGGTGAGGCTGGGGCCTCGAGGTCACGGTCTTCGGCTCGGGTGTCGCGGCGCTGCTCGCGGCCGGCTCGACAGCGCTCGCGTTGGTGTTCGCCGCGCTCGCGGCGGGGCACCTCGCCCTTACATTCGCGCTGGGTCAGCGGGCGCCGATGTCGGCGCGCTGACGGTCCGCCCGAGCCGCTGTTCCGGCGTCAGCTCCTCGACTCGGTCTTCCGCCAAGAGCTCACCTAGGAGCGGCGCGAACTTGAACAGATTCGCGCCGGCGAGGACAGCGACGCTGCCGGCCCGCCACACGGCGAACGCATCGGCTCCCCACGGCAGGATGCTTGTCTGGCAGAGGCGGACGCTCGCCGGCTCGGGCTCGAGCCCAGGCATGCCGCGCTCCACGTATGCGGTGAGCCGCGCGAGCGCCTTGTCGACCGGCGGCTCGTGCTCGGCGCCGAGCCCGATGGCATACTCGCGGCCGTCCGGCATCGGCGCGGCATAGACGATCTCGCCGTGGGCGTTCGAGCGGTCCTGCAGGCACGCGAGCGGCGCGCCGGGCTCGCGCACGCGAAATGACGCACGCGTGTGGAGCTCGATCTGCAAGGGGATATCGACCCCGAGCGCGCTCGCCAATGCATGCACCTGGGCGCCGGCGCAGACAATCAGGCGCTCGGCGGCCCAAAACCCCTCAGAGGTGTGGAGCTCGATTCCGCACGCGGCCTCCCGCACGCCAAAGACTGTCGCTGTGACGAGCCGGTCCTCCAGTGCCCGAGCCAAACCGTCGACCGCGGCCCGCACGTCGATGGCGCCGCCCAGCTCGTCAAGCAGCGCTTCGTCTTCGAGCGGAGCCAAGACCGAAAGCGTCGCGGCCTGGCCCTCGCGATGCACGAGCCTTGCCGGGACTTCCGCCGCCTCGAACGCCGCGGCGCGTGCGGACACATTCGGCCCGCAGATGAGGACGCCCTGCCGACCCAGCAGGCGCGCACCGAGCTCCTCCTCGAGCCGCTCCCACTCCGCGCGCGCGCGAACCGCAAGCGAGACCAGCCGCTCGTCGTCGTGACCATGCCGAAACACCCTCGTACGGCCAGCCGACTGCCCGGAGCCCGGCACGCCCGCCTCAAACAGCCGAAATTCAAGACCGCGCCGCAGCAGCGCATGCCCGACGGACAGGCCGCAAATCCCACCGCCGACGACGGCAACCTCAACGCGCGAAACGGCCACGCTCGCACTGTACGACTCACCGCTTCGGGCCGATGAACTCGTCCATCAGGGCAACACTCTCGCGCCGTGCCCGCTAGACGCTAGTTCCGTCCGACGCCGACGCTACGATCCTCACAGGGGGCAGTGGCCAAATGGATACGGCTCCGGTCTCCAAAACCGGCGATTCCAGGTTCGAGTCCTGGCTGCCCCGCTCTAGATAGCCGTGATTTGACTCCCGGGCACCCGGGGAATCAACGCCCGTGGGTGGAATCATCGCCTGCTGTTCTTCCTCGCCGGCCTAGGTTTCGGCTACGCCGCGCCGCCCAAGTGGAGATGGCTCCCGCTTCTCTTCCCACTTGCCCTCGGGATCTGGGCGCTGTTCAAGTACGGGCCGGACGCGTCCGTTCTGATCCGGCTGGTCCCCGCGCTGATCGTCACGGTGCTCGGGATTCTGGTCGGCAGCGTCATCGACGCCCCCGCCAGCGCGCGCGACGAGCATCCGCGGTACGCATAGTCAATCGATAGCCGGTTAGGTTCTGCTCCGCACCGCGACCGGAGGAGAACGCATTGGCCACTGTGGAGACCGTCAACGGGCCCGTCGACCTTGAGGAGCTCGGGCTCACGCTCATCCACGAGCACTTCCGCACCACTGACGAGGCCGCTCGCTTCCAGTTCCCGCACCTCTACGACGAGGCGGCGGAGTGGGAATCGGCGATGTCCGACGCCAATGCGGTCAAGGGCCATGGCGTGCGGACGGTCGTCGAGCCGAGCGCGATGTTCCTCCACCGCGACGCCGCCTTCAGCAAGCGCGTGGCCGATGAGAGCGGCCTGAACGTGATCCTCGCGACGGGCGTCTACACCTACGACCACCTTCCCCAGGTGCTCGCCAACCGGAGCGAAGACGAAATCGCGCAGATCTTCGTCCATGAGATCGAGAACGGGATCCAAGGGACCGGCATCAAGGCGGCATTCATCAAGTGCGCGGCCGACGAGGCTGGCGTGACGCCGAACGTGGAGAAGATCCACCGCGCCGCCGCGCGGGCGTCGCAGCAGACGGGTCGGCCGATCATGGCCCACTCGCGTCCGGCGAGCGGCACAGGGCTCGAGCAGATGCGGATCTTCAATGAGGAGGGGGTCGACCCGAGCAAGGTCCAGGTCGCACACACCGGCGACACCGACGACCTCGACTACATCGAGCGGCTCCTCGACACCGGCTGCTGGATCGGCATGGACCGCTACGGGCTCGACATCTTCCTGCCGACCGAGCAGCGCCAGAAGACCGTGCTATCGCTGCTCCAGAAGGGACACGCCGACCGCATGTTCCTCTCACAGGACTGGTGCTCCACGATCGACTGGTTCACCCCCGAGATGGAGGAGCAGCTCAAGCCCGTCGCCGCGCCGAACTGGTCCATGACCTTCCTGTTCGAGCAGGTCATCCCCGAGCTAAAGGAGCGGGGGATGACCGACGACCAGCTCAACAAGATGATGGTTGAGAACCCGAAAGGTTGGCTAGCCTAAGGTCGCCCGCGGGCGTGGTGTAATGGCTGCACAAGAGCCTTCCAAGCTCTTAGTACGGGTTCGATCCCCGTCGCCCGCTTCAGCTATAGAGCGGGAGAGACGCTCTCAGCACGCTCGGCGGGTAACAAAACGGGTAACCGGAGGCCGCATTCAGGTCTGCGCCCCGGACGCCGGAACGCCGGCCGCGGCCCGCCGAGGTCGGGTGTTTCTGCGGCGCGGCTCCGGCGGTCTGCTGCGCCCTCAACAGAAGCGCCTGCATCGGCTCATCCCGCCCGGCGGTAGCGGATGTGTGTGGCTAGCGGCGAATGCAAGACCTCGACGGGCTCCAACCCGAGGGACTCGACTCCGTCGAAGATCCGCTCGCCGGAGCCGAGCAGGACCGGCGCGACGTCGAGCGTGAGCTCGTCGACGACCCCGGCAATGAGCGCCTGGCGCACGGTCGAGGCGCCACCCGCGATGTCTACGCCGCCCTCGCCGGCCGTCTCACGCGCTTGTGCGTAAGCGGCGTCGAAGCCTTCGGTGACGAAGTGGAAGGCGGTCCCGCCTTCCATCTCGATCGGCTCGTGGGCGTGATGGGTGAGCACAAACACCGGCGCGTGGTAAGGCGGCTCGGGGCCCCACCAGCCGCGCCAGTCCTCATCCCACTCGCCGCGGA
>JBKPME010000106.1:0-9688 GCA_046731915.1 Actinomycetota bacterium
CGTCTAGGTCGCGGCGGGGACCACGCAGAGGTCGGGGCGGTCCGGGTCGTTGAGGCCGCGGCGGAGCGACGCGAACGCGATCCCGCCGACGACGAGCGGCAGCCAGAAAAGGATCACCCGGTAGGCGAGCACGGCCGCCGCGGTCGCCGCCGCCGGCGCGCCATAGACGATCAGCGTGCCGATGAGGCCTCCGTCGATGCCTCCGAGGCCACCCGGCAGCGGCAGCAGCCCGCCGAGCTGCCCGATCAGGTAGCCCATCAGGATGATCGTGAGCGGCGGGGAGTAGCCGAAGGCGTGGAAGGCCGCCCACAGGACCGCGTTGTCCCACGCCCAGTAGCCGATGGTCCCGACGATCACGAGCACGTTTCGCGAGCGCACCAAGCGGACGGCCTCGCCCGTGCCGGCCACGAGCGCCGTGCGCACCTCGTGCATCGCCTTGCGGGTCCGGCTCGCGTCGGCCGGAGCCGGTGCGCCCACGCCGAGCCGAGGCACCACGAGCACCGCGGCGATCACGAGCAGGGCTCCCGCTGCCGGCACGGCGGTGAGCCAAAGCGACAGATCCGGCCCGAGCACGCCCAGCGCCAAGAGGGTGCCGAGCACGGCCACGGCCACGAAGTTCACCGAGCTCTTGATGAGGAAGAACGCCACGGAGCGGTTGGCGATCTGCCGCGTGGGCATGCCGCCCTCACGCAGGATCCAGGCGCCGAGGGCCAGGCCGCCCGCGCCGCTCGCGGGCACGATCGAGCCGGCGCCGAGCTCCGACAGGCCGATCTCCCAGCTGGTGCGCCACGGCATGCTCTGGCAGAAGATTGGCCGGAACATCAGCACGTAGGACACGCAGGAGAGGGCCTCGAACCCGACGGCGAGGGCGAGCCAACCCGGCTGCGCCTCGGTCAGCAGATGACGCACGTCGCCGAGTCCGGGCGCGAGCAGGAGCACCAGGCCCACGGCTGCGAGCACCGCCACGACTTGGAGCGTGCGCCTCGCGAGCCGGCGGGGCTCGAACTCCTCGGGCATGGCCACGTCGGCCGCGGGGTCCACAGTCCCCGAGTCTCGCAGCGGCGCGGCGTGGGCGGTCCGGCGGGTCTAGACTCCGTCGACTGCCTGTGGATAGTCGCGCTTCCCGGCAGCTAGTAAGGGTTGCCGTTCGAGTTCGACGGCTGCGTCTTCACCTCGTTGCCCGCCGGCGAGAGCACGTACCAGCGCGCGCCGAACGCGTTGACGCCCTGACCGTTTGTGTCGCCGGCTCCGTTGTCGCCGCTGAACCGGTACAGCGGATGGCCGTTGTAGGTCACCTGCGTCGTGCCATCCGAGCGCTTGGTGGTCCCGAGCATCGATGCGCTCGCGCCCTTGCCGGGTGTCGGGTTGGCGCTCGTGAGCGGCGGCCACTGCGTTGCGCATGCACCCGAGCAGTTGCTCTTGGTGCCCGTGTCGCGCTCGAATATGTACAGCGTCCGTGCCTGGCGGTCGTCGAGGATCTTGCCGAGGCTGGTGGTCGCCACGCCGAGTGTCGCGGGCTTGCCGCCGGCAGTCTTGGGCGGCGGACTCGCGGCGGTCGCGCTGTTGCCGCCGCCGCAGCTGGCTAGAGAGAGGGCGGTGAGCGGAATCACCGCGGCGCTCGCGAGCAACGCGAGGGGGGTGCGAGACATCTTGTGGGCTCCTGTCCTATACGGGTTCAAGCCCTAGGAAGGCTGATCCGCCCAGCGTCCTCTGTCGTCACACCGGGGACGACTCTTTGAGCTCCGCCCGGGGGCGCAGCCAGACCGCCCCAGTACTACCGCGGTCGCAGCGCTGAAGCGCGCGCTAAGCCGGCGTAGGGAGCCTCACCTCGATCCGGCCCTCCACGTCGCGCGTCTCGAATACGGGCTGCGGTGCCGTCGCCGGGCCGCGTTCGATCGACCCGTCGCGGAGGTCGAAGCGCGAGCCGTGGCAGGGACAGGTGATCGATTCGCCCTCGACCGAACCGCTGCTGAGCGCGCAGCCGCGGTGCGAGCAGCGATCGTGCATCGCATGCACGTGACCGTTGTGCCTGAGCAGCAGAACGGGCGTGTCGCCCGCCATCGCGCTGGTCGGCTGGTCGTCCTCAAGGTCGCCCGGCTCGACCATGGTCCAGTCGCGGGGCCCCTCGTCGAAGGTCGTCTCGTTGACACCGACTCCGCGCGTGAACGAGAGGTGCCCGCCAAGGAAGGCACCGATCGAGAGCACCGCGCCGCCAGCGAGGCCGATCAGCTTGCCTCGGCCCGAGGCGCCCCGGCGGCGCGCGGCGAGCGACGCCGCGTACAGTGTGGACGCGGTCAGGTTCGCGCTCGCGTGCGCCAGCCCAACCGGGCGGACGCGGCGGTCGCCGTAGACGGTTAAGGCCCAATCGCTCAGGCCGCTGGCGAGCGTCGGCGCGGAGGTCACGAGGCCGATCTCGATCAGGCGCTCGCTCGCACGGCCGCTGTCGTCGCCGCCGAGCAGGTCGAGCAGCGTCGCGCTGAAGAACGACCCGATGACCACATCCGTCAGCGCCGGATGGAGCGCATGCCCGAGCCACGTGCCGGATAGCGCGTCCCGGGGCGCACCGACGGGAACGGCATTGGTCACCGCCCCGGCAAGCTTGAGCGCGGCCGCGTCGACCGCCTCGACCGACTCGAGTGCACCGACTGCGCTGTTGGCGGCGTTTTCGCCAAGCGTCATCTCGACCTCACAGGTTCGGGGGCTCTATCGCGTGATCGCGAAGGCCTCGCGGAGCTGCTCACGTTCGTCGGGATCGAGCTGGTCGACGTATGCCTGGATGCCCTCGCGTTGCGCGGCGTCCAGCATGGCGACGAGCTCTTGCCCCTGCTCGGTGAGCACGTAGTGGCGGTGTTCCTCACGCAGGTAACCGCGACCGCGGAGCCGGTGGATGGCCGGGTAGGCGACGTCGAGCGGGAAGCCGGCGAGCTCGGCGAGCTCGCTGATCGCGGCCGGTCCGTCGTCGATCTTCAGCGCGAGCGCCAGCAGCAGGCGCAGATCCTCGAACGACAGCTCGGACTCCTCCGCCCATGCCGATATCCGCTGCCAGCTGAGCAGGTCCATCCGGCGCTGCCGGGTGGAAATCGCATCCACCAGTGGATCGTTCGAGTCCGTGCGCGTGATCATCTCAGCCTCCCCTCGTGGCGTTGCGTCGATCAACCGATCGCCGCGACCAGGTCGTTGCATGCCTGCTCGCAGCGCGCACAGGCTTCTGAGCAGACGCGGCAATGCTCATGGTGCTCGGCGTGCCGTGCACACTCCTCGCCACACGCGTGACAGGCGGTCGCACAGGCCTGAATCGTCGCGCGGAGCACCACGACATCGAGCGCGGTCTGGCGGGTGGCAATGCGGCCTGCGGCGCCACACGCGTCGGCACAATCCAGATTGATGCGAATGCACTGGACCAGGTCTTCCACACTCGGCTCGCCCAGACAGGCGTCGGCGCAACTGGTGCATTCAGCGGCGCAGTCGAAGCACCGGTCGATGCAGCGCAGCAGCGTGTCGCGATTAATGCTCGTCGGGCTTGGATGCGTCTCGATCATCTCTTGAACCGTCACTTCTGCCTCCTCAGTTCGCCGACTGGCTGAGCCAGTCTTCGAAGCGGGTCGGGGCGATGCGTGCGTCGTCGCCGGGGATCAGGGACCTATCGTCCAGCTCGGCGCCGAAGTAGCGGGCGTGCACGTCGGCCGTCACCCGGCGCGGGTCGTCGTGTGCGCTCAGGACGCGCCTCGCCAGCTCGTCGAGGCCGAACGCCTCGGGGCCCGCCAGCTCGACGGTGTCGTTTAGCGGCGCGCCGACGGCGACGTCGGCCAACGTGCTGGCGACGTCATCGGCTGACTCGGGCTGGACAAGTGCGGGCGACAGTCGCACGGTGTCGCCCTCCGTGCTCGAGTCGGCGATGCGACCGATGAACTCGAAGAACTGCGTTGCGCGGACGATCGTGTACGGGATCGGTCCGGCCTTGACGATCTGCTCCTGCGCCACCTTCGCGCGGAAGTAGCCGCTATCGGGAAGCCGCTCGATGCCGACGACGGACAGCGCGACGTGGTGTGCTACCCCGGCGGCAGCCTCCGCGGCGATCAGGTTGCCGGACGTGGTCTGGAAGAAGTCGAGCACGGCCTCGTCGTCCCAGGCGGGCGCGTTCGCCACGTCGACGACGACCTGGGCGCCGTCCAATGCTTCGGCGACTCCTTCTCCTGTGAGTGTGTTGACGCCTGTGTCGGGCGCCGCCGCGAGCGGTTCGTGGCCGCCGTTCCGCAGCTTCTCGACGAGCTTGGACCCGATCAGGCCGGTTCCACCGATGACGACGATCTTCATCACGTGCCTTTCTCTTGTGCCCAGGAGAGGGCGGGGAGGCCGTTGGCCTCCGCGACGGCGTCGGCCAGGGCGTGCGCGCCGGGAGCGCATGCAGGCCCGGTGAGAGCAGGGCGTTTGTAATGGAGCGAGGGTCCCGGAGGACGGGCTCCGTCGCATCGGCCAGGTGACCAGCCTGGCTGGCCAGTTGCAGCCCGCGGGCGTTTGTGAGCCGGACAAAATGGTGTCGTTAGCGCAGTGAGCTGAATGCTGCCCGCATCTCGGTGGAGAAGAGCTCGGGCTCTTCCCAGGCGGCGAAGTGACCGCCCTTGTCGACCTCGTTGAAGTAGGCCAGGTCGGGGTAGACCGCCTCAACCCAGCTGCGCGGGGAACCCCAGATCTCGCCGGGGAACGTGGTGAAGCCGACCGGCACGGTGACGGCCGGAGGGGCCTGGCCGCTCGCAAGCGATGCGGCCAGCGCGCGTGCGTCCTCCCAATACGACCGGGCGGCCGACGCTGCGGTGCCGGTCAGCCAGTACAGCGTGATGTTGTCGACGATGTTGTCGCGGGTGAGGTTGCCGACGGGCTCGCCGTCGACGAACGCGCGGGAGATCTTGTAGTAGCTGTCCGTGTCGTGGTCGAGCAGCCAGGCCGCCAGCGCGACGGGTGAATCCAGCAGGGCGTAACCGATCGTCTGCGGGCGCGTTGCCATCTCGAGGAAGTAGCCGAACCCGTCTTCCCTGAACGTCGCGACCGCCTCGGCGGCTGCGCGTTCCTGTTCGGATTCCTTGGGCAGTTGATCGCCGATTGCGAGCACCGCCGTGAGCAGGTTCAGGTGGTAGCCGACCAAACCCTCGACCGCCTGGCGGCCCATCAGGTCCGTCACGAGCGCTCCCACGTCGCCGCCCTGGGCGACGTAGCGGCTGTAGCCGAGGCGGTGCATCAGCTCCGCCCACGCGCGTGCGGTGCGGCCGGACTCCCAGCCGAGCTCGGCCGGCTCGTCCGAGAAGCCGTAGCCGGGCAGGGACGGCAGCACCAGGTGGAACGCGTCCTCGGGGGTGCCGCCGTGCGCGGTCGGGTCGGTCAGCGGGCCGACGGTGTCTAGCAGCTCGATCACCGAGCCCGGCCAGCCGTGAGTCATGATCAGCGGCAAAGCGCCCTCGTGCGGCGACCGCACGTGGATGAAGTGGATGTCCACGCCGTCGATCTCGGTCGCGAACTGCGGCAGCGCGTTCAACCGCGCCTCGCACCGGCGCCAGTCGTACTCGCTCGTCCAGTAGCGGGCCAGCGCCTGCATCGTCGCCAGGCTTACGCCCTGCGAGCGGTCGTCGACGAGCTCTCTCGACGGCCAGCGCGTCGCTTCGATGCGGCGGCCTAGCTCATCGAGCTTCTCCTGGGGAACATCGACCTCGAAAGGACGTACGTCGATGGCGGTCTCGGCGGCACTACCCATGGACAACCTCCGTCCTGGAAGGGTTGGGCCGACGCCTCCTCTCCGGCCGCAGACGCCACAGTACTCCCTGCCCGCGGGGCGTAGCAACGATCGTCACCAGATCTTGTGCGTCGGCCTCGCAACAGGTCAACAGTTGGAACGATCCAGAATTCCCTGCCTGGTCTGCACCGCGCACGCGGGCTCGTCGAGTCGGTTACCGTACCTGGGCGCGGGAGTCGGGATTTCACACCTGTTGAGAAGGGACTACGCCGTGAGCTCCGACCCAACTGCCGCCGAGACCATCGTCCTGATCCACGGGTTCTGGGTGACCCCGCGATCGTGGGAGCACTGGGTCGCGAGGTTCGAGGGGCGCGGCCACCGCGTCCTCGCCCCCGCGTATCCCGGCCTCGAGGTCGAGGTCGAGGCGCTCAACGCAGACCCGACACCGATCGAGCAGGTCACGGTGCCTGCGATCATCGACCACCTCGAGTCGATCGTGCAGGCCCTCGACTCGCCACCGATCCTGATCGGCCACTCCGCCGGCGGGGTCTTCACCCAGATCCTGCTCGACCACGGCTACGGCGCGGCCGGCGTGGCGATCGACTCTGCGCCGACCGAGGGCGTCAAGCGCGTGCCGCTGTCCCAGATCCGCGCCTCGTTCCCGGTGCTCAAGAATCCGGCCAATCGGCACAAGGCCGTTGGCCTCACGTTCGAGCAGTGGCACTACACGTTCACCAACGGCCTCCCCGAGGACGAGGCGCGCCGGCTGTACGAGCGCTACCACATCCCCGCGTCCGGCGAGATCTTCTGGGGGAGCGCGCTAGCCAATATCCATCCGGGCAAGGACGACACCTGGGTGAACTACGACAACGACGACCGCGCCCCGCTCCTATTCATCTCCGGCAGCCAAGACCACCTGATGCCGCCGTCGATCCAGCAGTCGAACGCCAAGCACTACAAGTCCGACACGATCACCGAGGTGAAGGAGTTCAAGGGGCCGCACCTGCTGCCCGCCTCGCCGGGCTGGGAGCAGGTCGCCGATTACGCCCTGGACTGGGCGCTGCGCCACGCCCGGCAGTCGAGCGCGGTGTGAGGAATCACGCACGTCGGCGGCCCAGCGGCGCTGATCGAGCGCTCGACGGCTGACGGCTGCTGGACGGCGAGGTGGTCTCCGAAACTGCTGGTGACGACGGTATGCGCCAGCCCGATCGTGGGACCGGAGACCACGGAGCGCAACTCCACTACAGGCGTACGGCCAGCGACGAGCTCGAGCGCTGGCTTGAGAGCGAAGGCGACAAGACGCTCGGGAGCATCATCGAGCTCTTCGAGGAGAAGAGCTTCGCCCTGCTGTTCATCTTGCTCCTGGGAGTCTCGGCGCTTCCTCTGCCCACGGGCGGCGCGACACACGTCTTTGAGATCGTGGCAATGCTGCTCGCCGTTCAGCTCATTGCCGGCCGCGACATGATCTGGCTCCCGGAGCGCTGGCGGCGCCTCCGGCTCGCCGGGCCGACTCAGCAGCGCTTCATCAACCGGCTCATGAAGACGATCCGCTGGCTCGAGCGCTTCTCGCGCCCGCGCGCGAGCTACCTCTTCGACCACCGGCTCAGCAACCTCGTGTTCGGCGTGCTCGTGTTGGCGGGCTCGCTCGCGGCGTTTCTCGCCCCGCCGTTCTCGGGTCTAGACACGCTCCCGTCGCTCGGCGTCGTGCTCCTCTCGATCGGGGTGCTGCTCGAGGATGTGGCGATTGTCGTGCTGGCGGTGGTGGTGGGCGTCGCAGGCGTGGCAGTGGAGCTCGTCCTTGGGCGAGCAGCGGTGAAGGGCATCAGCAAGCTCTTCTAGGAAGCCTCCATCGCGCCGAGGACAACCGTCGCTGAGAAGACCACCGGTCCTTGTGAATGCCTCCGAAGCGCTCGATGCCGCGCGTCTGCATGATTCGGGACGGTGCCGCCTGTGCGCCCGCTTCTTAAGCATCGTGGCTGTTTCTCATTTGGTGGATTCGAACCACCGACCCACGGTTATGAGTCGTGCTCCGCCGTGTGAAAGGCGGATCGGCGTGGCCACGGGCGGTGGAGAAATCCCCGCACACAAACATGGGATTCGGCGTCCGCTGTGCCGCCAATGACTGCGCCTGTCCGGCGTCAAGCTCGCGGACCTGCAGGACCGGATGCGACACGACCACCGCCAGGCAGACGGCTCGCGGCTGCCCTACGAGCAGGCGCTCGAGCTGATCCTCGACGCGCTGGCGGACAGCGGATCGGACGGGACGGATGCCGCGGGGGGAGCCGCCCTGACGCCACCTTAAGCCTCGTGGCTGCTTCTCAGTTGGTGGATCGAACCACCGATCCCACGGTTATGACTCCCGCGGTATGCGGGGATTTGACGCCGAATTGCGGGAGTTTGAGGACTGATTGAGGACCGGCCCGCGGCCGCGGCCCACCATTCACGCGCGAAAGCGAAAGCTTGCGGAGCGCCTCTCGGCCCTGACCGACGGAGTGCGGCGGGCCGCTCGTGCGCATCACGCACAGGCTGCCTGCCGTATCTAGGCGAGTCCCCTCAGACCCACTTGACTAACGGCGGAGGCCAGCCTTCCCGATCCGCGCTACGCTGGACGTAGCTACCTGCGGGGTTTCCAACGCTTCCTCGACCCTTCTTGTGGTTTCCAGCCCGACCGAGGAACCGGACCCGAGGCCCCAAGTGGAAGACCACCCACACAACGGCAGCCCGAACGCCGAGATCTCGCGCTCTGCCGTGCAGCTCCTTCGCGAGTACACCGGCCGCGGGCCGACGCGAGCACGCACGACGATCAACACGGACTCGGTGATGATCGTCTTGGGCGACATCCTGACGAAGGGCGAGCGCAAGCTGGCGGAGAACGGCAAAGCGGAGCGCGTGCTAGCGGTCCGCCACGACTTTCAGATGGTGATGCGCGAAGAGCTGGTCGCATTGGTCGAGCGCAAGCTCGACCGCAAGGTAATCGCCTTCATGAGCGACAACCACCTCGATCCAGACCTTGCTGTCGAGGTGTTCATCCTGGAGCCGGCTACCAGCGAGCCAGCGGGGTAGGCGCGGCCTGGGGGGCAGGCAGCTCCCACCCCGTCCACCGGCGGGACTAGCGCGGCGGATCTCAGGAAACGCCGCCTGGGACCGCCCCACTTCTTCAGCGTGAGTATGCGACCGCTACCACCTCGACGCCTTGGCGGCTGACGGTCACGAAACAGGCACGCGGGCACCCCGCCCCGGGGTCGAAGTCTCCTTTAGCCCCGGCTGCTTCTGTTACGCCGAGGCGTAAGGGAAGTGGTCGAAGTGCAGGATCCATGGCCGGCGTGGCAGGGGCCCGCACTGCCACAGTAGGGCATTTCACGGATAAGCGTCCCCCGGGCTTAACTCGTGGCTGAGTGGCCGCGAAACTTCCGCGCTTGGAGTCCGGCGCGGATCTCTTCAGGGATCTAAGAGGGTTGGGAATCCTGTCGGAGCTCCGGGTCGAGCCGACGGTGTGTCTGGGCGTGCTTCTTCTGTTCGAGTAGCTGCGTGTCGGCGCGCCGCAGCAGATCGTGGGCCGTCTCGTTGCCGTCCCAGGCGGCAACGCCGGCCGCGCACGATTGCAGGCTTGGCGTGTTCTGGCTGATGCGAGCGATGATCTCCTGGATCTCGCCTTCGGGGCAGTCCGGAAGCAGGACAGCGAACTCGTCGCCGCCCCAACGGCAGAGGACGTCGACCGCGCGCAGCTGACGCTGCCAGGCGGCAGCCGCCGCGACGAGTAGGCGGTCGCCGGCCTGGTGGCCGTGGGTGTCGTTGAAGCCCTTGAAGTTGTCGAAGTCGAACAGCGCCACCGAGACGGCAGCGCCCGAGCGCCGCGCCCTCGCGAGCTCGCGATCCAGTTGCTCATCCCAGCCGCGCCGGTGCCAACCCGGTCAGCGGATCCGTTCGGGCCAGTTGAGCGAGCGAGCGGACCTCCTTCTTCAGCGC
>JBKPME010000107.1:0-6469 GCA_046731915.1 Actinomycetota bacterium
CCGATCAGCGGCGCCTCCGTCTTCAGGAGCGGCACCGCCTGGGCCTGCATGTTCGAGCCCATCAGGGCGCGGTTGGCGTCGTCGTGCTCGAGGAACGGGATCAGCGCCGTGGTCACCGACCAGATCTGGTTCGGCGACACGTCCATCAGGTTGACGTCCTTCGGCGCGGCGAGCACCAGCTCGCCGTCCGGGGTGCGGCACTCGACGGTCGGCCCGCGCAGCTTGCTCGACCTGCCGTCGATCTCCGAGTTGGCCTGCGCGATGACCATGTCCTCCTCCTGGTTCGCATCCAGGTGGACGACCTTGTCGGTCACGACGCCGTCCTCGACCACGCGGTAGGGCGTGGTGACGAAGCCGTGCTCGGACACCTCGGCGTAGCTCGACAGCGAGCCGATCAGGCCGATGTTCGGGCCCTCCGGCGTCTCGATCGGGCACATGCGGCCGTAGTGGGTCGGGTGCACGTCGCGCACCTCGATGGGCGCGCGCTCGCGCGTGAGACCGCCCGCGCCGAGCGCCGACAGGCGGCGCCGGTGCCGGAGGCCGGCGAGCGAGTTCGTCTGGTCCATGAACTGGCTGAGCTGCGAGGAGCCGAAGAACTCCTTCAGCGCGGCCACGACCGGCCGGATGTTGATGATCGTCTGGGGCGTGATCGTGTCCGAGTCCTCGGTGGTGAGGCGCTCGCGGACCACGCGCTCCATCCGGTACAGGCCGATGCGGAAGGCCTCCTGGATCAGCTCGCCCACCGTGCGGAGGCGGCGGTTGCCGAAGTGCTCGTACTCGTCCAGACGCTCGGCGATCGGCTCGCGCGGCATCGTGTTGGCCTCGAGCGCGAAGTCCTTGATCGGCTCTTCGCCATCGGGCCCGCCCTCGTACATGCCCGACTCGGGGATGCCGAGCTCGCGCGGAAGCGAGATCAGCTCCTTGATCAGCTCGATGATGTCGCGCGGGGTGAGGGTGCGCGTCTCGAGCTTCTCGTCGAGGTGCAGGCGGCTGTTCAGCTTGTAACGGCCGACACGCGTGAGGTCGTAGCGCTTCGGGTCGAAGAAGAGCTGGTTCAGCAGGTTCTTTGCGGCGTCGATCGACGGCGGCTCGCCCGGGCGCTGCTTCTTGAACAGCTCGATCAGGGCGCCGTCCTCCGACTTCGTGACCTCGGTGTCGGCCTCGAGCGTCAGCCGGATGTAGAGCGACTCGTCGAACAGGGCGAGGATCTCCTCGTCCGAGCCCGTCCAGCCTTCCGGCACGTACTTGCCCTCGCGGAGCGTGTCGCCCATGGCGCGCAGCAGGACGCTGACCGGGAGCTTGCGCTTGCGGTCAATGCGGACGTAGACACGCCCCTTCTTGTCGATCTCGAGCTCGAGCCAGGACCCGCGGGCCGGCATCAGGTTCGCGATGAAGACCTGCTTGTCGCGGTCCTTCGGCTCCATGACGTAGGCACCCGGCGAGCGCACGAGCTGCGTCACGACGACGCGCTCGGTGCCGTTGATGATGAACGTGCCCCAGTCGGTCATCCACGGGAAGTCGCCCATGAAGACGGACTGCTCGCGGATCTCACCGGTTTCGCGGTTCTGGAACGCGACCTTGACGGTCAGCGGGCGCGCATAGGTGAGGTCCTTCTCGCGGCACTCCGAGATCGGCGCGACGGGCTCGTCGAAGTTGATCTCCTCGAAGACGACGGCGAGATTGCCGGTGTAGTCCTCGATGGGCGAGACGTCGTCGATCGTCTCGCGAAGGCCACCCTTCTGGGTGTCTACGAGCCAGTCGAATGACCGGCGCTGGATATCGATGAGGTTCGGAACTTCAGTGACGTTCTCGAGGCGCGAGAACGAGCGGCGGGTGCGTGAAGCATCAACGCGTGCCAACGGGGCAACTCCTTCGAGCTAGAGGTACGACAAAGAGCGGGCGAGGGCCGAACGGGCGCAAAATACGCGACCGACCAGAATAGCAGACCGAAACCCGCCCCCTCAAGGGGCGTTTGCCAGCCCGCAATTTGCGGGCAGCGCGGCCATCACGGACCCCGTCCCGAGGCGCCGGGAATATGTGCCGGCGCGGCTCAGCTAGGGACGGCTGCGGCTATAGGCCTTTTGGGAAGACTAGCGCCTTTTGGCGCGTCGGGCTAACTTAGTTCCATCGCAGGGGAAGGCCTGATCCGCGCCCTTGTAGTGGATGACCACGACCTGTTCAGGCGGGGTCTAAGGGAGCTGCTCGAGGAACAGGGCATCCGCGTGATCGGCGAGGCCTCGACCGGCTCCGATGCGATCGCGCTCGCCGTCCGGGCGCGTCCCGACGTGGTCGTGATGGACCTGAACCTGCCCCGCCAGTCGGGCGTCGACGCGACCCGCGAGCTGGTCGCCGCCGCCCCCGAGTCCCGCGTCCTGATGCTCACCGTCGCGTCCGACGGACGCAGCGTGCTCGACGCGCTGATCGCCGGCGCCTGCGGCTACCTGCTGAAGGACGCGACGGTCGAGGAGATCGCCGCCGGCGTGCGCGCCGCCGCGGCCGGCCAGTCCTTCGTCTCCCCACAGGTGGGCCACCATGTGCTCGAGCGCCTGCGCGGTCAGGCGGGCGGCGCGGAAGGCGCCCGCGGTGAGGAGACCCCGCTCTCGGAGCGCGAGCTCGACATCCTGCGCCTGATCGCCGAAGGCTGCGACAACGACGAGATCGCCGAGCGGCTGTTTCTGAGCCCGCGCACCGTCAAGAACCACGTCTCGAGCATCCTGGCGAAGCTCCAGATGGACAACCGCGTGCAGGCGGCCGTGTACGCGGTGCGCAAGGGCATCGCCTGACAAGCCGTTCACCGGCGTGAACGAAAGATAGGCCCGCCGGCCCATGGGCTTCGCCCCCAATCGGGCGGAAGCTCACGACAAAGGCTTCGCCTTGCTCTGCAGGCGACTCATGTCGGAAGGAGGTGAACCCCTTGTTGAACCTGATCCAGGCTCTGGCCGCGCGCCTCCGCCGTGAGGAGGGACAGACGATCATCGAGTACGGAATGGTGCTCGGCGGCATCTCGATCGTCCTGATCGGCCTCTTCGTCGCAACCGGCCTTGCGGACGAGTTCACGACGCTCGTCAACAACATCGCTGCCGAGCTGACGTAGGTAGGTGGCCGCGAGGCTCCGCTGTTCAGGCCACTGAACGGAAGATGAGTCCCGCGGCCATGGCTCGGCCTTCGCATTGGGCGGAAGCTCGTGGCAGGCCTCGTGCACGCGTCTCTAGCGAGCCACGTGGCGGGGCCTGACTACGACTCCCACCTATTGACCCGCAAGCGGACCGGCTCGGAAGGAGGTGAATCACTTGTCGAACCTAATTCAGGCTCTTACCGCGCGCCTCCGGCGCGAGGAGGGACAGACGATCATCGAGTACGGAATGGTGCTCGGCGGCATCTCGATCGTCCTGATCGGCCTCTTCGTCGCAACCGGCCTCACCGACGAGTTCACGACGCTCGTCAACAACATCGCGGCCCAGCTCACCTAACTCACCGCTGCGGGTCCGGTGCGCCGTGACCGGCGCACCGGACCGTCCAGCCGTCTCGACTCGTCCGTAGCCGTGCCTCTCGACTCAATCCCTAGCCGTGCCAAGAACAGACAAAGACAACCCAGACACGAGCCGTCGCAGGCGGCGGCGCCGCCGGCGCTCCCTGAACGACGAATCCGGCGTGGCGATCCTCGAGTTCGCCATGGTGCTGCCGTTCCTGATGCTCATCGTCGTCGTGATCCTCGACTTCGGGCGCGCGCTCAACTACTGGGTCGACACCACGCACCTGGCGAGTGAGGGGGCTCGCCTCGCGGCCGTGGACCGGGTACCGGCGGGCAGCAGCCTTCAGGACTACATCCGTGACCGCGCCGACACGAAGGAGCTCCGTGAGGGCGGGAGCAACTCGATCGCGGACCCGCTGGAGGTCTGCGTCGCCAACCCGCTCGGCACTCAGGAAGTCGGTGACCCAATCGAGGTGGAGGTCCGGACCACGTATCACTGGATCCCGCTCCTAGGCATCGACTCGGCGACGACCACAATCGCCGGTAAGGCCACCATGCGACGGGAGCGGCTGGCCGACAACGTGTCGGCTGGGTGTAGCTGATGCTGCGTGCACTCCGCCGCCTTCATGACGACCAGCGCGGCAGCGTCATCATCTTCTTCGTCGGCTTCCTGCCCGTGGCGTTCGGGATCGCCGCGTTCGTCATCGACTCGGCGAACTTCTTCGAACATCGCCGTCACCTCCAGATGCAGGCCGACGCCGGCGCCCTCGCCACCGCGCAGGAATTCATCGGGTGCTTCACCAACGCGAGTGGGGCGAACGCCGACATCGAGACGGCTGCCCTGGAGTACTCGGGCGCGGTCCACAACCCCCAGATCGGCCCGGACGACGCCCAGTCGCGCGTCCGGACACGCCTCAATGCGACCGACTACGACACCGACTCGTATAGCGACGGCGATCCATGCGACACGGGGTTCCTCGACGTGAAGCTGACGGAGCAGAACACCTCGCCGTTCTTCGCCTTCATCGACTCGCACGACATACGCGCGACGGCCCGGGTCCAGCTGTTCAGGCTCGCGAGGAGCGACAAAATGCTCCCGATCGCGGTGCCCGACCCCGATCCGAAGGTCGCGCGCGCGACGTTCATCGACGAGTCGACGGGAAGCGTGCTCGGGACCACCACGCTCACGAAGACCGGGAGCGAGAACGGGCTCGCGATCTGGGACAACCTCGCGGCGCCCGTTCCCGTGCCGATAACCGCGGAGCACGTGGGCGTGCGGATCGCGCTCGGAGGCGCAACCTCCACGACCTGCGGCCAGACCCTCGTCGACTGCTACGACGCCCAGTCGACCAACGGCATCGTGCACATCCAGGGCTGGACGGCCGCCGGCACCGCCGCGCCGAAGACGCCGATCGCCCGCAGCGTCTGGCTCACACCCGGGAGCTGCCCGGACGCCTACTTCTCGGCGGCCCCAGCCGGATGCTCGGCCGGGATAGAGGCGAACATCGACTTCGGCGCCAATCCCACCGTGCTGAAGGCGACGGTCGACGCGACGATCGGCGGCACCTCGGTCCCGCTGGTGTACTCGGCGGGCACCGGGCGGTGGAGCGCGGCCAGCGGAATCCCGGTGCCGGTGAACGGCGGCCCTGTCAACGTCGGGTTCCACTGGACGATCGCGAGGAACGCCAACGGCACCAACTGCACCCCGAACAGCTCCTGCCGCGGCGACATCGCGACCCAGCAGCGCCACTTCAGCGCGAACACGGACCGCTCCGGGCCGATCGCGCTGGCCCAGGTCTACGAGGGCGGCCTGCTCTCTAACAACACGCTTCAGCGCTGCAGCGCGGTCCTCGGGAGCTGCACGCACAACCTCGCCGTGAAAATCGGGATCAAGGGCGGGCTGGCCCTCTCCGATCTGGACGACCCGCCCGTGCGCCTGCGCGTGATCGGCGGCAGCCAGAACCAGTCGCTCGACTGCGACCCGGCGAAGTCGAACCTCAAGGACGAGCTTGCGACCGGGTGTACCCCCAGCTACACGCCGTACACGAACACCGACCCCTGCCCCACGTCGACCAACGACCTGTGGTCGATCGCGAACCCGCCGAACAGCTGGGAGTGCGTCGCCGTCCAGACCGGCAACGCCTCGAACCAGGTGGCGGAGGGGCTGAACAGGCGCGTACTGGGCGACCCGAAGCCCAACTCCTGCCCGCAGCAGTACCGAAACCACTGGCCGGACATTCAGGTCGGCGACCGGCGCATCGTCCTGGTCATCGTCACCCCGTTCGGGGCCTTCAGCGGCAGCGGCAGCACAACCGTGCCGGTGGTCCGATTTGCGGCCTTCTACATCACCGGCTGGACCGGGCAGGGAGGCGGCTTCGACAACCCGTGCCTGGCGTTCGGAGACGAGATGCCGACCAATCCGGCCGAGATCGTCGGCCGGTTCATCAAGTACGTCGACACACCAAACGAAGGCGGAGCAGACGACGAGACGTGCGACTTCAGCGCGATCGAACCGTGCACCGCGGCCCTCGTGAAATGAGGAGGAGCAACAGATGTTGATGACAAAGCCGAAGGGCACGAAGAGCTCGTCGCAGACGCGGATGAGCGGTCCGCTCTCGTCTCGCGGCGGGACGCTGATGGTGGCCGCTCTCCTGTCGCTGGTGGCCGGCGCAGCCTTGCTGATCTTCCTGCGCCAGTACCGGGACGACCTGACCGCCTCTGACGGAGTCCAGGTGCTGGTGGCGAAGAGCCTCATCCCGAAGGGGACCACCGGCGAGGTGGTGGCCGAGACGCAGCGCTACAGGCTCGCGCGCGTGAAGAAGTCCCAGCTGGCGGACGGCGCACTAACCGATCCGGAGGGGCTCGAGGGCAAGGCCGCCAAGAAGGACCTGTTCCCGGGGCACCAGCTCACGCAGGACGACTTCGAGGGGAAGGACGCCTCAGTTGGGAGCAAGCTGTCGGGCTTCGAGCGGGCGATGAGCGTGCCGGTGGACAAGG
>JBKPME010000108.1:0-23022 GCA_046731915.1 Actinomycetota bacterium
GCGCCCGGCCACGGCGGCGAGCGGCCGCGGCGTGTCGGGTGCCCGCTCCAGCGGGGAGGGCGCCGGGTCCGAGATGTGCGCCCAGAGCTTGGCTATGTCGTCATCGCGGGTGAACGGGACCTCGCCGGTGAGCAGCTCGTAGAGCACGCAGCCGAGTGCGTAGACGTCCGCGCGGCCGTCGACCTGCTCGCCGCGCAGCTGCTCCGGCGCCACGTAATCGAGCGTCCCCACCCACTCGCCCGCGGCAGTGAGGCCGCTGTCGGATGCCGTCCGCTTCGTGAGGCCGAAGTCGGTGAGATAGGTGTGTTCCCCGCCGCCCCGGGCGGCGACGAGGATGTTCGCGGGCTTGACGTCGCGGTGGACGAGGCCGCGCTCGTGCGCCGCATCGAGGGCGGATGCCACCTGAGCCACGACGCCGGCTGCGCGAGCCGGGTCGAAGGCGCCCTCGGCCGCCAGGAGCGCGCGCAGGTCCCTGCCGTCGACGAAGCGCATGACGATGAACAGCACGCCGTCGTGCTCGCCGGCGGCGTAGACCGGGATGATGTTCGGGTGGTCGAGCGAAGCGGCGAGCCGCGACTCGCGCTCGAAGCGCTCCCGGAAGCCCTCGCGGTCCGAGAGCGACTCGCTGATCACCTTCAGCGCGACAGGACGTCCCAGCGAAATCTGGGTAGCCCGGTACACGACCCCCATCCCGCCGCGGCCGATCTCGTCGTCGATCCTGAAGTCCCCGAGGACCGAACCCGTCGATAACACGCACAGTCCAAACGTTGGGTTCTGACCGACCCAGCGTAACCCAAGTCTGTAGACCAATGGGGACTTTTGAGGCAAAGTGGTGGGACCATGCCCGGCAGCGAGCCGGCCAGTCCCCACGCCGCCAGCGCGGCAGAGCTAAAGGCGCAGATCGAGGCCGAGCGCGACGGCCTGCCCTTCCTGATCTACCGCGACGGCGACGGCAAGCACAGCCTCCACGTGCTCGGAGACTCGAAGGAACGCATCACGCTCGGCCGGCGCACGTCGGCCGACGTCCCGCTGGGGTGGGACGAGGAGGTTTCCCGCCTCCACGCCGAGCTGGTCCGCAGCGGGGACGACTGGACCCTTAGCGACGATGGCCTTTCGCTGAACGGCTCATTCGTGAACGGCAAGCCGGTGCGGGGCCGGCACCGGCTGAAGGACGGCGACGCGGTTCGCCTCGGGACGACCGTGCTGGTGTTCCGCAATCCGCGCGACGGCGAGTCGAGCGCGACGCTGCCGTCCGCGGAGCTTCGAAAGGTCGTCAGCCTCACTCCCGCGCAGAAGCGCGTGCTCGTGTCGCTCTGCAGGCCGTTCAAGGAATCCACCATGTTCGCGACCCCGCCCACGAACGAGCAGATCGCGAACGAGCTCTACCTGAGCGTGGACGCCGTGAAGAAGCACCTCCGCGCGCTGTTCGAGAAGTTCGGCGTGGCGCACCTGCCGCAGAACGAGAAGCGCGCACGGCTCGTGGAACGCGCGTTCGCGGGCGGCTTCATCTCGGAGCGCGAGCTCTAGCGACGGCGCCCGTCCCCGCGCCGTAACGCCAGCGTAACCGGCGTTCCTAGGTTCGTCGCGCACTCCAAACGAGGAGGTCTCGATGAACCACACATCGCAACGCCGCACGCTCGTTGCCGGCCTGGCAGCCGCCTTGGCGAGCTGTGCCCTGCTGGCCGGCGCCTCGAGCGCAGCGGCGGCACCCCGCAACGACGACTTCGCCGACGCGCTGCCGCTGCGCATTGGCAGGGACGTGACCGGCAACGTGAACGGAGCGGGCCGGCAGGCCGGAGAGCGTCTGCACGGCGGCTCGCTTGCGACCCACTCGGTCTGGTACCGCTTCCGCGCAAAGCGCCGGATCAGCGTCCTGCTGGGCACATGCTCGTCGAACTTCGACTCGGTCGTCGCGGTCTATACCGGCCGGCGCGTGTCGGGACTCCGCGCAGTGGACTTCAACAACGATGGCTGCGGCCGCACCGGCGGCGGGAGCCGCGTGAGCTTCACCGCGAGGAGGGGCAGGACCTATCGCATCGCCGTGGCGGGGTTCACCGGGAGCGGCCGCTTCAAGCTCACCGTTGACCGGATCTTCACGCCGCTCAACGACGACCTGGCCGACGCGGTGGCGCTTACGGCCGGCTCCGGGATCAGCGCGAGCACGCGGGGTGCGACCCGCGAGCTGAACGAGCCCGGGCACGCGTCCAACCAGCCGCACACGGTGTGGTTCAAGCTGACGCTCCCGACTGACACAGCGGTGACCGTCAACGCGTGCAACGGGAGCTTCCCCGCGCTCACGGTCTACACCGGGTCGAGCATAGGCACGCTAAAGCGGGTCGCGACGCAGCACAGTTGCAACGTCAGCTTCACCGCACTCGCCGGCATCACTTACAGGGTCGTGGCCGAGGAAGGCGGCACCGGCGGCAGCTTCAGGATCAGCTTTTGAGGTGGTCGCATCTCCTTCTTTGCGAAGGATCGCGCTCCGCGTGCGGTCTGCGCGCTGGCGGCGTTGGCGCTCCTCGCGTCGCCGGCGCGCGCGGCCGAGTCCGAGGGTTTCTCGCTCGGCGTGACCGCCGGCGAGGTGACGCCCACCTCGGCGCGCCTGTGGGCGCGCGCCGACCGGAGCGGAACGTACTTCCTCCAGCTGTCGAGGGCGCGTTCGGGCCGCGGCTGCCGGCGCGGCCCGCGCGTCATGGCCAGCCGCTCCCACGACCGGACGGTCCAGGTGCGAGCATCCGGGCTCCGCCCTGGCTCCCGCTACGCCTACCGGTTCTGCCGGGGCAGCCGCTCGAGCGAGACAGGTGAGTTCCGCACCGCGCCGCGCGCGGGGTCGACCGCCCCGGTTCGCTTCGGCGTGACCGCCGACCTGGACGGCGTACAGCGTGGCGGGGTGCCCGGGTGGAACAGGTTTGAGGTGCTGGGCGCGATGGCACGCGAGCCATTCGACTTCAACGTCGTGTTGGGCGACGTGATCTATTCCGACACCGTCCTGCCCGGCTTCCCGCACGCCGTGACGGTGAGTGCGAAGTGGGCCAAATACCGCCAGAACCTCCGCTTCGCCAACTTCAGGGCGCTGCGCGCGGGAACCGGCTTGTACTCGCATTGGGACGACCACGAGTTCATCAACGACTTCTCCGTCCCGCAGCACGGTCCCAGGCTGTACGCCCGCGGCACGAAGGCGTTCCTCGATTACAACCCGGTCACCTACACGCGCCGGACAGGCATCTACCGGTCATTCCGGTGGGGGGCGAACCTCGAGATCTTCCTCCCGGATCTGCGCACGTTCCGCAGCGGCAATGCTGACGGGGGCGGGCGCTGCACGAACCCGATCACCGGCAGGCCGGACATCGCGCCGACACTGCCGGCCGAGTTCCGGCGGCGCTTGTCGCGGTATCGCCGGGATCTGGCAGCTGCGGTCCGGAAGGCGTGCACGGACGCGATCGCGGATCCGCGCCGGACGATGATGGGGCCGGCGCAATTCCGGCGGTTCGCGCGTGACATCCGCGGCTCGAGCGCCACATTCAAGGTGATCCTGAGCTCGGTTCCGATCCAACAGCTCTACGGCTTTCCGCTCGATCGCTGGGAAGGCTTCGAGCCGGCACGTCAGCGCCTGCTCCGCTTCCTCCAGAAGAACGTACGAAACGTCGTCTTTCTCAGCGCGGACGCGCACGGGGCGTTCATCAATGAGGTGATGCTCCGCACCCTCGAGCCGGGCGGCCCGGCCGAAACCGGCATATACGAGGCAGTGGCGGGGCCCGTCGCATCGCTCACCTATACCGGCGCCCTCGGCTCCGCGGCCGCCGCGCTCGGCTTCACGACGGATTTTTTCAGGCCGCCCCGGCCGGAGGGCCTCGGCATGTTGTGCGCCCAGCCGAGCGCCTATTCGTATGCGGACACGGTGGTCACGTCGGAGAGCCTGTCGATCACCCTGAGGGACGATCGCGGCCAACCGGTGACTGATCTCGCCAGCGGCGCGCCCTGCCCGACGCTTGTGGTCCAGCGCCGCTAGTCCCGCATCGCGGGGAAGAGCACGACCTCGCGGATCCCGTGGCGGCCGCTGAGGATCATCACCAGGCGGTCGATCCCGATGCCGATGCCGCCCGTCGGCGGCATGCCGTGCTCCAGGGCGCGGACGTAGTCCTCGTCGTACGGCTGCGTCTCCTCGTCGCCCGCCGCATGGTCGGCGCGCTGCTGCTCGAAGCGGGCGCGCTGCTCGTCGGGATCGTTCAGCTCGGTGAACGCGTTGGCGTACTCCATGCCGCCGGCGAACGCCTCGAACCGCTCCACAAGGCCCTCCTCCGAGCGGTGGTCCTTCGCGAACGGGGACAGCTCCTTCGGGTAGTCCATGATGAAAGTGGGGTTTTGGAGGTCGGGCTCGACGTGCTTCGAGAGCAGGTCGTCCACCCGCTTCGCCCAGATGCCTTCCCCCGGCAGCTCCTCGTCGCCGAAGATGTCGATGCCGGACTTGTCCCTGATGGCGTCCCGCAGCGTGATCCGCTTCCACGGGCGGGAGAAGTCGACCGGGCCGTCGTAACCGATCTCCTCTGCCACGTATGAGATGAGCTCCTCGAGCTCGTTTGCGATGTCGTTGTAGTCCGCGTACGCCTCGTACCACTCGAGCATCGTGAATTCGGGGTTGTGCTTGTGCGAGATGCCCTCGTTGCGGAAGTCCTTGCCGATCTCGTAGACGCGCTCGAGGCCGCCGACGATCAGCCGCTTCAGGTAGAGCTCGTCCGCGATCCGCAGGAAGAAGTCGCGGTCGAGCGCGTTGTGGTGGGTCGTGAAGGGGCGCGACAGCGCTCCGCCGTAGAGGGGCTGGAGGATCGGGGTCTCCACCTCGAGGAAGCCCCGCTCGTCGAGCCAGCGCCGAAGCGCCCGGACCACCTTGCTGCGGAGGATGAAGAGCTCGCGAACCTCCTCGTTCGCGATCAGATCGAGCTCCCGGTGCCGGTAGCGGGTCTCGATGTCCTCGAGCCCAAAGTGCTCCTTCGGGATGTCTCGAAGCGACTTCGCGAGCAGCTTCCAGGCAGTGACCAGCAGGCTGAGCTGGCCGCGGCGCGTCTTGAATGCCGTCCCGTCGACACCGATGAGGTCGCCGATGTCGAGCGACACGAGCGCGTGGAATGAGTCATCATCAAGCACATCCTTCTTGGCGTGGAGCTGGATCTTTCCGTCGCGATCGGCGAGGTCGATGAACGCGGCCCCGCCCTGGTCGCGGCGGGCGGCCATCCGGCCGGCCACCCGATAAGCGCGGTCGCTTTCTTCGCCCGGCTCCAGATCGTCGACGACGGACGAGGTGGAAACGACACCCGGAAACTCATGCGGGAACGGGTCGATCCCCTGAGCACGTAGGCGCTCGAGCTTGGCCCGCCGGTCGTCCACGCGCCGGGAGGCTACTAGCGCTCGATCTTGGTGATCTTGAGCTTGCGAGCGGGGCCGCGCGGGACCTGCACGCTCACGGTCTCGCCGCGCTTGTGCCCGAGCAGGGCGCGCCCCACGGGCGACTCGTTCGAGAGCTTGTTCTCGGAGGGGTCGGCCTCGGCGGAGCCGACGATCTTGTACTTCACCGACTTGTCCGTCTTCTGGTCCTTGACATGCACGGTCACGCCGACGCTCACGACGTCCGTGTCGACCGACCTAGAGTCGATCACGCGGGCATTGCGCAGCTTCTCTTCGAGGTCGGAGATCTGCTTCTCGAGCATCGCCTGCTCGTTCTTGGCATCGTCGTACTCGGCGTTCTCGGAGATGTCTCCGAACTCGCGCGCCTCCTTGATCCGCTCGGCTACCTCACGGCGCCTGTCGCCGCTCAGGTAGTCGATCTTCTTCTTCAGATCCTTGAGGCCCTCAGGTGTTAGAACTGTCTCTCTAGCCATAAGAAAAACCCCGCCTTCCTTGCCGAGGAGGCCGAGGAGTGTAGCAACCCTCTATACGTTTGAAAGAGGCGTTTTGATCAAGCCGCAAGCGGGGTTGCGGCGTCCAGAAAGCCGCCCCAGCGCTCCCGCGCGTGCGCCGTCGTGGGCGCTGTGACCAGCGGTTCGCGCTCACGCCTTGTAAGCCCGAGCCGATCCGCGTACCACGGATAGAACTTCCGCAAATACCGCCCAGCGCGGTCTACGCCGAGGTGGTTCTCGGCTGAGGAAATCACCCATTCGAGCTCGGCGAGCACCTCGTCCGGCCCAGGGTCGCCCTCGTAGGTGGCGAGCAGGCGGCCGAACATCCATGGGTTGCCGAGGGCGCCGCGCGCCAGCATGACCGCGGCTGCACCGCTCTCCTCGAAGGCGCGGAGGACCTTCTCCTCGCTCGACAGGCCGCCGGAGAGCAGCACCGGAACCGGCAGGGCCTCGACCATCTCGCGCGCGAGCGCGTAGTCGGGCAGACCGGAGTGCTGCTGCGAGACGTGGCGCGGATGGAAGGCGATGCCGGCCACGCCCGCCTCGGCGACCAGGCGATGCGCGAGCTTGATACCGGCGCGGTCGCCGGGTCCGCGGCCGGGACGCAGCTTCACCGTGACCGGTAGTCCACTGCCCTCGCGGGCCGCCGCCGCGATCGCCACCGCGCGATCGGGGTCGTCGAGCAGCGCGGCGCCGGCGCCGGTCTTGCAGACCTTCCGCACCGGGCAGCCCATGTTGAGGTCGATGAGGTCCGCCCCCGCGGCGGCGGCGATCACGGCCGCCTCGCGCATGACCGCCGCGTCATGCCCGAAGAGCTGCATCGACACCGGATGCTCGTCCGGGTGGATGCGGAGGAACTCGCGGTGGGTGCGCCCGTCGCCGTGGACCATGCCGAAGCTCGACACCATCTCGGATACAACGAGCCCGGCGCCGAAGCGCTTCGCCTGGAGGCGCACGAACCAGTTGCCGATTCCGGCCAGAGGTGCGAGCACGACGCGGTTGGCCAGCTTCAGGCCGTCGAGGTTCCAACTGTCCGTCAGCGAGCGCACACCGGAGAACTTAGCGCCGGCTATGCGGCGTCGCGAGGGTCGCTGCCGTCGGGCAGGATGCGCAGCTCGTTCTCGGCGCGAACCAGTCCCACGAGGCGGCGCACGCACGGGGCCGGGCGGGCGAGCGTGAAGCTCCCGCCGTCGGCGCGAGCCCGGCGAGTTGCGCGCATCAGCACGCCGAGGCCGTGCAGGTCCATGAAGTCGACGTGGCGGAGGTCGAGCACCACTCGCTTGTTGCGCCCGAGGAGCCGGTTCACGGTCTCGGCCATGCGCGGCGCGGTCGCTGCGTCGACCTCGCCCTGAACGCGCACCACTGTGACTCGACCAAGATCGTCGACCGAGACTTCGAATGGGTGTGGGCGAACCCGAGCGGCCAGTGCGAGTCCTTCTTCCATAGCGGCCGGCCCGGCCCGGCGCATACTGCGGTACGCCGGAGCGCGTTCCGCCCTCCGAACATACACCTCGTTTGGCGCGATGGGAACTATCCGCTGTTGCGTTCCCAGATCAGCTTCAGGCCCTGGAGCGTCAGCCAATCGTCGACCTCATCGACCTGCTCGCAGAAGGGCACGATCGTCTCGGCGAAGCCGCCCGTCGCGATGGCGGTGGCCTCCTCGCCGAGCTCCTCGCGGATGCGCCCGATGATCGCATCGACCTGGCCGGCGAACCCGTAGACAACGCCGGCCTGGATCGCCTCCTGAGTGCCTTTGCCGATCGCGTGCCGCGGCCGCTCGATGTCCACCCTGGGGAGGCGCGCGGCGCGCGCGGACAGGGCCTCGAGGGAGATCTCGATGCCCGGCGAGATGACGCCGCCGAGGTACTCACCGGCGGCCGAGACGACGTCGTAGTTGATCGCGGTCCCGAAATCGACGGCGATGCAGGCGCCGCCGGCGCGCTCGTAAGCCGCGATGGCGTTGGCGAGCCGGTCGGCGCCGAGCTCCTGCGGGCGGTCGATGCGGATCGGCATGCCGCTCTTGATCTCCGGGCCAACCAGTAGGCCGCGGTTGTCGAAGTAGCGCCTGATCACCAGTTCGTACTCCTGCGCGAGCGTGGGCACTACCGACGAGACCATCGCGGCGTGCACGTCCTTCAGCCGGAGATCGCGGAGGTCGAGCAGCCCGGCGAGCACCGTCGCGACCTCATCAGCCGTGGCAAACCGCGCCGTGGCGAAGCGCCAATGCTCAACGAGCGCGTCCCCCTGGAACATGCCCACATGCGTCTGGGTGTTGCCGACGTCGATGACGAGCAGCACGGGCCGAATCTACCGTGCAACCGGCACACCACAGCCGCGCGGCCAGGTGGTTGGGATCCGTGGCGTTTTTCGCACCGAATCCCAACCACCTGTGATGGGCGCGGAAGCCTCGCCGGTCAATGTGGCCGTTCTACGACCGGAGCGGCGCGCCCATTGCGTGGAAGCCGCCGTCCACGTGCAGGATTTCGCCGGTGATCGCGCGCGCGAGGTCTGACAGAAGGAAGAGCACCGTGTCGGCCACCGGGCGTGGGTCCGAGGTGTCCCAGCCCAGCGGGGCCTGCTTGCCCCACATCCCAGCCAGCGTTTCGAAGCCCGGGATACCCTCCGCGGCGGGCGTCTCTACCGGCCCGGCCGACACCAGGTTCACGCGCACGTTGTTGTCCCCGAGGTCGCGCGCGAGGTAACGCGAGACTGACTCGAGGGCTGCCTTCGCCACGCCCATCCAGTCGTAGATCGGCCACGCCACGGTGGCGTCGAAGTCCATGCCCACGAGGCTGCCGCCGTCGTCCATCAGAGGGGCGAGCGCTTCGGCGAGCGCCTTGAAGGAGTAGGCGCTGGTTCTGAAGGCGACCTCGGCCGACTCCGGCGGGGCCGACATGAAATTGCCGCCCAGCGCGTCGCCAGGGGCGAAGGCGATCGCGTGGAGAGCGCCGTCGATGCCGCCCCAGCGTGAGCGGAGATCCGTCACGAGCGCCTCGAAGTCCGCCGGGTTGTTCACGTCCAGCTCGAGCACGTCCGGCGGGTCGGGGAGCCGGGCGGCGGCCCGCTCGGTCATCCGGCGGGTGCGGCCGAAGCCGGTGAGCACGACCTGAGCGCCGTCCTGCTGGGCGCGCTCGGCGACGGTGTAGGCGATGCTGCCCTTCGTCAGCACGCCGGTGATGAGGAGGCGCTTCCCGTCGAGCATCAGGCTCGCCATACGAGCTCGACGCCCGCGCGCACGACCAGTCGGCCGTCCTGGTTCACGATCCGCAGGCGGGCCTCCACTAGCCCGTGTTCGGGATCGAGCTCCCGCGTGCCTGAGATTTCGCCTTGCACGTGCAAGCTGTCGCCGATCTTCACAGGTTGCTTGAAGACGGCGTCGCCAACCCGGCGCAGCGCGACCACTCGCTCGGGGTCGAGCGGGAGCAGACCGACAGCGAACGAGAGCACGAGCAGGCCGTGCGCGATCTGCTCGCCGAAGCGGCTTCCGGCGGCCCACTCGGGATCGACGTGCTGCGGATGGGCGTCGCCGGTGAGGTCTGCGAACTGGAGGATGTCGGCCTCTTGGACCGCGCGTGGGGGAGTTACAAAGCGCTCGCCCACCTCAAGCTCGCCGAACGAGCGTGCGAAGAGGCTCGCCGCAGCGGCCGCCACCGCTGCCGGAGTGAGTTCGAGCTCCTCCACCGGCACCGACTCCGCGGGCGCTCCGCTCGCGGCCGCGTCGGCGGGTGCGGGTGCGTGGCCCGCTCGCGTGGCTGGTGCTGCCGTGCTCACGCCGTGCTTGGCCGGAGGCGCTTTCGAAGTGCGCGCAGGAACTCGCGCGCCGCTGCTCGGTGGCCCTCTGCGGAGGGATGGAAGCCGTCGTCGGCGAAGGTCGAGCGGTCTTCGGCGGCCGGGTGGTCGAACCCCTCCAGCAGCACCACGTGGTGGCGGCGCGCCACCGAACGGCAGGCGTCATTGAATCGCCGCATCCCGCGCTCCACGCGCGTCCGAGACCGCGGACGCAGCTCCAGGAAGCGGGAGATGTCCGGGTAGGTCGCCGTCATGATCGTCACGCCAGGCCGCTCGCGCCGGAGCCGCGCGAACATTCGCGACAGCCGGTCTGCGTAGGCGTCGACGTCGGGCCGCGTGTCGAGGAGGACGTCGTTGGCCCCGCATACGAGCGTCACGACGTCCGGCGACAACTCGAGCGCCCGTGACAGCTGCTTGCGCTCCACCTCCTCGCTGGTCGCCCCCACCTCGGCGAGGTTCACGTAGCGGCCGCCGAGGAACCGGGCAAACTCATCCGCCCAGCGCGGCGCCGCCGGGTCCGCGCCCGCGGTGAAACTGTCCCCCATGGCCACGTATGTGGTCACAGCGGGATATTCCCCCCGCCGTTGCCGTACTCGCCCGGGCCCGACAGTCCGGCCAGGGCGCCCGCGAGCCGCCGGCGTGTCTCGGCCGGGGAGACCAGCTCGTCGATGAAGCCCTCGCGCGCCGCGACCGCGGCCGAGACGTGTTCGGCCTCGTACTCCGCGGCGAGCCGGTCGTGCTCCGCCTCGGGGTCGTCGGCCTCCGCGATCGCGCGGCGATGCACGATCCCCACCGCCTGCTTGGGGCCCATGATGCCGATCTGAGCGTCGGGCCAGGCAAGCGCGAGGTCGGCGCCGAGGTCCTTCGAGTTCATCGTGATGAAGCCGCCGCCGTACGCCTTGCGGAGCACCACGGTCACCTTCGGTACCACGGCCTCCGCGAACGCGTGCAGCAGCTTCGCGCCGTGGCGGATCACCCCGAGGCCCTCCTGCTTCGTGCCCGGGAGGAATCCCGGGGTGTCGACGAGCACGACAAGCGGCAACCCGTACGAGTTGCAGAGCCGCACGAACTTGGCGGCCTTCTGCGAGGCATCCGCGTCGATGACGCCGCCCAGGTACCACGGCTGGTTCGCGATCACGCCGACGGCGCGGCCGTCGATCCGGCACAGCGCCGTGACCATGTTGCGCGCCCAGCGCTCGGAGAGCTCCAGCATCTCGCCGTTGTCCACGAGCGCGCTGATCACGTCGCGCACGTCGTAGACCTGGCGCGGCGAGCTCGGCACGCGCGCGCCAGGGTCCATGGTCGGCACCGGCGCCGGCAAGCCGTGTGGCGGCCGTTCGCCGGCGTGCTGGGGAAGGTGGGCGAGCAATTCGCGGACCAGGCCCACAGCCTCGTGATCGTTCGCCGCCGTGAACTGGGAGACGCCGTTCTTCGCGTGCACCCTCGGGCCGCCCAGCGCCTGAGCGTCCACGTCTTCGCCGGTTACCTCGCGTACCACACCGGGTCCGGTGAGGAACATCGCGGAGCCCTCGGTCATGACAACGAAGTCGGTGAGCGCCGGCGAATAGGCGGCGCCGCCTGCAGACACTCCCGTGATCACCGAGATCTGCGGAACCCGACCGGAGAGTTTCACGCTCTCGCGGAAGATCCGGCCGTAGCCGGCGAGCGCCGCAATCCCGTCGTCCATGCGGGCGCCGCCCGACGCGACGAAACCAATCACGGGTGCACCGGCTCGTCCGGCAAGCTGCATCACGCGCACGATCGTCTCCGCGTGCGCCTCACCGAGCGAGCCGCCGACGAACGACTGATCCTGCGCGTAGCAGTACACCGGCCGGCGCGCGATCGTGCCTGCCGCGCCCACTACACCGTCGCCCTCACGCATGCGCTTCGACTCACGCCGCGGCAGCACCGTCGAGCGGATCACCTGCAGCGATCCCGGATCGCATAGCAGCTCGAGCCGGTCGAGCGCGGTGACCTCGCCAGGGTCCTTCAGTAGCGGTGAGATGCGCTCAGCAGGCATCCTGTCTGCAAGTGCGCTCATGAAGCCTCCAGGCAGAGCACTGCGTTGTGGCCGCCGAAGCCGAACGCATTCGACAGCCCGATCGCGCGGACGTCGCCGTTCTGAAGCGGGCGTGCCTCGTTTGGGACGTAGTCGAGGTCGAGGCCCTCGTCGGCCTCGCCGTAGTTGAGCGTCGGCGGCGCGATCCGGTCGCGCAGCGCCAGCAGCGTCGCGATCGACTCCACCGCGCCGGCCGCGCCGAGCAGGTGGCCGATCGCCGACTTCGTCGAGCTGACCGGGATCTTCGCCGCCAGCTCCTCGCCAAGCGCCGTCTTGATGGCGTTCGTCTCGGAGCGGTCGTTGAGCGGTGTCGAGGTTCCGTGGGCGTTCACGTAGAGCACCTCGGAGGCCTCAATGCCGGCGTCCTTGAGGGCGAGCTCCATCGCACGCGCCGCTCCCCGGCCGCTCGGCTCGGGCGCCGTCAGGTGATGCGCGTCCGAGGTCGAGGCGTAGCCGCGCACGTACCCGAGGATGCGCGCGCCGCGCTCGCGGGCCGCCTCCTCCTCCTCGAGCACGAGGATGCCGGCGCCCTCGCCCATCACGAAGCCGTCGCGACGGCGATCGAACGGGCGTGAGATGCCGGAGTCGCTGAGCGCGTCCATCTTCCCGAACGCCGCCGTGGCGAGCGGGGTGATCGCGGCCTCACTACCGCCGGTCACGACAGCGTCGGCGTCGCCGTAGCGGATCATGCGCTCGGCCATTCCGATCGCGTGCGCGCCCGCCGCGCAGGCCGAAACGGTCCCGAAGGACTGCCCGTGCAGGTCGTGCTTCATCGCGACCACGCCGGACGCGGCGTTCGCCATCAGCAGCGGGATGGAGAGCGGCGAGATCTTCTCGGCGCCCTCCTGCTGCAACACGAGGTGCTGCGCCTCGAGCGTGCCGATGCCGCCGATGCCGGTGCCGATGACCGAGGCGGCGCGGTCCTTTTCGTACGGGACCTCGCCGTTCCAGCCGGCGTCGTCGAGCGCCTCCTGCGCAGCCGCCAGCGCGAGCTGCGTGAAGCGGTCCGAGCGGCGCACCTCCTTGGTCGAGAGGTGCTCCTTGGGCTCGAACTCGGTCGCGCGACCGAAGCCGTCCTCGATCCCGGACACTCCGGCGGTCCAGCGCTCGTGCAGCGTCCGTGCGCCCACGCCCAGCGGCGTGACCGCGCCTACGCCAGTGATGACGACGGAACGCGTCATCCCAGCTTCGACATCACCAGATCGACGGCCTGACGGACGGTCTTGACGTCCTCCATGTCCTCGCCCTTGAGCTGCACGCCGTACTCGTCCTCAACGATCTGAGCGAGTTCGACGAGGTCGAGCGAGTCGATGTCCATCGTCTCGAACGTCGCGTCGGGATTGATCTGGTCCGGCTCAGCACCGAATTCCTCGAGCGCCGTGAAAACGCGGCCCTCGATCTCCTCACGTGTAGCTGTGGCTGCCATTTCGCTCCTTCTCCTTGTTCTTAGGTCAGGCCGTGAGGCCTCCGTCGACGGTGAGGCACACGCCGTTCACGTACGCGGCGCCCTCAGACGCCAGGAAGCGCACGCACTCGGCCACCTCGTCCGGTGTGCCCGCCCGCTGAGCGGGCACGTGCTCCAGCAAGTTGTCTGCGATGCCCTCGGTCATGTCGGTCTCGATCAGGCCGGGGGCAACCGCGTTCACGGTCACTCCGCGCTTCGCCACCTCCGCGGCGACGGTTCTCGTCATCGCGACGAGGCCGGCCTTCGAGGCAGCGTAGTTGGCCTGGCCGGCATTTCCGCGCACGCCGCCCACGATCGAGGCGATGTTGACCACGCGCCCGTAACGGCTGCGGATCATCGGCCTGAGCGCGCGGCGGGTGAGCCGGAAGGCGGCGGACAGGTTCGTGTCCAGAACCTTGTCCCAGTCCTCGTCGTCGATCATCGGGGCGAGGCCGTCTGCGCGCACGCCGGCGTTGTTCACGAGCACGAGCACGGGGCCAAACTCCTCCTCGAGCGCGCTGAAGAGTGCATCCGCGGTGTCCGGGTCGGACACGTCGCCTTGGACCGCCTTCGCGCGGCCGCCGGCCTGCCTGATCTCCTCGACCACGGCGTTCGCGCCGTCCTCGTCGCTGCGGTAGTTCACGCCCACGGGCCAGCCCTCCCGGGCGAGCGCCTTGGCGATTGCCGCACCGATCCCGCGTGATGCTCCGGTGACGAGTGCGCTGCCATCGGGTCTTCCATTCATGCCGCCCATTCGATCACGCCTGCGCCCCACGTGAAACCGGCCCCGAATGCGGAGAGCAGGACGTTCATGCCCGGCTCGAGCATTCCGCGCTCGCGGGCGTCGGCGAGCGCGATCGGGAGCGTTGCGGCCGAAGAGTTGCCGTAGCGGTCGATCGAGTTGATCACGCGGTCCGTCTCGAGGCCGAGCCGCTCGCCCAAGGCGGCGAGGATGCGGGCGTTGGCCTGGTGGTAGACGAACAGCCCGATGTCGTCGAGGTCGAGGCCTGCACGGTGAGTGGCCTCGAGGGTGGCCTCGGACATCCGGAGCACCGCGGCCTTGAAGGTGTCGTGGCCCTGCATGCGGATGAACTGCTCCTCATGGGTGGCGCGAATACTGGCCGCGCCGCCTCCATCACAGTGCAGGACGATGTCGCCGATGCGGCCGTGGCCGTTCTCGGCCGGAGCCACCAGCCCGGCGCCCGCGCCGTCGGAGAACAGTGCGGCGGTGCCTCGATCAGCCTTGTCGGTGAACCGGCTAAGCACATCCGCCCCGATGACGAGGACGTTGTCGGCGCGACCGCCCTCCACCTGCGCCGTGGCAAGTGCGAGTGCCGACAGGAACCCGGTACAGGCAGCGCTCACGTCCATGGCACCGGCGCGCGTGGCACCGAGGTCATGTGCGACGAGCGGAGCGCAGTTCGGGGTGAGCTCGTCGGCGGCGAGCGTCGCCACCAGGACGAGGTCGAGATCCTCAGCATCCACGCCCGCCTCGTCCAGCGCGCCGCGGCCGGCCGCGGTCGCCAGGTCCTGGAGGCGCTCGCCGTCCGACACGTGGCGGCGCTCATGCACGCCCGTGCGGTGGACGATCCACTGCTCGGTCACGCCGGCGCCCTCGGCGACGGTGGCGTTCGTGACCACCCGCTCCGGAACAGCCATCGCGACGGACGTCAGGGCGGCCGCGCGCAGATGGCGGTCCCACGGCATGGGGGTCGCCGTCGCCGCCGCTGCGGGGTCGGATGCGGCGGCTTCGCGCACGGCCGCCCTGACGTCCGTCGCGAAGAGATCCGGGCTACGCACCGGCGGCCTCCAACGCAAGGGACTTCTTCACAAGGTTCGTCAGGACGCGGCCGGGGCCGGTCTCCACGAAGTCCGTCACGCCGCGCGCGTCGAGCGCGCGCATGACCTCGAGCCAGCGCACCGGGTGCGTGATGGCCTGCACCAGGCGCTCGGGGATGTCGTCGAAGGGCTCGGCCGTCACGCATGAGTACACGGGCACACGCGGCTCGGCAATCTTGGTGGCCTCGACCGCGGCCCGGAACGGCTCGACGGCCGGCTCCATCAGCGGCGAGTGGAAGGCGCCGGCCACCGGCAGGCGCTTGCCGCGGATGCCGCGCTCCTTAAGCAGGGCCTCGGCGGTGTCCAGCGCGCCGACCGCGCCGGACAGCACGAGCTGGTCAGGGGCGTTGTCGTTGGCGACCTGAACGTCTGCCTCTTCCGCCACCTCTGCGATCGCGTCGCGGTTGTCCACACGCGCGCGGACCGCGGTCATGCCGCCGTCCCCGGTCGTCTCGGCGGCCTCCTGCATGAGCCGGCCGCGAGCGGCGACGAGCTTCAGCCCGGCCTCCGCGCCGATCGCCTCGGCCGCCACGAGCGCGGTGATCTCGCCGAGCGAGTGGCCGGCCATCACGTCGGCCTCCACGTCGAGTTCGCGCGAGCCGGCGAGCGCTGCGCAGTAGATCGCTGGCTGCGCCCAGCGGGTGCCGTCGGAGGCGCGTTCGAACAGGTCGGAGCCGACCTCCTCGAGAGCGAGCTCGAGCAGGTCTGGGCGGTGCCGTTCCACGGTCTCCCGCATGTCGTCCGTTTGACTTCCCTGCCCAGGAAAGAGCAGCGCGGTATGTCGGTCGCGAGCCATCTATATGAACCTTGTCTCGTAGGGCACGTCCGTTAGCGGGGTTTGACGAACTACCCCCCGGTCGGGGGGGTACCTTCACCCAATGCTCCGGCTATACAGGGCTTTGTTCTCAACGAACGTCGAGCGAGTCGCGCTGGCGCTGGCCTACAAGGGGCTCGAGGCCGAGTCCGTCGTGATCTCCTACGAGGACCGCACGCCCGTCGTCAAGGTGAGCGGGCAGGGGCTCGTGCCTGTGCTCGTGGACGGCGACGAGGTGATCCCCGACTCGGTACGCATCCTCCGCCACCTGGAGGCGAAATGGCCCGACCCGCCGCTCTTCCCGCGCCAGGCTGCCCGGCGCGCCGAGCTGGACGTCTTCCTCGACTGGTTCAACGAGGTCTGGAAGCTGGCGCCGAACACGATCGAGACGGAGCTCGAGCGCGAGCTGCCGGACGAGGAGGTGGTCGCACCGCACGCAGCGCGGATGCGCGCCTCGCTCGAGTTGTTCGAGGCGATGCTCGACGGCCGCGACCACCTCTTCGGCGACGATCTCTCGGCCGCCGACTGCGCCGCCGTCCCGTTCCTCAAGTACGGCAGACTGCGCGACGCGGCGGACGACGAGCTCTTCCACCGCATCCTCGAGAACAATTTGCGGCTCGACGGTGGCCATCCGCGCCTCTCCGCGTGGATCGATCGCGTGAACGCCCGCCCGCGCGGCTGAGCGGCTTACCCTTCGCCGATGCCCTACTTCGCCGTGACCGTCGAGCACGGTCCCGCGTGGGACGACTCGCGCCCGATGCGCGAGCAGGACGAGTGGGACGCCCACGCGCGCTGCATGGACGAGCTCGTGGACGACGGCTTCATCGTGCTCGGCGGGCCGCTCGGGGACGGGCAGCGGGTTCTGATGGCGGTCCGCGCCGAGGACGAGAGCGAGATCGAGGCGCGCTTCGCCACGGATCCCTGGAGGCCGATGGGCCTGCTCGTGACGGCCGCGATCGAGCCGTGGAAGATCCTGCTGGACGGGCGCGGGTAGCCGGCTGCCTACGCCGTGAGGCCCAGGCGCTCGGCCCGCTGCACCGCCTCGGCGCGGTTGCGCACGCCGAGCTTCCGGTAGAGCGCGCTCGTGTGCTCCTTCACGGTGTGCGGTGAGAGAAAGAGCCGCTCCGCGATCTCCTTGTTCGTGGCTCCGCTCGCCATGTGGGTGAGCACCTCACGCTCGCGCTCCGAGAGCGGCGCCGACGGCTGCTCGGCGCGGGGGGAGAAGACCGTCATGCCCTTGCCGACCATCCGCACGGCCATCGCCACGTCGTGCGCGGACCAGTCCTTCGAGACGAAGCCGGCCGCGCCGGCGGCCTTTGCCGCCTGGGGCGAGATCCAGCCCGCGCCGGAGATGAGGAGGATGCGCGTGCCCGGCGACTCGCGCCTGATCGCCTCGCACAGCTCGGCGCCCGACTCCTCGCCCAGGAAGAGGTCTACGAGCGCCACGTGCGGCTCGTAGCGGCGTGCCATCTCGAGCGCCTCTTCGACGCTCGAGGCGGTCAGGCAGCGCTCGACCCACGACTGCTCGGTGAGCAGCAGGCGAAAGCCCCAGTGGACGACGTCGTGGTCGTCCACCACCAGCACGCGGAGGTTGCGCTCGGGGCTCATTCCTCGGAATCATCCTCCAGCGGCACGACGAGACGCAGGCGCCAGTCTCCGCCCTCCGGGCCGAACTCCACGAGCGCGCCGCGCTGGAGTGCCTCCACCGCCGCGAGCCGCAGGCCCATGCCCGCACCGCGCTTGGCCGGCCCCTCGGCGGTGCGAGCGTTTCGCACCTCGAGTAGGAAGGCGCCGTTGATCCGGCCAACGTGCACCCTTACGGAGCTCGGCTTGGCGTGCTTGTGCGCGTTGCGGAGGCCCTCCGCCAGCACCGACTGGGCGAGCGGCTCGACCTCATCGGGCACCTCGACTCCCGGCTCCCAGTCGAGCTCGAGTGGCAGATCCTTGTAGTAGCGCCCCAGGCGCGCCAGCTCGTCGCGCAGCGTGGCGCCGGTGTCGAGCGTCGGCGGCGCCAGCGGTCGCGACAGCGCCTCGCGGAGGTCCGCCAGGGCGGCGTGCATCTCCTCGGCGCAGCGCCGGCGTGCCTCCTCGCTCAGCGGGTGGTCAGAGCCGAGCACGAGCGAGACGCCGAACAGGCGCTGCACCACCCGCTCGTGAAGCTCGCGCGCGAGATCGATCCGCGCCTGCAGCAGCCGGGCGCGCCCCTGCTGGCTCGTCGCGATGCGGACGCTGGCGGCGAGCGCAGCGGTCTTGCCCAGCGTCCAGAGGTCGTGGCGCTCCGCGTCGGTGAGCTCGAAGCGGGTGCCGCCGCGATCGGCGAAGATCACGCCGAGCCAGCGGCCGGCGGCCGACACGGGCACGCAGCAGACCGTCTCCACCCCACCGATCCGCGCATAGCGCTCCGGGACCCAGCGCTCGAGGTCGCCCGTCACCTCCACGACGCGGTCCTCGGACAGCGCCACCTGGGCGATCGGGGTCTCCTCGAGCGTCCCGTACAGCTCCGAGAGCAGCCCCTGGTCCAAGCCGTGGCTGCCCACCTCGACCACGAGCTGGCGCGCATCGTCGTAGAGCAGGAGGCCGGCGCGATCCATCGCGCCGAGCCGGCAGCACGCCTCGCAGAGCCGGTTGTAGAAGTCGCGGCCCGACTGCGACGCCCCGTCGAGCGCGGCCAGTAACCCGACGATCACGTCGAGCGCATCCGTGCGCTGTGACAGGGCTTGGCCTTCGGCCATCGCCTCCTTTACCTCCCCACGTGGGAGATGGTTACGCGTGAATAAGCGACAAGCGCAGGGCCTGCTCCGAGGTGAGCGACACCTCGCGCACGTATCCGCAGCGCTTGCAGCGGCACTCGACGGTGCCCTCGAAGTCGTCCACGCGCAGCGACCACTCGACCTCGCCCGAGAGACACGCCCTGCATGCGAGCGCGGCCGCGACGAGCGACGGGTCGTCGTCTCCGCGGAAGGTTGCGAGCTCGAGCGAGTCGTCCATCACATCTACGGTCCCGCTTCTCGTAAGGGCAGGCCACAACGGAATACCGTAAACCCCCCGCCTGGGGGGTCACAGGGTGCCGACCACCCGCTGGACCGGCTGGTCGCGCACCTCCTCGAGCTGCGGCGCGAGCGGGGTGCCGTTGGGGAGCGCGAGCTCGGGGTCGAGCTCGAGCAGCGGCTCGAGCACGAAGCGCCGGCTCGTGACCTCCGGGTGCGGAAGCGAGAGTCCCTCGGAGCGGTACTCCAGGTCGTCGAGCAGCAGCACATCGATGTCGATCGGCCGCGGGCCGTGACGGCGGCCGCCCGGCTCGCGGCCCAGCTCGCGTTCCACCGCCTTAGCCGCGCTCAGCAGCTCCTCGGGGCCAAGCGCCGTGCGCACGCGCAGACAGGCATTGAGGAAGTCGGCCTGGTCGAGCACCTCGCCCTGGGGCGCCGTCTCGTAGACAGAGGACGACGCCTCGACCGCCACTTCGTACAACACGAGCGCGTCGCGCGCCGCGCGGAGGTTGCCGAGCCGGTCGCCCTCGTTCGACCCGAGACCGAGGTAGCCGACTCGGCTCAGACTTCCTTCCACACCTCGACCGAGACCTCTTCGACCGGCAGCGGGATCGGCGGCTCGGGCTTGGTCGCCTTTACGCGCACCGACTCGGCGCCGAAGCGGTCCATCAGGCGGTCCGCGACGGCGGCGCAGAGCCGCTCCAGGGTCTTGTAGGAGCGCTCCTGGGCCCCCAGCGCGACCTGCTCGCACACATCCGCGTAGTTCACGGTGTCCTCGATCCGGTCGGTCACGGTCGCGTCACACTCGTCCAGCTCGAAGGCGATGTCGAACACGAGCCGCTGCCCCACCTCGCGCTCCGCGGCGCTGACGCCGTGGTGCGTGTACAGCGAGAGCCCGGTGACCTCTATCGAGACAGCGGGCGCGGACGGGCCGCGTTCGTCGTCGAGGTCCTCGTCCTCGTCGAGCTCGTCGTACTCGTCATCGGGCTCTCTCTCCCACATCCAGGCGGAAAGTAGCAGCGGCCACCGCAAGGGCATCGGCATTCTGGGCAACGTCGTGCACGCGGAACACCGTCGCGCCGCGCTCGAGCGCCAGCACGTTCGTGGCGATCGTCCCGGGCAGGCGCTCGCCTTCGTCGCGGCCGCCGGCGAGCTTGCCGAGGAAGCTCTTGCGCGACGTGCCGATCACGACCGGGCGGCCGATCGCGACGATCTCCCCGAGCCGCCGCAGCAGCTCGAGGTTGTGCTCGACGGTCTTGCCGAAGCCGATGCCAGGGTCGAGCCAGACGCGCTCCTCGGCGATCCCCTCGTCTGTCGCGAACCCGAGCCGCTCCTCGAGGAAGGCCTTGACGTCGGAGACGACGTCGTCGTAGCGCGGGTCCTGCTGCATCGTGCGCGGCTCGCCGAGCATGTGCATGAGGCAGCAGTCGGCCGCGGAATCGGCAACGACGCCGGCCAGCTCGGGGTCGAAGCGGAACGCGGATACGTCGTTCACGATCGCCGCGCCGGCCTCGAGCGCGGCCTGCGCCACGTCGGCCTTGGTGGTGTCGATCGAGATGCGCACCGCGTCGCCCGGGCCGCTGTCGGCAGCGAGCCGCTCCACCACGGGCAGAACGCGCCGGAGCTCCTCGTCCGCGGCGACCGGCCCGGCGCCGGGCCGGGTGGACTCGCCGCCCACGTCGAGGATGTCCGCGCCCTCGCGCGCAAGCCGGCGCCCGTGCTCGACTGCGGCGTCGGCGTCGAGGAACAGCCCGCCGTCCGAGAACGAGTCGGGCGTCACATTCACGACTCCCATGATCACCGGCGTGCGCACTGCCAGTTTCAGCCGACCGCCAGCTCGTTCGTCACCGTCGTCAGCGCATCGTCGATGACGGTGATCGCGAGGTCGACCTCGGCGTCGCTCACCGTGAGAGGTGGGGCCATGCGCAAACAGTTCGCCGAGCCGGCGCTCTGGCCGCGCACAAGGTTCATCGAGAGGCCGCAGCGGAGGCATTCCTCGGTGAGGGCGCGGCCAAGCGTGTCGGCCGGCACGCGCGTGTCGCGGTCCTCCACGAGCTCCACGCCCACGAGCAGCCCCATTCCGCGCACGTCGCCGATCGCCTCGTGGCGGGTCTGGAGCTCTCGGAGCCCGCCGATGAGGCGGTCGCCGCGCTGCCGCGCGGCGCCGGGCAGGTCCTCGCTCAGCACCACGTCGAGCACGGCCCCGGCCGCCGCGGCCGGCAGCGGATCAGACACGTGCGAGGTCACGTGGATGAAGCCGAGCTCGAAGCAGCGTTCCTCGATCTCGGGCGTCGTGACGACCGCCGACACCGGGATGCCGCCACCGAGCGTCTTCGACAGGACGAGGAAGTCCGGCACGACTTCGTAGATCTCGAAGCCGTAGAGCGAGCCGAGCCGCCCGAGGCCGGTTTGGCACTCATCCAGGACGAGGTGCATGCCGCGCTCCTCGCAGAGCTCGGCCATGCGTGTGAAGTAGCCGGGCGGCGGGACGATGACGCCGCCCGCGGAGAGCACCGGTTCGGCCAGCACGGCGGCGGGCGAGCCGAGGCTCGCCTGGTCGAACAGCTCGAAGCCCGCCTCGAGACAGCTGCAGTCGCAGTTGCCGTCGCAGTGGCGGATCGGGCAGCGGTAGTCGTAGGGAGCCGGGAGGGCGAACGCACCGGGCGTGCTCGGCCCGTAGCCGCGCCGGCCGGCGGCGTAGGTGTGAGCCGACGCGCCCGCCGTCACGCCGTGCCAGCTGCGCGTGAGGGCGGCGACCTCGAACTTCCCGCTGAACAGCTTCGACATCCGCAGTGCAGCCTCGTTCGCCTCGGCGCCGGTCGACAGGAACATCGCGCGCTCCAGTGGAGCGGGCAGGGTGGCGACGAGGCGCTCCGCGAGCGAGAGTACGGGCGGCGAGAGCGACCACGAGTTGAGGTGCATCACCTCCCGGCAGGCGCGCTCGATCGCCTCGACTACGCGCGGGTGGTTGTGCCCGATCGTGGCGCAGATCTGCCCGGCGGTGAAGTCGAGCACGCGGCTGCCGTTCTCGAGCTCGAGGAACGAGCCCGACGCGGACTTGACGATGCCCGGCGAGAACGGCCCGCCGTAGCGGATCAGGAGGTCAGCGGCGTCCATGCCCGGCATCGTCCACGATGCGGGGGCTAGCCGCAACGGGACTCAGGGCAGAATTAGGTGGCTGTCCCCGAACTCGTGGAAGCGGTAGCCGGCGGCGCTGGCCGCGTCGTACGAGCGGCGGAGGAGCTCGGGCCCTGCCGCGGCCTCGAGCAGGCTGATGTGGGACGACGCGGCCTCGTGCCAGCCGGTGATGAGACCGTCGATCGCGTGGAGGCCGCGCTCGGGTGTGACCATCAGCTTGGTGAGGCCCGCGGCGGCGGAGACAGTGCCGTCCGACGCGGCAACGGTCTCGAGCGCCCGCACGACGGTCGTGCCGACCGCGATCACGCGCCCGCCCCAGTCGTGCACCGCGTTCACCAGTCGCGCGGTCTCGGGCGGCACGCGGTAGCGCTCGGGGTACGGGCTCTCGCCGGCATCGAGTGACGAGACGCCGCAGTGAAGCGTGATCGGCGCGATCAGCACGCCGTCGGAGATGAGCTCGGCGACCAGCTCCGCGGTGAACGGCCGGGCGGCGCTCGGCATCTCGGCACTGCCGGGCTCGCGCGCGAAGATCGTCTGGTAGGCCTCGATCGGGAGCTCGGCGTGGGTGTGGCGGTAGCGGATCGGATGCCCGTGGCGGCCGAGGTAGTCCTCGACCGGCTCACCGAGGAACAACCGGGCCACGGAGAGCCGGCTGCTACCGAGGTAGGGCGCGAGCAACTCGGCGCCGGCGCCGCCGGGCAGCTCGAGCCGAGCGCCGATCCGTGCATGGAGCGGCCGCCGGTCCGTGGTGCGCAGCTCGACGACCCAGTCGCGCGCGGCCGTCCGTTCTCCTCCGCTCGGGCGCGCTTCCCGCCCACCTGGCGCCGCTTCTCGGCCGCTTGGCGCCGCTTCCCGGCCGCCTGGCGCCGCCTCCTCTCCCCCGGCCGGCCTTCCCCCTCCCGGCGTCGACAGGTGCAGCACGACCTCTTTCCCATCGAGCTGGGCGGACACGGCCGCGGGCAGGGTCGCGGAGCGGTTTACGACGAGCAGGTCACCAGCGTGAAGAAACTCCCCCAGGTCCGAGAAGCACCCCTCTGTGAGGGTGCCGTCGCCGCGGCTTA
>JBKPME010000109.1:0-29169 GCA_046731915.1 Actinomycetota bacterium
GGCTCTCGCTGGCGATGGCGCCGACGACGGCCCCGACCACTACGACGAAGGAAGCGGCGAGCAGCCATGACTGGAGCGTGAACGCGACGCCGATCAGGCCGTAGCGCTCGGCCGACCAGGTGAGCAGGATCGGCACGTAGATGCCCGAGGCGGCGCCGAGCAGGGCGCCCAGCACCGCGGACACGCTCGCGCCCGGAAGCAGCCGCCGCCAGGCCATCGGGCCCAGCAGGATCCTGGGAGTCCAGAGCCAGACGACGAACCCGAGTACGGCCGACAGCGTGATCGCGAACACGATCCCGGCGACGTCCTCGAGCGCTCCGCGCAAGGGCGAGGAGACCGTGAGCCAGGCCGCAAACCCGGCGAGCCATGCCAGGCCGCGCCAGCCCTCCTTCCAGCTGCCGGGAGTCGTCCCGTAAGAACGCTGGTACATCCTCTGTAGCGCGCGCGTGAAGGACAGCGCCGAGAGCACCAGGATGATGATGCTCACCCATGTGACCGCGCTCTCAACCTCCCCGGAGCTGTTGAAGAGCGCCTCCACGGATCGGGCCGTGCTTCCGTGCAGGTCGAAGCGCTCGATGATCCGCTCGGACAGGTCACTCTCGCCCGGGCCGAACGCAGCACCCACCACCATGAACGGGATCAGGGAAGTGAACGCCTGCGCCGCCAGCACGGTCGCCTGCATGGTGCCCTCGATGTCCAGGAATCTGCGCAGGCTCCGTTCGCCGAAGTCGACGACGGCGCCCGGGAGGTTCGGAAGCCTCACTGCTTGGTGAGGCCAGGACTGAGCAGGTGGAGCTCGCGGCCCCGGCGCACGGCGTCGCGCCGCTCGGACACGTCGAGCTTCCGATAGATGTGCTTCAGATGAGTCTTGACGGTGTTCACCGAGACGAACATCTCAGATGCGATCTCGGCATTCGACATCATCGTCGGGAGAAAGCGCAGCACGGTGAGCTCACGGTCGCTGAGCGGATCGAGGAGCGGATCGCCGCCGGAACGACGCGGACTCCGCTCCTGCTCGAGGGAGGACAGGAGCTCACCGGCGAAGGCGCGATGGGCCGTGCCGCTCGCGATGCGCCGACGCAAGAGTGATCTGACCGGCGCTCCGTGGCGGATGATCGGGTACGAGTAGCCGCGCGGCTCGGCCAGGTCGAGCGCCCGCTCGATCGCCCGGAGCGCGCCGGGCTCGTCGTGAATTGCGTCGCGGGCGATGGCGCCGACCATCCACGCCTCCGTCCGGGACACAGGCAGGAGCGGCTCGCGCTCGTCGGCCATGAACGCGGCAATCGCGCGCAGCGCCGCGACCGGTTCCCCGAGCGCGAGCGCGAGCCGCGCCAGGGCGACGGCCGCGTCGGGAACCGGAGCCGAACCGAGCGCCTCGAGCGATTTCCGGGCACGGTCGGGCTCGCCGAGGCCGAGCCACAGGTCGGCCTCGAGGATGCCGGCCGTGACGTGCAGCCACGGAGGGAGCTCGCGGTCCGATTCGCCGCCCCGCAGCAGCTCCAGCGCGGTAACCGCGTCGCCGCGCAGAGCGCGGATACGCGCCCGGATCTGGGCGACCACAGGCGGGAGCAGCGGCTCGGGGCTCCGTCCCAGGGCCTCGCGCGCGAGCTCGCCGGCCTGCTCGGCCTCGTCGAGCTCGTTCCACCAGAGGTGCACGGTCGCGAGCGCCGCGTAGGCGATGGCCGTGTGGGGAAGCTCGGCCCAGCCCCGCCGCTCGGCCAGCTGGATCGCCGTCCGTGCGCGGCTGCGCGCATCACCCAGCCTGCCCTGGCGCGCGTCAACGGCGGCAAGGTAGCTCTCGGCAAGGAACAGCACGAAGTCGTTGCCGAACTCGAGCGCCAGGCCGGCCGCGGCCTGAAGGTGCTCCAGGGCATCCTCGAGACCGTTCGCCCAGAACTCCGCGATTCCGAGGTTCGCCAGCGTCAGCGCACGCACCTCGACCGCCACCGAGCGGTCCCATTGCTCGCCGAGGGCGAGGCGCGCGGCACTGACCGCCTCGGCCACGTCACCCTTGAGCCGCGCGCGATACAGAGTGGTTGCCGTGGACGTGACCGTGAAGCGGCGACGCCGCTCCGCGGGCAGCGTCTTGGCTAGCTCGTAGGCTCGGACCAGCAGCTCGTCGGCAGGCTCGATCTCTCCGGCCTCGAGCAGAAGCCCTGCGATGGCAAGCGCAAGCTCGGCGTCGGCGTCCACGACCTCCGAGGGGATTTCCGCGGCAAGCTGGCGGAGGACTGCGCCCGAGCCCTGCACGAGGCAGACAAGCCACTGGCCGCCCACTACATCGGCGGCGAGCTGCCAGTCGGACGCCGCGACCGCGTGCCGAACCGCCGCGAGCGGCTCTCCGTGACGCGCGAACCACACGCTCGCCGCGCCGTGCAGCGCGGGCAGCTCGTCGCTCAGGCGCCGCCGCAGCTCGGCGCGCAGCACCTCCGCGAAGAGCGGGTGATAGCGGAACCACGTCCCACTCGAGTCGAGCGCCTCCACGAAGCCCTCCGCTCGCTCGAGCTCGCGCAGCGAGTGCTCCCCGGCCGAGGACCCGGCGAGGGCGCCGACAAGCTCGCCGTTCAGGCGGTCGAGGATCGAGGTGCGGAGCATGAACAGGAGCGTGTCCTCCTCGTAGCCACTGACGACCTCGGACATCAGGTAGTCGCTCACCGCGCGGTCGTCACCCGCGAAGCCCGCGATGAACGCACTCGGGTCGGGGTGATCCTGAAGCGAGAGCTCGGCCAGCCGGAGCGCCGCGGCCCAGCCCTCGGAGCGCTTCCAGAGCCGTTCCACGTCGTCCTGGGCAAGCGACAGGGGAGCGAAGAACTCCGTGGCCTCCGACGGCGTGAAGGCGAGGTCGTCCGCGCGGATCTCGTTCAGCTGTCCGGCCAGCCTCAGCCGTTGCAGGCGGATGGGAGGGTCGCTGCGGGTTGCCACGATCAGCCGGAGCCGCGTCGGCACGTGCTCTATCAGCCATTCGAGATCGGCGAGGACCTTGCTCGCGCCGACCACGTGGAGGTCATCGAGAACGAGGCGGAGCGGCCCCGGCAGGTCCTCCAGCGCTGTCCGAAGTGCGGCCAGGGGGCGGGTGCCGCGCGTCGGCACCGCAAGCCCGGACAGCTCGGGGCGCGCTCGCGCGACTGCCGCAAGGACGTCGAGCCAGAACGTCCGGCGCTCCGCGTGCTCGCGCGCGAGCTGTACATGCGCAATCGTCGCGGGCTTATCGACCGATGCCATCCACGCGCGGAGGAGCACGGTCTTCCCGGAGCCGGCCGGGGCTGAAATCAGTGTGAACGGGCCGTCTACTCCCCGCTCGACGAGGTCGAGCAATCGCGGCCGCTCAATGAGCGCCGCCGAACCGGGGGCATGTTCGGATCCAGACGTAACGAGTCCCTTCGCGGCTCGACAGAAACGCACCTTACTCGGTCGGGGGGACATCCCCGAGCGGCCGCAACGACGTTGGCGCGGGGCGTCGACCTGCGCCGCGGCGGCCTGGGACCCGGGCGGCTTAGCGCTCGCTGGCCGCGATCGCGTCGGAGATGGCGGCAAGCTTCGGCTCCACCGTCCTGATCGTCTCGGGCGTCAGGAAGCCCTCGCCGCATCCTTCCGCCGGCGTCCCGGAACGCACTCCTCAGCTCGCGTGCCCACACGTGCTCGATCAGGACCAGCCCGGCGCCTCGTCGTGAGCCAGGCCGTCGGCCATCTGCCGGATGTCGTCCTGCGTGAAGCCGAGGGAGTGCTCAGCGCCGCCGGGCGGCGGTGGTGACGAAGCGTCTCGCTCGAGCTCGAACCCGAGCCGCGCGCTCACGACCTCGCCCATGTCCTCGCCGGAGGGGTGCTCGAGCACCGCGGTCTCGTCCGAATCGGGGTCCTTGGCGATGAACAGGAGGTCCAGGACTCTGATCGTCCGCTCGCTCTCGAGCTTCGCGAGCTCGTCGATAATCCTCCCTCGAAGTTGCTGCCCCGGTCGAAGCCGATGCTGACGAGCTGCACGGGGCCTATCTCCGCCATTCAGGCTTCCGCCGGCCGGCCGCCGCCCCCGAGAAGAGCCGCCTTCTGTTGGTCGAACTCCTCCTGGGTCAGTACGCCGCGCAGGCGCAGCGCGTCCAGCCGCTCGAGCTCGCCGGCCCGGCCGCCGCGCCGCCCGGGCAGGCGCAGCGATATTTGCCGCGGCGGCTCGTCCGGAAACTGCTCCAGCGTGATCCGCCGGATCCACTCGAGCCATGCGAATGCGAGCACGGTGAAGATCAGGATGCCCCACCAGCGTTGGGTCCAGGGAACCGGGCCCCAGATGATGAGGAGGAGGATCGCGACACCGAGGCCGGCCCGCACGAGACCGGGGCGCTCGCGCAGCGTGTGTGCGGAGGCGCGCCGGATGGCCGTCGCGCGGCGGCCCTCTCCCGCCAGCCAGGCGCCCACAGCCAAGAAGAGGCCGAACAGGAAGGTTCCCTCGGAGACGTCTACGAGCAGGGACGTGGCAATCGCCCAGGTGTCGTCCGCGACGTCGTGCGCGTTCGGGGCTTCCGCCAGCGCGTTGACCACCACGCCGCCTCCGACCGTACGGATCGCAACGAGCGCGACACCCGCGAACATCAGGCAGCCTCCTACCTTGATCACCGCCCGGCGGCGGTCGCGCGAGAGCCCGATGGCTCCGCCAAAGCAAGCGAGGCTGAGCACGAGCAGGACCCACAGGATCGTGTTGAAGAGGTCGAGCATGTCCTTCGCAGTCTGAAGTTTGTCTCCGCTCGCCACCTGGAGCGACGTGACCGAGGGCGGAAGCTTGTCGACGGCATCCGGAGGCAGGCCCGTGGACGCCGCGATCTGCGAGAACAGGCTTCCCAGGTCCAGCGAGATGTCCTGGCTCGCCACGTCGCTCTGGACGACTCGAAGCAGGACCTCGTGCGCGCTCCGGTTGGCGGTCTTCCAAGCTTGCAGCGCGGCGTCGGTGCCGAGAATGCGCCCAGCGTTCCGCTTGGCGACCTCCTTGAGCCCCGAGGCGGCGGGCTTCGCCAGCGGGTCGAGGCGCGGCGGCAGCACCTCCTCGATCCGCTGCGCGACGGCATCGCTCTGGTAGAGGCGGTCGATGATGAACAGGCCCACCGCCTCTCGGATCTCGTCGTCCTCGAGCAGGGCGCCGCTCGTGTCGACCCAGTTGTCGGTGTCGAGCGCCTGCCGGTTGGCCCACACTCCGAAGCCGAGCGCCGTCCACAGGAGCGTGCCGATCACCAGAAGGGCGCCGACAGCAATGCCTCTGCCACGCATGGTGCGATTCTGCGCGTTCCGAGGGTGAGGGGGAATCACCCCGCTCGGGTGATGCGCGCTAGTCCTGCCGCCGGAGAGGCTCGGGAAGTTCCGCACTCCGGCTCAGGCAACGGCATCACATACATCGGCCACGCCACCGTGCTCATCGAGCTCGGCGGCGTGCGCCTCCTGACCGACCCGGTCCTGCGTACGCGGATCGCGCACCTGCGCCGTCACGGCCCTGCGCCCGAGGTGCCGGCGGACCTGGACGCCGTCCTCATCTCGCATATGCATCACGATCACCTCGACCTGCCCTCGCTTCGCCTGCTGTCCGGCCCGCCGCGCGCGCTCGCCCCGCGCGGAGCCGGGCGCCTGCTCGAGCGGGCCGGCTTCGCTACGGACGAGCTTCGACCGGGCGACGTGGCCGACGTGCGCGGCGTCCGCGTAGAAGCCGTTCAAGCGGTTCACTCTCCGCGCCGCTTTGGGCTCGCCGGACTACGCGGCCAGCCGCTCGGGTTCGTCGTAAGGACCAAGCCCTCGGTCTACTTCGCGGGCGACACGGACCTGTTCGCAGGAATGCGGAGCCTGGCTCCAGTCGACGTCGCGCTGCTCCCCATCGCCGGCTATGCCCCGCGCCTCGGCCCCGGGCACCTCAACTCGTACCGTGCGGCTCAGTCCGCCGCGCTGCTGCGGGCGCGGGTGGCAATACCGATCCACTGGGGCACGCTGCATCCACGTTTCACGCGGCGCGGCGAATGGTTCAGCGGTCCCGGAGACGAGTTCGCCGCTCACGTGGCCGAGCTGGCTCCCGACTGCGAGGCGCGCGTGCTGAGGCCGGGGGAGGCGACTTCGTTCGACGCATAGGCGGCTACTCCAGTCGCTTGACCTCGATCAGCTCGAGCCCTAGCGACTGGAGCTGTTCCAGCAGCCCGTGGAGCTCGGCCTGATCGCGAATCTCTCCGCGCAGCGTGGTCTCGGCCGGCCTGACCGAGGCCGTGAAGTCCTCGAACGCGCTCGTGACGGTGTCGCTGAGGCGACCCTTCACCCTGATCTCGTAGCCCGATGAGGCCACGATGCCAGCATCGGGCTCCGCGGGGTGAGGGCGAATCACCCTGGCGGGGTGATGTGCACACGGGCTCGGGCCGTCAGCGTTAGTGTCGGGGAATGACTCTCGATGCCTCAGCTCCGTTCCTGGCCGTGTCGGTGTTGGCGTGGGTCATGATCGTGCTGCCGATCGTGCTGCTCCTGATAGCCGCGGTCATGTACTTCGTGCGCGGAAGACCGACCACCGACGAGATCGAGCGAGGGCAGCGGGCGTCCGGAGCCGACAGGGCAGATGCCGAGCGCAAGCTTCCGGACATCTGATTGGGTTGGGCTCACGCGGGCGCGTCGTCACGCAGCGGCCGGCGGAGGTTGCTGACGATCAGAGAGACGATCGTGACGAGGTAGATCTGGCCGATCAGCCCTTCGGACACCGCCAGCGTATGCCCCAGATCGGTGCGCGCCACGAAGTCTCCGTAGCCGACTGTCGCCAGCGTTGTGAAGCTGAAGTAGAGGCAGTGCGAGACCGACGCAGTATCGCCGCCGGCAAAGAACGGGTCGCCGCCGAAGCGGTCGATGGCGCCATAGACGAAGCCGAACGCCATGCCGATCAGCATGTAGAGAGACAGCACCCCGAAGAGCGACTGGACGCGTACCACGCCGGTTGCGCGCAGGTCACGGATGAGGCCCACCGCGATCGCGGGCGGACCCAGCGCGACGAGCGCCGCGTTCATGGTCAGCGCCGCCCCCTCTCCGATTCCGCCGGACGTCGCGCGGAGGATGCTCACCGCGAGCGCCGCTACGGCCACGCCGCCTGCGAACGAGACGAGGCGTGGGGAGAGTCTCGCCGCGCGAAATGCGAGCAACAGGCTGGCACCGGCGAGCGCGGTCACGATGACCTGCTGAACCGCGCCCGGAGCGACGGTCCCCTGCACGATCAGCGACGACACCGTCGCCAGAAGCAAGAACCCATAGCGAGCGCGCCCGCGCGTCTCTGGCGGCATGTCCGTAGGTATTCCGGGACCGCGAGCGCATCCCTGCCGGAGCGCCCGTGAGCGCCACGAGCGAGACGGCAGCAACCGACGACGCGCGGCAAGGGCTCGGCCTGCCGATTGCGATCTTCGCCTCCGCGCAGTTCGTGATGGTGCTCGACAGCAGCGTCATGAATGTGTCGATCTCCCAGATCGTCGCGGACCTCGACACGACGATCCAGGGCGTGCAGCTCGCGATCACGGCCTACACGCTGGTGATGGCGGCGCTCATGCTCGCCGGCGCGAAGCTCGGCGACATCCTCGGCCGCGACCGGACATTCGCCCTCGGCCTGGGGATCTACGGGCTCGGCTCGCTCACCACCGCGCTCAGCCCGAGCCTGGCCGTTCTTCTCTTCGGCTGGTCGCTCGTCGAGGGCATCGGCGCGGCGCTCGTGCTGCCGGCGATCGTTTCGCTGATCGCCGGCACGTACAGCGGCAAGCAGCGCGCCCTGGCGTTCGGGATCGTCGGCGGGGTGGCCGGCGCGGCGATTGCTGCCGGGCCTCTGATCGGCGGGTGGTTCACGACCGAGCTGAGCTGGCGCTACGTCTTCGCCGGAGAGACGGTGATAGTCGCGACGATCCTGCTATTGCGCCGCAGGCTCCGAAGAGCCCCTGCGGTGGAGCACCCGCCGAAGCTGGACGTCGTCGGCGTAGCGCTCTCCGCGCTGGGGCTCGGCCTCGTGGTGTTCGGCATCCTGAAGAGCAGCTCGTGGGGCCTCATCGAGCCGCGCGGAGCCCTCACCATCGGGGGGACCGAGATCACCCCGTTCGGTTTCTCGGCCGTGCCCTTCGTCATCCTCGCGGGTCTCGGCCTGCTCGCGGCCTTCGTCATGTGGGAGGAACGGCGTGAGCGGAGGGGGCTCGACGTGCTGCTGGACCGCTCGCTGCTGAAGATCGCGCAGCTGCGGGCCGGTCTCTCCACGCTGATGATGCAGCAGCTCATCCTGCTCGGGACGTTCTTCGTCCTGCCCGTCTACCTTCAGGTCGTCCTCGGGCTGGACGCGTTCGAGACCGGCAAGCGGCTGTTCCCGATGTCGGTTGCGATGTTCATCGCGGCGATGCTGGGTCCGCGGCTTGCCGCCGGCTTCGCCCCCAAGCGCGTCGCGCAAGCGGGCCTGATCGCTCTTGTGGTTGCGTCTCTGCTCTTGCTCGGGACTATCGATGTCGAGCTCAGCGAGGCCCAGTTCGGCGTGTCGCTCGCCGTCTTCGGGATCGGCGCCGGCCTGCTGCTATCCCAGCTCGGCAACGTGATCATGTCGTCGGTCGACCCCGCCAAGACCAACGAGGCGGGCGGCCTCCAGGGGACCGCCCAGAATCTCGGCGCCTCACTGGGCACGGCGCTGATCGGCGCAGTGCTGATCGCCGCACTGACGAGCGGCCTGACCTCGCGGATCGAGGCGAACCCCGCCGTCACCCCGCCGGTCCGGGAGCGCGTCGCCCAGGTCGCGGAGAAGGGGATCCCCATCGTCCCCGTCGATGACGTCGAGAAGGCCGCGGTCGACGAGGGAGTTCCGCCGGCTGAGGCGCAGGCGCTCGCTGACGACTATGGCGAGGCCGAGCTCCAGGGCCTGAAGCGCGCGATCGGCGCCGTCGCGATCTTCGCCCTGCTCTCGCTTTGGTTCACGCGTGGGCTTCCGGCCCGCCCACTCGGCCGTTAGGGGGCCGCGCCGGCGATGCCGGGCTCAGACGGCTCGGGGTCGCGCTGCTCGAGCGTCTTGTAGATGGCCCAGCCAACCGCGACCATCGGGACCGCGAGGAAGGCCCCGACGATGCCCAGGAGCTGACTCCCCACGATCACCGCGGTGAGCGTGACGATCGGGTGCAGACTGACGGTCTGCTGGTAGACGAGCGGCGTGACAAACATGCTGTCGAGCTGCTGGGCGATGAGGATGACGGCGGCCATCGCCACCGCGGCGCCGGTGCCGACGGCGGCGAGCGTGACGAGCACGATGACCGTGCCCGAGACCCACGCGCCCAGGATCGGGATGAAGAGCGTCACGAAGCTCAGGAGCGCGAGCGTGCCGACGTGCGGCGTGCCGATCACCAGCATGCCGAGCGTGATCACAGTGGTGTCGATGAGCGCGACGAGCGCGATGCCGCGGATGTAGCCGCTCGCGGCGCTCCAGGCCGCGACGCCAACGTTGGCCACGCGGTCGCGGCGGGCGGGGCTGAAACGGTCCCTGACCCACCCCCAGATCGCGCCGCCGCCGGTGAGGATGTAGAGCAGGAACACGAGCGCCAGCAGGGCACCGCTGATCATTTGGGCCACAAACGACAGGCCGCCCAGCACGCCTTGGAGGATGCCGCCGGCGGCATCCTTCGCGGCCGGCAAGATCCCCTTCAGGAAGTCGCGGATCGCGTCCTCGTGCTGCCTGACCCAGTCGTTGTTGTCCCGCAGCCAGCTCACCACCTTGTCGGCGCCGTCGCTGACGTCCTCGCCGATGCCGCCGAGATTGCCGAACAGCGCGTCGGAGAACACCCACGCAAGCCCTGCCGCTGCCAGCACGACCCCGAGGAGGCTGGCCGCGATCGCCAGCCCGCGCGGGACTCCTCGGGCTGTGGCCCAGCCGATCAGCGGCAACAGCTGGGTGCTGATCAGCGCGGCTACGATCAGCGGGACGGTCGCCGCCCGCGCGTACCAGATCGCACCCCCGACGAGGAAGATGCCCGCTGTGATCAGGAGCGCCTTCACGCTCCAGCGAGCCATCGCCTCGCCGGCGGAAGCACGCCCCGCGGCCTCAGAGAACATGGCCGCGTAATTCGACGGTCCGGATCGCCGTCCTCCCACGGCCGCCGGCACGGCGCCCGGACTCGCGTCTAAGCGGGGGGTCAGCCTCGGGCGTCCGCGATGCCCGGCCTCGTCAGCGCCCAGATCACCCACACGTCGATCGCGATCACGAGGATCGACCAGAACGGGTAGTACGGGATGAAGAAGAAGTTCGCCAGCGCGCTGAGCGAGGCGAGGAAGATCGCGAAGAGCGCCGCTCCCCGGCGTCCCGCGAACAGGGCGAAGCCGGCCCCCGCCACGAGGATTCCTAGAAGTAGATGGATCCACCCGAAGGCGGTCGTGTCGATGTCGAACGTGTAGTTGCGCGTGACGACGAAGAAGTCATCGTCGATGATCGCCACCAGACCCACGATCGCCTGGAACACGCCCACCAGCGACATCATCGTTGCGGCGAAGATCATTCCGCCAATTGCCCAGCCTGAGGGTTCGGGCTCAGTCTGGCGATACTCCCCCTGCGTTGCCATCACACGCCTCCTTGTTGTCTTGGGCAGATTCTGTGCGCGGGCCGGGTGAACCAGCATCACCCCACATGGGTGATGCACCGGGTGGCTCGCGGACAGTAAGGTGGGTCGTGCCGACTCGCGACTAATGGGAGGTACATGGATGGAAGCCCACGACGAACTGGGCCCGATCGACATCGTGGTGATCGCCTATCCCGCCGATGCGCCCATGACCGGCGAAGCGGCGCCGCTGCTCGTCGATCTGGTCGAGCGAGGGATCATCCGCGTGCTCGACGTCATGTTCGTGACGAAGAACGAGGACGGCACGTTCTCGGGGTTCGACGCGCGCGACCTCACCGAGAAGGGCGTCGGCGACTTCGAGGTCTTCGAGGGCGCCTCCTCCGGCCTGCTGGGTGATGAGGATGCCGAGAAGACCGCGGACGCGATCGAGCCGGGCACATCCGCGGTCGTGATCGTCTACGAGAACCATTGGGCCGCGCCGTTCGTCGCCGCGGTGCGCCGCAACGGCGGGGTGCCAGTCGCCTTCGAGCGGATCCCCACGCAGGACCTGATCGACGCACTCGACGCCCTCGACGCCGCCGAGCCGGCGGCCCCCTGACGGAAGGGAAGGAACCATGCCAGGACTACTTCGCGGAATGGCCCGCACGGCCGTCGTCGCTGGTACCGCGACCGCGGTATCGAACCGCGTGAGCCGCCGGCAGGCCTCGCGCTGGTCTCAGCAGGACATGTCCGCGTACCCGCAGCAGAGCGCGTACCCCGAGCCGGCGTACCAGGAGCCCCCGCCCGCCGCGCCGGCGGCCGACCCGATCGAACAGCTCAAGCAGCTCGGAGAGCTGCACGCCCAGGGCGTGCTGACCGACGAGGAGTTCGCCGTGCAGAAGGCCAAGCTGCTCGGCTGAACGGGGCGTCGTGTGAGAACACGCGTCGAGGCCGTCCTGCGCACAGGCGGCTCGATTGGCGGGGCCGTCATAAGTCCGGTCGCGCGCCGTGTGAACGGCGCCGCCGTCGCCACCCTCGACGCCCTGTTGGACTCGCGGCTCGCCGGCGATGTCGTCGAGCGCGTCGCGGCGAGCCCGCTGGTCACGCGGGCACTGCGCGGCGCCCTCGAGGGGCCGCTCGTGGAGGCACTCGCGCGCGACCTGGTGCGCTACCAGGTCGCGGACCGACTGCTGTCGGAGGGCCTGGTGGAGCAGACGACGCAGCGCATGCTCGAGGGTGCGGAGCTGGAGCGCGTGGTCGACGCTGCCCTGGCGAGCCCGACGGTCGAGCGGTTGATCGGGAGCGCGATCGAGAGCCGCCTGCTCGACGAGACCGTGGCACGCCTGCTCGACAGCGACGATCTGTGGTTGCTGGTCGAGGAGATCGCGCGCAGCCCGGCGGTCACGGAAGCCATCACGCGGCAGAGCGTCGGCTTCGCCGATCAGGTGGCGGACGGCGTTCGAGCGCGCTCGCGCAGCGCGGACGCATGGGTCGAGCAGCGGGCACGGCGCGTGCTCCGGCGTCGCCCCGCCCCTCCGCCCGACGCGGGTGCACCATGAGCCTCGCGGCCAACCGGGCGGCGGCCGTTGCCCGCCCCGCGGAAGCGGCCGACGCCGCTACTGCGCCATTCACCTACGTGGGCATCGTGACTCGTGCGATCGCGTTCGCGGTCGACGGCGCGCTGATCCAGTTCGTGGCCCTCGTGGTGGCCGCGACCTTCGCGCTGATCCTGTCGGTGGTTTCGCTGGGGGATGACCTCAAGACGGTGATGGCGGCCGTGGGTGGCGTCGCCTATGTGGTCTGGCTCGTGGGGTATTTCGTCGTCTTCTGGACGGCCAGCGGCCAGACGCCGGGCAACCGCCTGCTCGAGATACGGGTGTGCCGAGCCGCCGACGGCGCCCCGCCGGCCCCCGGCGCCGCTGTGCTCAGATTCGCCGGCTTGATACTCGCCGCGCTGCCGCTGTTCCTCGGCTTCCTCCCAATCCTGACCGACGATCGCCGCCGAGGTGTGCACGACATGCTGGCCGGCACGGTGGTGGTCGTCGTGCCTCCGCGGCCGCCGCCGCCGCGGATGCGATGATCCAGCGGTGGTCAAGCGCGCATTCCTGCTGTCCGCCCTCGGCGTCAGCCTCGCCTTCGCCGCCTGCGGCGAGTCCGACGAGGAGAAGGCCCAGAACCAGGTCTGCGATGCCCGCGAGGACATCAAGGGGCAGGTCACCGAGCTGCAGCAGCTGACGCTCGGGACCGCCACGACCGACAAGGTAAAGACCCACCTGAACGCGATCAAGGACGACATCAACAAGATCGCGGACGCTCAGGGCCAGTTGAACGACACCCAGAAGCAGCAGCTGCAGAAGGCCAACGATGCCTTCACGTCTCAGGTTGACAACCTGATCAAGAACCTGGGTACGAGCTTGTCGCTCCAGGACGCCGCTGCGCAGCTCAAGGTCAGCGTCACGGACCTGGCCGAGGCGTACGAAACGGCGTTGTCGCCGATCGAGTGCTGATCAGCGCGCGGCGCTGAAGGTTGCCACTCCCCCCTCGCCCGCACGCTCGCGCAAGCCGAGCTCCTCGATGCTGTTCAAGCCACCGCATGCCGCTGCCGATAGGGCCACATGTTCGCTCGCGTCCTCGCCATGGTCTGCGCCTTCTGCGCACTGGCCGTTCTCCCCTGTTCTGCGTCAGCCGCGCCGAAGAAGGTCATGTTGAGGTTCAGCGCGACCAGCTACTCCGTGGCCGAGAACGCAGGCACCTTCAACGTGACCGTGCTGCGCACCGGCAACACAAGCGCCGCGGCATCGGTTCAGTACTCGGTCGACGGGGGGACCGCGACGGGCGGCGTGGACTACTCGCTCCCAAGCGGCACGCTCACCTTCGCGCCGGGCCAGACCAGCAGGACCTTCCAGGTCACGATCCACGACAACGCCACCGCGAACGCCCCGAATAAGACGGTCGTGTTCAAGCTTTCCAACGCCACTCCGAACGGCTCGCAAATCAAGCAGCCGACGACGTCCTCGCTCACGATCATCGACGACGAGGGGCCCGGCACGCTCGACTTCAGCTCGAGCGCTTACACCGTCCTCGAGGGCGCCGGCCTTGCGACGATCACGGTGAACCGCATCGGCGCCTCCAACCTGGCGCTCAGCGTCGATTACGCGACCCAGGCGGTGTTCACCAGCCCCGCGAGCCCGATCTCTGACTTTACGTCGATCACTCCAGCGCAGACACTCACGTTCAACCCCGGTGAGATGTCGAAGACCTTCCAGGTCGCGATCGCCGATGACTCTGATGCTGAGAGCCCCGAGAACGTCGGCCTCATGCTCTCCAATCCGAAGAACCTGAGCTCCGGTGCGGCCCCGCAACTCGGTCCGAACGGACCGGCGCAGCTGACGATCAACGACGACGACGTGTCGACGTTCAGCTTCAGCGCGCCCACATACTCCGTCCAGGAGAACGACCCCGGCGGTCACGCGACGATCACGGTCAACCGTGGGGGCGCGACGAATATCCCGGCATCCGTCAACTACTCGACGAGCGACGGGACCGCCGTCGCCGGCTCGGATTACACGGCCGCGGCCGGGACTCTCAACTTCGCGGCCGGCGAGACCACCAAGACGTTCGACGTGGACGTCACCGACGACAGCACCAATGAGGCGAATGAGACGGTAACTCTGACGCTCACGAGCGGCGACACGTCGGTTCTCAGCATCGTCGACGACGACAACCTGAAAACCAGCGTTCAGCTATCGAGCCCGGAGTACGACGTCAACGAGGCCGATGGCACTGCGACCGTAACCGTGACGCTGAGCCACGCCGTCAACGCCGACGTGACGGTCGACTACGCAACCGCCGACGGGGGACCCCCCGACGCGGCCCAGGCCGGCTCCGACTACACCGACACGCACGGCACGCTGACGTTCAAGGGGAATGTGAACAACGGTGGCACCGGCGAGACCTCGAAGACGATCCAGATCCCGATCCTCCAGGACCCCGACCCCGAGGATCCCGAGAAACTGACGCTTACGCTCTCGAATGCTTCCCCAGGCGCGTCCGCGCTGCTCGGCGCGCCGGCGACCGGCACGGTCACGATCGCGGACGACGATCCGGCCGGCCAGATCGACTTCAAGTCGCTGCACTACGACGTCGATGAGGCCGACGGCCAGGCGACGGTGACAGTCCAGCGGCTCGGCGGCGTCGGCGGCCCGGTGTCGATCGACTACTCGACCAGCGACGGCACGGCCACCGCGGGTTCCGACTACACGGCCGCGAATGGCACCCTCAACTGGGCTGCCGGTGATAGCGCCGACAAGACCTTCACGATCCCGGTCACCTGGGATGGGCGCGCAGAAAACACCGAGGCGATCAACCTGGCGCTGACGAACCCCGGCGGTGGCTCCGACCTGGGCCCGAACACCGTGGCGGTCCTCGACATCGTCGACGATGGCGCGAGCGGACCGCTCGCGCTGACCTCCACCTCGTACAGTGTCGGCGAGGCCGACGCCCTGGTCACGATCACCGTGACCCGCTCTGGGGGCAGCCTGGGCGGCCCGGTCACGGTCGACTACGCAACCAGCGGCGGCACGGCGACCGCGGGCGCCGACTACGCGGCCGCTAGCGGCACTCTGACGTTCGATCCGGGCGAGGCCAGCAAGAGCTTCACCGTGCCCGTGACGAGCGATTCCACGCACGAAGGCGACGAGACCTTCCAGGTGACACTCTCGAACGCCGGCGGCGGCGCGAGCATCGGCTCGCCGGCCGGCGCGACCGTGACGATCACCGACGACGACGCCGGCACTCCCCCCGCGACCCCCGGCAATCCTCCGGCGAACCCTGTTGACACGACCGCGCCTACGCTGAGACTCGCCGCGAAGCGAATCCAGCGCGCGCTGAAGACCAAGCGCCTCGCGCTGTCAGCCCGCTGCAACGAGCAGTGCAAGCTGGCGGCCGTCGCGAAGGTCCGTGTCGGCCGGAAGCAGGTCGTCCTCGGCCGCGCGAAGGCGACCGCGGCCTCCGGAACGGCCGCCAAGTTCAAGCTCCGGCTGTCAAGAAGGGCGCTGGTCAAGCTGAGCAAGGCGATGAAGGGCGGAAAGGCCAAGGTCGTGCTGTCCGTCAGCGCCGCGGACGCCGCCGGCAACAAGGCCGCCGCTTCGCGCAGGGTCACCGCCAAGCGCTAGCGGCTGCCCGGCGGCTTCATGCTCGCCGGGCTGGTGGCGACGACGATGTCCGTGGCGCTGTGGACCCGCCGCTGAGCGGCCAACTACGCTTCCGCGCATCGACTTCACGCTCTTCAAGGCGCTGAACGACCTCGCCGCCGGGCACGACGGGCTGGTCGAGGATCCGCTTCGGGTCGTCGCGCTGAACGCCCAGTACGTGTTCATCGCCCTGCTCGCGGTCCTGTTCCTGATGAGGGGAAAGTGGCGCTCGAGAAACGGGCGGCATGGCGTGGTGGCGACCGGGTCAGCGCTCTGCTCGCGCTTGCCATGGCCCACGTGATCGCGGACATTTGGGCGCGCCCGCGGCCTTATGAAAGTCACGCCGACGCGCACCTGTTCATCGCGCCGTCACACGACCCGTCGTTCCCGAGCGACCATGCCACGGCCGCATTCGCGATTGCAGTGGCGCTCTTCCTGAGACACCGCAAGGCCGGCTGGATCGCGCTTGCGCTGGCCACGATCCTGTCGATCGCGCGCGTCGCCGTGGGAACCCACTACCCGGCCGACGTCGTGGCCGGGGCGGCGATCGGAGCGGCGGCGGCCCTGATCTTCTGGCACCCCTCTGTGCGTGGCCCTCTCCACCGGCTGGCCGAGTGGGCCGGACGCACCTACGACGCGGCACTGCGCTCGCTTGCCCGTGGAGCGCCCGGGTAAGGCGTTTTTCCTTTCCATCTCGCAAGGAAAAACGCCGTACCCAAGGATTCGGGCCCACCCGCCGGTGACTCTGGTTGGCTGGTCGGCTTCAACGGCCGGACGCGCACGATCGACCTCAGCCGGCTCGAGAGCGAGCGCCCTCGCGGCCCGATGAATTTCAGGGCTTCAGACGGTCTTGACTGGTGACGCAATTACGAACCATGGAGCGCCTATGAGAACCCTCATCGTCAACACCTTCATGTCACTCGACGGAGTCATGCAGTCGCCCGGCGGCCCCGACGAGGACCCGACCGGCGGCTTCGCGTTCGGCGGCTGGGGCGTCAACTACTTCGACGACGAGATGATGACCCGGATGGCCGAGTCGGCGCCGTACGAGCTGCTGCTCGGCCGCGGGACCTACGAGATCTTTGCGGCCCACTGGCCGTACGACGAGGGGCCGATCGCCGATCAGCTGAACCGCACGCGCAAGCACGTCGCCTCGAGGACCGTGGGTCGCGTGGAATGGAACAACTCGACGCTGATCAGCGGCGATGTGGCCGATTACGTCGCCGCGCTCAAAGCCGAGGACGGACCCGAGATCCAGGTTCACGGGAGTCCGGGCCTGATGCAGACGCTGCTCAAGCACGACCTCATCGACGAGTACCGACTGTGGATCTTTCCGCTGGTGCTCGGCGCCGGAAAGCGCTTCTTCGGCGAGGGCACGATCCCCGTGGGGCTCGAGTTGGCCGACAGCATGGTGTCGAAGAGTGGCGTCACGATCAACGTCTACAGGCGAGCCGGCGGCATCGAGCCGGGCTCGTTCGAATTCGACGAGCCCACCGACGCGGAGCTCGAGCGGCGTCGCGGGCTCGGGAGCGCCTAGGCCGAGAGCAGTGCGCTAATGGAGTCGGGCCCTGCGCCCGACAGACAAATACATGGCGCGTGCTCTGGGGTCCGCCTCCGCCAAGCTTCGGTCGGCCGCCCCCGCGGCCGCGTTCGCGAGCGTCTATTTCGTCACGGCAGTGATCACCGGCTCGCTCGCCGGGGACGCCGGCGTCGCCGTGCTCTGGCCGGTCAGCGGCATCTATCTCGGAGTGATGCTACGAGCGCCGCACCGGATGTGGCCCGCGCTGGCCTGCGCGGCAGGAGGCGGAAGCCTGGCGGCCTACCTGCATGGCGGCAGCTCGTTCGAGGTGAGCCTGGCCTTCGCGGTCCCAAGCAGCGCCGAGGGGCTCTTGGGAGCTCTGCTCGTCGAGCGCATCGCGCGGAAGCGGTTCACATTCCGCGGGCTCCACGACCTGTTCGCGCTGGTGCTCGGCGGCGCGGCGGTGGCGAACGCGCTTGTCGGACTGTCGGCGGCGGCCGTTGCGGCGCAGACCTTCGACGCCTCTTTCGCGGAGAGCTGGCTGCGGTGGTGGAGCGCGGATGCGCTCGGAGTGATCGCTGTCGCGCCGATCATCACTGCCCCCGCGCGCGCGGAGCTCCCCTGGCCGTCTCGCTGGTGGTCGCGGCAGCGGCTTGCCGGGATCGGCGCCCTGGGGTCCGCGCTCGTCGCGATGTACCTGGTATCGCGCGGCGGCCACGCGGGCGGCCAGGTCTACCTGGTCCAGGCCTTCCTGGCCGTGCTGCTGCTGAGCCTGCTCGCCTTCGCCGCCGCGGCGAGCGAGCGCGAGCGCCTGCGCGAGGCGCTCAGCCGGACGAGGGAGGGAAGCGAAGATGAGCTCGACCGGGCCCGCAGGCAAATCGCACATCTGACCGCCGACCTGGCCGCGCGGCGCGCCGAGTTGTTCCAGGCCGGCAACGGGCGGGAGCGGGTGGCGGACGATCTCCGGCGCTCGGAGAGCACGCGGGCGAGCGCCGAGCAGGAGCTCGCCGATGCCAGGAGCGCGCTCACGGTCGCCGGGCGGGAGCTGGATGAGCTGGGCCGCGACCTGGGGCGTACCGTGGCCGACCGCGACCGCGTCCAGAGTGAGCTCGCCGCGAGCGCCGACGAGGTCGAGCGCCTCCAGGGGGAGATCGCCGGTGCGGTGGACGAGCTGGCGCGGACGAGGACGGCGGAGCGGATGCTCCAGAAGGAGCTCGAGCGAACCCGGACGGAGGGCCGGGCGCTTCAGCAGGAGCTGGAACGCGCTCATGCGGAGACCGGAGCGCTCGCGGAGGAGCTCGAAGGTGCCGCGAGGGAGCGGGCGCGCAGCGCAGAGGAGCTTGCCGAGGCGATCTCCGGCCGCCGGTCCGCCGAGGATGACTTCGCGCGGGCTTGCGAGCGTGTCGGTGCCCTCGAGCAAGGGCTCGAGCGGTCGCGGCGGGCGCATGAGGATGCCGAGCTCGCCCTCGAGCACGCTCGCGAGCGCTTCACCGAGCGGCGCGCGCACCTGGAGCGGTCGCTCGACGAGGTCACCAAGAAGCTGGCTCAGGCGCAGTCGGAGCGGAGCCGGGACGCCCATCATGCGACGGAGCCGAGCTCGCGCTACGACGAGCGCGGCACCTGTCTGTCGGCTTCGCCCGCCTTCGCGACGCTGCTCGGCTATGCGCCCCACGAGCTCGTCGGGCGCCTCGGCGCCGAGCTGCTCCATCCGGACGATCGCTTCCGGCTCGCGCGCGCCCGCGCGAACCGGTCGCGGAGCAGGTTCGAGGCTCGCCTGCGACGGAAGGCGGGCGACTTCGTCTGGGTCGAGGTGAGTCTCGATCCGGTGTGGAGCAGCGACCAGCGGCTGGTTGAGTTGAAGACGACCGTCCGTCGGCTCGCCTCACAGCGCGCGGCCGCCTGAGCCTCAGCTTTCTCCGGGGCACGGGGAGTGGGCTCCTTCAGGAGCGTTGACCGGGGGCCGGCAGGTGCAATCATCCAGTGAAGACCCGACCCCCTCTGAGGTGGTGCAGATGTGTCACGAGCGGTGGATGCGCCGCGAGCGGCGGCGTGAGGAGCGTTTCGACGAGGAGCTCCGGTACCTGTTCGAGGAGCGTGAGCGGCCGGAACCGCCGACCCCCGTTGTCGAGGCGGAACGCGATGAGCAGCCGACGGAAGCCGACCGCCCGCCGGTAGAGGCCGGCACGCCGGTCTAGCGACATCTCGTCGGCATGCCCCGGCTCGAGGACTACAGCTTCGGGCGGGTCGTCGTGGATGGCGAGGAGCAGACGCGCGACCTGATCGTGCTGCCCGAGCGCGTCGTCACGAACTGGTGGAGGCGGGAGGGCCACTCGCTCGCCGTCGAGGACCTCAGCGAGGTCGAGGACGAGCTTCCCGAGAAGCTGGTGCTCGGCACGGGCGCGCACGGCCAGCTTCGCCCGTCGCAGGCTGTGCTCGACGAGCTCGAGCGCCGCGGGATCGACGTGGAGGTGCTTCAGACCGGCGCCGCGGTGCGCCGCTACGGCGAGCTGGACGAGCGGCGGACCGCGGCCGCCTTGCATCTCACCTGCTGACGCGTGCGGCATGTCCCGGCGCGAGTCCTGGTGGAGGCCCGGCCCGGAGCGGGGAAGACGACAGCGCTGGATCGTCTGGCGGCTCTTCTGCGAGACGCCGGCGTGCCGCTCCGCGGCTTCCTGACGAAGGAGCTGCGGCAAGCGCGCAGCCGGGTGGGCTTCGAGATCGAGACTCTCGGCGGCGAGCGCGATGTCCTCGCTCACGTGGAACTCGCCGGGCCTCCCCGGGTCGGGCGCTACGGCGTCGACATAGAGGCGTTCGAGCGAGTGGCGCTTCCTGAGCTGAGCCGGCCACGCCAAGGCTCAATCGTGCTCCTCGACGAGCTCGGCAAGATGGAGCTCGCCTCGAAGCGGTTTCGGGAAGCCGTCGGCGAGCTGTTTGAGCAGCCGGTGCCGATCGTCGCGACCGTTCAGATCAGCCGGCATCCCCTCACCGATGCCCTGAAGGGGCGTCCAGACGTGGAGACGGTCCGCCTGACCAGAGCCAACCGCGATCGCCTCCCCGGCGAGCTGGCGGAGCGCCTCTCGTAGCCTGTGTAGGCAGATGACCTACGTAATCACCGGCAGCTGCATAAAGGACGACTCCTGCGTCGAGGCCTGTCCCGTGGATTGCATCCACCCGAAACCGGGCGCGCCCGACTTCGAAACGGCGGAACAGCTCTATATCGATCCCGCCGTGTGCATCGACTGCGATGCCTGCGTCGAGGCGTGTCCCGTCGACGCCGTCTTCGCGGACTTCGAGGTGCCCGAGAAGTTCGGCTACGCGCTCGAGCTGAACGCGGAGTTCTTCGCCGAGAAAAGCACGGCCGAGCGGACCGCCGCGTGATGACGACAGCCCGGCCACGAGTCGCGATCGTCGGAGCCGGGCCGGCCGGCGCGTTCGCCGCCGACCGCCTGCTGCGGGCTCGCGGCGACGTAGAGATCGATCTCTTCGAGCGTCTGCCGACTCCGTGGGGCCTGCTCCGCGCGGGGGTGGCGCCTGACCACCAGGAGATCAAGCGACTCGACGAGACGTTCGACAGCCACACTCTCGAGCGGGGCTGCCGCCTGTTCGGCAACGTCGAGGTCGGCGTGGACGTCTCGCACGAGGAGTTGATGCGCCACTACACGGCGGTGATCTACGCGACGGGCGCCCAGACCGACAAGTCGCTTGGGATCCCGGGCGAGGAGCTCCCCGGCAGCTGGGCGGCCACCGAGTTCGTGGCCTGGTACAACGGCCACCCGGACTACCGGGAGCTCGAGTTCGACCTCTCGTCACGGCGAGCCGTCGTGATCGGCAACGGGAATGTCGCGGCCGATGTCACGCGCATGCTGACGCTGAGCCCCGCCGAGCTCGAGCGGACCGACGTGGCCGATCACGCTCTCGATGCTCTGCGAGACAGTCGGATCGAGGAGGTTGTCGTGCTCGGGCGCCGCGGCCCCGCCCAGGCCGCGTTCACGAGCGCCGAGCTGCGCGAGCTCGGCCGCCTCGACGGCGTCGACCTGCGCGTCAATCCCGACGAGGTCGAGCTCGACCCCCTGTCAAGCCGCTGGTTCGCCGAGCAGGGCACCTTCACGGCGCGCAAGAATGTGGAGCTGCTGAACGAGTTCGCGGGGAGGCAGCCGCGTTCGGGCGCTCGCAGGGCGATTGTGCTGCGCTTTCTCCGCTCGCCGGTCGAGATCCGCGGGGAGGAGAGGGTGGAGGCCATCGACGTGCGCCGCAACGAGATCGTGAGCACAGACGACGGGTCGCTTCGGCCCCGGCCCACGGACGACGAGCTCGACCCGATCGAGTGCGGGCTCGTCCTGCGCTCCGTCGGCTACCGCGCGGTGCCGCTCCCGGGTGTGCCGTTCGACGAGCGCGCCTTCGTCCTCCCGAACGAGCGCGGCAGGGTATGGGCGGCGGACGGCGAGCCGCTCCCCGGGGTGTACGCGGTCGGTTGGATAAAGCGCGGCCCCACAGGGATCCTCGGCACGAACAAGCGGGACGCGGAGGAGACGGTCACCTGCCTCGCCGAGGACCTCGGCTCGGGCGTGCTTCCCGCACCGGAGAATCCGGCTCGCGAGCAGATCGACGCGCTGCTCGCCGAGCGCAAGCCGGATCTCGTCACCGCTGAGGGCTGGCGCGCGATCGACGCCGAGGAGCTCCAGAGGGGAAGGGACGAGGAGCGCCCGCGCGTGAAGCTGGCGTCGCGCGAGGAGCTCCTGGCCGCGTCTCGGGCTACGACTGCGCGCTAGCTGCCTGCTCTACGTGCTTTGCTGGTCATCCCAGGACCTGGCGAACGTGCCCAACCTGGGCTCAGGCCCCGCGGACGTCAGATCCCGCGCGAGTCGCCTGGGCCTCGTCCAGGAACACTCGGACGCGAGCGATACGGTCGCCCTGGACCTGAACGACGTGGTAGACGGACGCCAGCGTGGGCGCTCCGGACTGCTCGAAGCGCCATGTCAGAGACACGAGCACCTCGTCGCCGAGCGGGCGAATGTCGTCGACGTCGGCCCAGCGTCCGTCGGTTGCGGCCACCAGCTCCTCCAGCCGGGACACAACCGCCGCGCGACCGCGCCACGCCTGGGCGTCGGGCAGCTCGGGTGCGTCGTAGAGTTCGACATCCTCGGTGGTGAACTCGGTGAACGCGCGCGCCCCGCCGGCATTCCAGGCCCGATACGCGTCATCGACCAACCGAGTGGGGTCGCCCATCGCGTCTCGCAATGTACCCGCCGGATCAGCAGCTCCAGCACACCCACCCAGAGAACAGCAGGGCGCGCGGGCCGGCTACACGGGCGCACCGGTTCCGCGCGTATCGCTCCAGCACACCGATCTCCCCGAAGTAGGCAGGCGGCGACATCAGGCGGAGCCGCTGCTCATCCGTGTGAGCCTGGCCGCGGGCGGTGACCTCGACTTCCCCCTCTACCAGCACGTACAGCGCATCGGCCGGATCGCCCTCGCGGACGACCGCCGTCCCGGCCGGCGCCGACTCCTCGGTCGCCAGGCCGGCCAGCCGCTCGGGCACCGGACGCGAGGCCGAGCCGAAGAAGCCGAGCTGCTCGAGGAACGCCACGCGCGGAGCGACGGCGGCGGCGCGGTATGCGGCGAAGCGATCGATCGCGGCCAGGGACGGGTAGCCGAGCAGGCCGAGGACGAACGGCGCAACCGCCATCGTGATCAGCGCGCTCTCGAGACCGAGCGCGTCCACGATGGGCGGCGTGACGACGGCGCCGAGCGATATCGCGCCGAGGATGAACGCGAAGAAGACCCCGAACACACGCGCTAGCTGGTCGGCAGGTACGGCTCGCTGGAGCGCGGCGATGGCCAGCACGTCGACGACCAGCGTTGCTCCGCCGCGAACCACCTGCAGCGCGAACGCCAGTTCGGGCTGGTGGATCACGGCCAAAAGCGCGGTCGGCAGGCAGTAGCCCGCCACCCCGAGTGTGATGATGGGCGCGAGCCGGTGCGACCCCGCGAGCCGGTCCACGGCAGGCGCCATCAGAAGCCCGCCGATCCCGAGGCCGGCGAGCAGGTACCCGAACCCGTGCGCGCCCATGCCGAGCAGGTCCTCGGAGACGCCGACGAAGAGGACGGTGTTGGTCCCGTACACGAAGCTCACCAGCGCGCAGAAGGCCACGGGCGTGCGCGCGGCGGGCAGCTTGATGATCGTCCGAACGCCAACCGTCATCTGCTTGAGCGCACCGGCCGTGCCGGCTTCGGTGACGTCCACGGGCCGGCTGCGGGCGCGCACCCGCGCGACGAGCAGAGCCGACAGGGCGAACGTCACGCCATTGACGGCGAAGGCGCTGGCCGGCGATCCGAGCATGCAGGTTCTTCTGGCGCGCTCACGCCGCGGCGGGCTGAGCGACGGGCAGCGGCCGAGTGACGAGGCCCTCTTCCACGGCCCACTCGATCGTCCGCGCGAAGGTGTCGGCCACGGGGGTGTACTCGAGGCCGAGCTCGCGCGTCGCGCGTGAGCCGTCGTAACGGTGGCCGTGCAGGATCGTGCGCACGCGGGCGCGGCAGACCGAGGGTGTCTTCCCGCGTAGGCGGTAGACGGCCTCGATGATCGAAGCAGCCACCCCTGCCGCCGGCGCCGGGATCATCCGGACGCGGTCGTGCACGCCGGACAGCTCGGAGACGATCCGAAGCGCCTCCAGCGAATGGAGCGTGGCCCCGTTGAGTATGTAGCGCCGCCCGCTTTCGCCCCGCTCCGCCGCCAGCAGGTGGCCCTCGACGCAGTCGTCGATGTCGACCAAGCTCACGTGCGTGTGGACGAACACGGGCAGCTTGCCGTTGAGATACGCGATGAGGATCGCGCCGTTGCCGCCGGCGCGCGGAGGGCCCTGGACGGAAGAGGGATTAACCGCAACTACCTCGACGCCAGTCTCGGCGGCGGCCGCGAACACCGCCTGCTCCCCCTCGTGCTTAGAGCGGTCGTAGAGGGACAGGTAGGAGCCGCGATGGGCGCAGTCCTCGATGCCCACCGTGCCTGCGGGCTCACCGAGTGCGGCGGCTGACGAGGTGTATACCAACCGGCCGATGCCGGCTCTGGCGGCGGCCCGCACAGCCGCCTCAGCGCCGCCCACGTTGACCCTCAGCATCATGTCCGGGTCGGAAGGGCAGTGGGAGTTCGTGCCGGCCACGTGATAGGCAAGCTCGCATCCGTCCATGCCCGCCGCGAGCGACTCCTCGTCGAGCAGGTCGCCGCGGGCGACCTCGGCGCCCCGCGCCGCCACCTTCTCCGCTGCCGCGTCGGAGCGCGCGAGCCCCACGACCTGGTCGCTGCGCTCGAGCAGCCGGCTCGTCAGGGCGCCGCCGATGAAGCCGCTGCCGCCTGTCACGAAGACCCGCGCCACGGTCAGGCCGGCTGTCGGGCTCGCGCGCGCCCAGCGCGCGGCGCGCGTTCGGTCTCGGCCCCGCACTCGGCGAGAAACAGGCGCACTCGCTCCATCACCTCGCTGGGCCGCTCGCCAGCGCGAGGGGTGATCGGAGTCCCGAAGTGGATCTCGATCTGGTGACGCGGGCCCGGCCGGCCCGCCTTGAAGGTCATCCAGTGGTGACCGCGCGGCATCGCCTCGCGGGTGCCGGACACGTAAATCGGCACGATCCGCAGATGGTGCTCGGCGGCGAGCAGCGCGGCTCCCGACCGCAGTCTCCGGACGCGGCCATTGCGCGAGCGCGTGCCCTCCGGAAATATGAGCAGGCTGCCGCCCTCGCGAATGAGGCGCTCGAGGTGCGCCGTCTGCTCCGGGCCCACGCCGGCACCGCTGCTGCGGTCGAGCGGCACGGTGCCGAACGCAAGTGACGCGGCAACGGCATTGCGACGCTTGGCATAGAAGTAGTCGGTCGCGGCCGCCACCGCCGTGCGCCGTCGCCAGCGGCCCGGCAGCGCGCGCAGGATCACCGGCGTGTCCATGTGGCTGTTGTGGTTGGCCACGAACACAACCGGACCGGTGAGCTCGTTCAGACGTTCGCGCCCGACCACCCGGCGGCGCGTGTAGAGGTCCATCAGCGGGCCCAGCAGTCCGCAGATGAGCAGCTCACGGAGGCGGCTGGCCGTGCTGGTGCGCGTCCAGCCCAGGTCGAGTTCGGCCGGGTCAGGCATCGGAGTTGGTCTTCCTTCCACCTACTACAGGTTCCCGGGCCACCCGTGGGGAATCGGCCGCAACGATCTTGCCGGGGTTGAGGTGGGCACCGGGGTCGGTGCCCTCGAAGAGCGCGCGCAGCATCGCCAGGCCCGGCGGCGAGATGTCTTCCTCCAGCCACTGGGCGTGCTCCGTGCCGACCGCGTGGTGATGGGACAGGGTGGCACCGGAGTCAACGAACGCCTGCTGGATCGCCCGCTTCACGACTCCGTAGTCCTCCAGCGCATCGCGATCGTCCTGGGGATTCAGCGCGAACGTGAAGTAGAGGCACGCACCCGCGTGGTACGAGTGCGACAGGTGACACATCAGATATCCCGGCACGCCCAGGCGCTCGAACGCCCCGTGGCCGGCCGCCGTGACGTTTTCGTAGAGTGTTTCCAGGCGGCCCCACGGCGCGGCGGTCTCCGAGACGTCCGCCGGGGCGCCGCGGTCTAGCAGGAAGTCGCGGATGTAGGGAGTGTCGAATTTCTTCTGGTCGTAGAGCTTGCCCGGGCTCGCTCCGATGCCCAGCCCGCCGTGGCGCTTGACAATCCGCTCGGTGAGCTTGCGCTGAGTCGCCACGTGGCGAGCGCTGCCCTCGTAGCCGATTAGCGAGAGGCACAACGCATCCGGGTCCCAGCCCTTGCGCTTGAGGAAGGCGTGAAGTGTCTTCGACTTCAGGCGGTCGAGCGGCGTGGGGTGCTCGCGCATTGCGAACGAGAACGCGGTCTCCGGCGCATCGGATACGCGCGTGACGGAGGGCGAGGCCTCGCTGGCGGCGATGTCGCGCATGGCGGCCAGGCCGGCGACCCAGCTGGGGAACAGGTACCCCAGGATCTTGCGCTCGGGCGGTACCCGCCGGACGTGGATGGTCGCCTCGGTGATGACCCCGAGCCGGCCTTCGCTCCCCAGCACCATCTCGCGCACGCTCGGCCCCGTCGAGGTGCTCGGCACCGCTCTCACGGTGAGCAGCCCTGTGGGCGTGACCACGTGCAGGCCGCGCGTGAGCTCCGCAATGTCTCCGTAGCGGTCGGACTGCATGCCCGACGAGCGTGTCGCGATCCAGCCGCCCAGCGTCGAGTACGTGAAGCTGTCGGGGAAGTGGCCACAGGTCCAGCCCTGAGCGTTCAGCTGGCGCTCCAGGTCGGGGCCGAACACGCCTGCCTGTACGCGAGCCAGCTGCGACTTGGCGTCGACCGAGAGCACTCGGTTCAGCCGGCTCATGTCGATTGAGATGACAGGCCGCGGCTCATCCCGCTCCGCTTCGAGGCTGCCCGAGATGCTCGAGCCGCCCCCGAAGGGGATCACTACCGCGTCCTCCTCGAGCGCCGCGGTGACAACGGCGACGACCTCGTCCTCAGCGCCGGGGCGCACGACGACGTCGGGAAGCCGGCCCAGCTCGCCGCGACGCTGTCGGACCAGGTCGGTAAGGCTCTTGCCGCGCCCATGCGCGACGCGGTCGCGGCCGTCCGTCGAAACGTGCTCGTGTCCGACGGCGTCCTCGAGACGCACGCTCAGCCCTGTCGTGAGCGCAGATGCGGGGATCTCGAGGTCGTCGAAGGCGATCGCAGGCGTGCCCTGCCGCCGGACGTCGAGTCCGAGATGGCGTTCGATGAACGGCGCCAGCTCGGGCTTGCCCTCGTGGCTGAATGCGACGTCTTCCGCGCCCCAGCCCCACCACTTCATGGCTGTCGGTGTCACTTCCCCCCTGGTACCCGCACGAGGTGAACCCATATCGCCACGCGGGGCGGGGAGATCGAGCGAGGCGGCCGGATGCAGGGTTCTGTCCACCGCCGCGGGCGAGAGCACGTGCTCGATCGCCGTGATCGCAGCACCGGTGATACCCGCCCGGTCGCCGAGTCGGCTCGGCACGATGCGCAGGTCACGCGTCGCTAGCGGCAGCGAGCGGCTGAAGATCCCTCGCGCACTCCGGCCAGCAGCTGGGCGTGTGCCTCGGCGATGTCGCCGCCGATCACGATCACCGCTGGGTTGAAGAAGTTCACGGTGCCCGCGAGCACCTCGCCGAGCGTGCGCCCCGCATCGCGCACCATCCGGATCGCGGTGGCGTCGCCGTCGCGCACCAGCCGAACAACGTCGCGGCTGTTGGCGGCGTCGCGCCCGGCCTCCGCGAGCCGATCGGCCAGCGCCTGGCCTCCGGCGATCGCCTCGAGGCATCCGATGTTGCCGCAGCGGCAGATCACGTCCTCGCTGCTGGTTGCGCGGATGTGGCCGATGTCTCCCGCCGCACCACGGGCCCCTCGGTGGATATCACCTTCCGCCACGATCCCGCAGCCGATCCCGGTGCCGACCTTCACGAGCAGCAGGTGGGAGGTGCTCCGCCAGTGCACCCAGTGCTCGCCGCGCGCCATGATGTTCACGTCGTTGTCGACCAGCACCGGCGCGGCGTGGCGATCGGCGAACCAGCCCGGGATGTCGAAGCGAGATCGCGCAGGCGCTCTTCGTGACCCGTAAGACGATCGAGACCCACCTTGGCCACGTCTACAGCAAGCTCGACATTTCAGGCCGCGGGCAGCTGGTGCACGCGCTCGCCGAGTTGGTGCCCGAGCGATGAGTCGGGTCTCCGCAGCCGGTCTCTAGAGTCGTGGTAATCCACACGAGTACCGCGACACTGTTGGAGCGTGACCGTGAGCTCAGTGAGTTCGATCGTGCTTTGAAAGATGCGGAGGAGCGTCGTGGGCGAGTCGTAGTGGTGGAGGCTCCGTCGGGTCTCGGCAAGACCAGCCTGCTCGGGCAGGCGGCGAGCCGCGCCGACGGTGCCGGGTTCACCTGTCTTCGCGCGCGCGCCAGTGATCTCGAGGAGGACTTCGCCTACGGCCTGGTTCGACAGCTCTTCGAGCCGGTCGTCGCGGGAGCGACCGAGGCCGGGCGCGACGAGCTGTTCGACGGGGCCGCGTCGCTCTCACGCGGCCTGTTCGCGCCGGGCGAGTCCGGCTCGTTGTCGCTCGGAGGCGACAACAGGGCCTTCTCGGTGCTTCACGGCCTCTACTGGCTCCTCAACAACCTCGCCGTGGACGGCCCCGTCGCACTGCTTGTGGACGATCTGCACTGGTCGGATGCGGAGTCGCTCCGCTTCCTGACCTACCTCGGGCCGCGACTCGATGGCCTGCCGGTGGTGGTGATCGCCACCACCCGGCCCGGGGAGGGGGACGTCGACGCCGTCGCGCGCCTCACCTCGGCACCCGAGACAAAGATCCTTCGGCCGCGGCCGCTGAGCGTCGAGGCCACGGCCGAGCTCTGTGAGCTAAGGCTCGGGCCCGACGTGCCGGCGGACTTCGTCGCGGCGTGCCGCGACGCGACGGGCGGTAACCCATTCTTCCTCGAGGCCCTCCTGCGCGAGGCTGTCGACGAGGGCTTCTCGACCGACGATGCGGAGCGCGTCCGTGCGATAGCGCCCGCGGCGGTCGCGCGCTCGGTGCTCCTGCGGCTGTCGGGCAAGCCGCCCGCGGCGACGGCCCTGATGCGCGCCGTGGCGGTACTGGGCAACGGCGCCAACATGGCCGAAGCGGCCCGGCTCGGAGAGGTATCCAGCGAGGCTGCGGTGGCCGCCGCGGACCTGTTGGCCACGCTCGGAATCTTCCAGGCGGACGGCAGCCTCGAGTTCGCCCACTCGATCGTCCGCACCGCCGTGCGCGAGGAGATGGGCGCGCGGGGGGCCGCGCTTGCCCACGCCCGCGCGGCGGACGTCCTGTCCGAGCTCGGCGCGCCGGCCGAGCGGATCGCCGCCCAGGTGGTCGCGGCGGACCCGGTCGGAGATCCCGGGCGGGTCGCCC
>JBKPME010000110.1:0-8851 GCA_046731915.1 Actinomycetota bacterium
GGACAGTCGAGACCGTGAGTAACGCCGGCGCGCACCTCATCGGTGCCGCCACCTACGCGGTGTGGGCCCCCTACTGGCCCGGCGCCTCCCGGGCCGTTCGCCAAGGCGATGAACGAGATCCCCAAGGTCGTGTTCTCGAAACTCGCTCGCGTCCGCCGACTGGGGCGAGACGGAGATCGCCGCCGGAGACCTGGCCGAAGCCATCACGCGGCTCAAGCAGGAGCGCTCCGACGGATACCTGCTCGCCCACGGCGGGACACGGTTCGCCCGATCGCTGGTCGAGACCGGCTTGATCGATGAGTACCGCCTTGTCATCCATCCGGTCGTCCTGGGCGCGGGCGAGCGGATCTTCACCGCACCGCTCACCATCGAATCGATGAGCACCACCGTCTTCAGCGGCGGAGCCGTCGCCCACGTCTTCGCGGCGCACCCGTGATCGAGCCCGACCGGCAACCAGGGAGCGGACGCGGGTCGAGCCAAACGGTGTCCTGGCTAGAGCACAGATACGGTGCTCTAAGCAGTATTGTTGCCGGAGCCCAGGCGGGAGAAGCGTGGATCGGGGCTGACTGAATCCGCTCAGCGCCTGGGCTCGCCCATGTATTCCACCGGGCCCGGATCTGAGCGGTCCCTGGCGACGCGTATCGCGCCCACCACCGCGACCAGCGGGATGAACGCCCCGACGATCCCAACCAGGCGTTTGCCCTTCACCCAGCAAAGGATCCCGAGCACGATCCCGAGCAGCTGCCAGGGCACCAGGAAGATCGCGCTCTCGGCGCCGGTGAACTGCTCGCCGCCCACTCCGAGGAGCAGCAGCAGCGCTTCGTACACGTCGATCCAGAACCAGAGGCCGAGCACCGAGATCAGGAGCAGGCAGGCCGTGATGACGACTGCGTCGATCGACTGACGGCCCTTAGGGGACCAGTAGACGTCCTCGAGGTTCAGCCAGAGCGCGAACTCGTCGAGCGCCAGGCCCATGCCGATGCCGAAGGCGATAGCAGTCAGTTCGAGCCAGGGGCTGACCATGTCGACGGCCAGGCCCAGATAGCCGGTCGTCATGATCAGCAGGATCCCCCAGACGAGGTGGTGGATGTGGGTCCCGCTCTTCGTCCGTACGTTGCCCGGCCACCAGCTCACCTGCGCGCGGATCAGGTGAGCGCTCGTGCGGATGAAGCCGAAGGTGACCGTGAAGGCCACGAGGATGAGGAAGTGGATCTCCTTGCCGGTGGCCTCGATGTGGACCTGATAGGCGCGGTTGATGTCGTCGAAGAAGCTCTCCACCGCGGGCCGATGCTACGCCGAGTGGCCAGCGCGGATGTTGATCTTCGGCCAGACTCGCGCTGATTCCGAACCTCGACTACACCGATCTCGCGATCGCGATCGCCGCTGCGGTGGCCGCGCCTCTGATCGTCGACCTGCTCCCGGTGCCGAAGGTCCCGGCGATCGTCACTGAGATTGTCGCCGGCATCCTCATCGGGCCGCAGGTCCTCGACATCGTGCGTGTGACCGCGCCGCTCGAGGTCTTCTCGCAGCTGGGGCTCGTATTCCTTTTCTTCTTGGCAGGGCTCGAGGTGAAGTTCCGCCGGACGGCCGATCGGCGTTTGCGCCTTGTCGGAGTCGCCTTCGCGGCCTCGCTCGGCCTCGCGCTCGTGACCGCGCTCGGCTTCGACGCCGTAAACCTCGTCGACGCGCCGACGCTCGTTGCGATCATGCTCGCCGCCATCTCCTTCGGGATCGTGGCCGCGGTGCTGAAGGACGCGGACGAGCTGAGCACTTCCTTCGGCCAGCTGGTGATCGCGGCCGCTTCGATCGCCGAGTTCGCGACGGTGATTCTGCTCTCAGTCTTCTTCTCACAGAACGGCTCGGGTGCGACGAGCACGATCGTCCTGCTCGTGCTCTTCGCTGTGCTGGCGGCGACCGTGGGCGTGCTGCTGGCGGGTGCGCTCGAATCCCCCCGGCTCAAGGGGGCGGTCGAGCGGCTCCAGCGGACGACCGCCCAGATGGGCGGTGCGGCTGGCCTTCGTGCTGCTGGTGGGCTTCGTCCTGGTGGCGGACGAGTTCGGGTTCGAGGTGGTGCTCGGCGCGTTCCTCGCCGGAGCGACCGTGAGCTTCCTCGACCGCGAGAACGCCGTCGAGAGCTCCGGGCTTCAGGCGAAGCTGGACGGCATCGGCTTCGGAGTGTTCATCCCCATCTTCTTCGTCGTGAGCGGCGTGCAGCTGGACCTGGAATCGCTCTTCTCGTCCGTAGACACGGTCGTCCTCCTCCCCGCGACGGTCGCTGCGCTGCTGCTCGTGCGCGGGACGCCGGCGCTCCTCTACCGGCGCTTCGTGGACCGGCGCGAGACTTTCGCGGCCGGTCTGATGCAGGCCACGTCGCTCTCGTTCCTGGTCGCGGCCACGCGCATCGGCGTCGAGCTCGGCGAGATCAACGAGGCCGCGGCCGCCGGGCTGATCGCCGGCGGCGTGATCTCGGTCCTCCTGTTCCCGGCACTGGCGCTCACGCTTCTGGCAAGGGACCGCATGTGACCGACAGGGGCGGCGTGTTGCGGCGCGCGAAGGCTCGCCTCGACCATCTCGACCTCTACCCCGCGCCGGTGCGCTTGGACGGCGTGCGGCTGGTGGTCGTGCCCCGGCTGTTCGCAGTACCGGGCTTCAGGCGCTTCCGCGGCTACGCCACGCGGCATCTCGTGCTGCTGAAGGGCCCGGCGATCGACGAGGATCTCGTTGTCCACGAGCTTTGCCACGTCTGGCAGCTGCAGCACCGTGCGCTGCGGGTGTGGCTCTCGTACGCGCGGCCCTCGACGTTGACGCGCGACCGCACGCGCTACCGCGCGAACCGCTACGAGCGCGAAGCGCGCTACGCGGTGGAGACGACGCGGCCCGATTAGCCGCCGGCGATCGTGGCGCGGCTTTACAGCGTTGTCAACGCAGGGTCGGCAAGTCAAGCATTCGGCGGCCGCCTCCGACACACAAAGAGTGCGCCATGTCGCCTCCGTCGCCGCAGCTCTCCTGGTCCTCGCCCTGCCCGGCACGGCCCATGCCGCCGGCTTCCTCCCGCCGGGCGGCCAGGTCTACTGGGGGGGTCAGGGCGGTTACAGCCAGGCTCATATCCGTGACTTCGAGCTCCAGTCGGGGAAGCATCCGGCGGTCTTCAACTACTTCATCTCCTGGCGGGCGAGTGAGTCGAGCTTCCACTGGCTGTCGTACCGGCTCGCCGATGCACGGGCCCAGCACACCGCCGCGATGCTCTCGATCGCGCCGGAGGACAGCGGCCTCAGCCCGCGCGACCTCGCGCAGGGGAAGGGCGACGCCTTTCTCGTCCGGCTCAACGGGCTGCTTGCCGAGCACGGCCAGGTGACCTTCCTGCGGCCGCTGTCCGAGATGAACAACGGGAACAACTCGTACGCCCCCTACGACCTGTCGGGGCGCTCGCGCGGGCGGGGGAACAGCGTGGGCGCGTTCAAGAGCGCCTGGCGCCGAGTGGCGCTGATCAGCCGCGGCGGCCCGATTGCCGCCATCGACGCGAAGTTGCGGCGGCTGCGGATGCCGCCGGTGAGGACAGAGGCCTCCGAGCTCCCGCGCCCGCCGATAGCGCTCATGTGGGTGCCGCTCTCTTTCGGCAACCCCGAGATCCCGAAGAACCACCCGCGCAACTTCTGGCCGGGGGCCGAATACGTCGACTGGGTCGGCACCACCTGGTACTCGCCCTTCAAGGCGAGCAGCGCGATGCAGAGCTTCTACAGCTACCGGCTGTGGCGCGCCAAGCCGTTCGTCTTCGCCGAATGGGGCGTGTGGGGACGCGACGACCCTGGTTTCGTCCGACAGTTCTTCGGCTTCGTGAAGGGCCACCCGCGCGTGCGGATGGCCGTCTACTACCAGTCCGCGCTGCTGAAGCCGGAGTTCAGGCTCTCGGCGCACCCGAGCAGCCGAGCCGCGCTGCGGCAGGCCACGCGCTGGCCGCGCCTGACCGGCGTCGCACCCTAGAGCCGGCTACGCGACGCGCCGCAGGCGACGGACCTGGCTCGCGCCGAGCGCGTGCAGGAATGCGCTGACGACATGCGCGTCGAACTGGGTGCCCGCCCCGGCCCGCAGCTCGGCGCGCGCAGCCTCCTCGCCAAGGGCCGGCCGGTAGACGCGGTCCGCGGTCATCGCCTCGTACGCGTCCGCGACCGCCAGGATGCGCGCCTCCAGCGGGATCTCGCCGCGCTGGAGCGCGCGCGGGTAGCCGCGGCCGTCCGGGCGCTCATGGTGCGCCAGGACCCATGCGCGCAGGTCGTCGAACTCGGGGCGCGAGAGCAGGCGGGCGCCGATCTCCGGATGCGTGTGCATCTCCTGCCACTCGTCGGCGTCGAGCGGGCCGGGCTTCGAGAGCACGCGGTCCGAAATCCCGATCTTGCCAATGTCGTGGAGCACGCCGGCCAGGCGCACGCGCTCGACGCGCTCCTCGTCGAGGCCCAGCTCCCGCGCCATCAGCTCGGAGTAGCGCCCGACCGTATGCGAGTGCTGGCCGGTGCCGGTGTCACGGATGTCGAGCGCCTCAGCGAGGGCGATCACTGTGGCGAGCTGAAGCTCCTCGCCGGCGTGGCCACCCGTCTCGGCGACCATCCGCACGACCTCGTCGCTGTAGATCACGGTCCTGTCGCCGCCGAGCTCCTTGGCGGCGGCCGTCGCGCTGTCGGCCGCGCGCAGGATGCCCACGCCGTCCGTGGCGTGGGCCGGCGCGGTGGCGACTCCGAAGCTGAAAGTGACCCCCGGGGCACTCTCTACGAAGCTGCTGTGCGTGGCGCGGCGCAGGCGCTCGGCGACGATAAATGCGCCGCGCTCGTCCGTCTCCGGGAGCAGCAGCGCGAACTCCTCGCCGCCGATGCGCGCCGCCAAGTCGATGCGGCGCTTCCACTTGAGCGCGTTCTGGGCCACGGCCTGAAGGGCCAGGTCACCGGCGGAATGACCGTGGCACTCGTTGACGGCGCGGAAGCCGTCGATGTCGCCGACGATCACGGACACCAGGTTGCCGCCGCGCGCGGCGCGCTCGAGCTCCATCTCGAGAAGCTCCTCGAAGGCGCGGCGGTTGAACAGGCCAGTGAGCGGGTCGGTGCGGTTCGAGTCCGCGATGCGTGCGCGCAGTGCGGCAATGCGCCTGCGCTGATGCAGCGCGAAGCCCGCCAGCACGACCGCGCAGACGGAGGGTAGAAGCGGGGCGAGGAGGCCTGCCGGCTCCATACCTATCGGTTATCGACGCGAATGCGCTGTCCCTTAAAGGGGCTACCGCGGAATCAGACGGCCCTCAGGAGCGCTTCCACGACGTCCCGGCGGAACTGCGTGCCGGCCTGGCGACGAAGCTCGTCGGCGGCGTCCTCGGCGGCGTAGGCGGCTCGGTACGGGCGCGGGTTCGTCATGGCCTCGTAGGCGTCCGCCACGCCGATGATGCAGGACTCGAGCGGAACGTCGCCCTCAGGTCGGCCCTCGGGGTAGCCGTGGCCGTCGGGCCGCTCGTGATGGAACAGGATCCACGAGCGGATGTCCTCGTACTCGGTCGTCTCGACCATGCGCGCTCCGATAGCGGGGTGCGCCCGCACCAGCGTCCACTCGGCCTCGGTGAGCGGCCCCTGCTTGCCGAGCAGGTCGTCGGGCAGCCCGACCACGCCAACGTCGTGAAGGATGCCGGCGAGGCGGACGCGTTCGACGGAGTCGGGCCCCAGGCCGAGCTCCCTTGCGATGAGCTCGGCGAAGCGGCCCACGCGCCGGCAATGCGAGGCGCTGCCGGATTCGCGCACGTCGAGCGCCTCGGCGAGATTCACGAGCGAGGCCAGCTCAACCTGTCCGTCTCCGTCGGCCGAGCGTGACGCGCGCGCGAGGATGCCCGGCACGTCCGCGCTCGAGATGACTGCGCGGTTGCGCCCGAGGCGCTTTGCCGCGTAGAGCGCTTGGTCGGCCGTTCGCAGCAGACCGTCGGCCGACTGTCCGTGGAGCGGAAACGTCGACACGCCGAAGCTCATCGTCAGCCGGGCCGCCTTCCGGCGTCCGGAGAGCGCCTCGTACACGGCCGCGCGGATGCGCTCGGCGATCACGTAGCCACCGTGCTCGTCGCAGTTCGGCGCGAGCACGGCGAACTCCTCGCCGCCCACGCGCGCGGCACTGTCGAAGCCGCGCTTGGCCCCGCGGATGGCGTCGGCCACCCGCACGAGGACGGCGTCGCCGGCCGCGTGGCCGTGCGCATCGTTCACTCGCTTGAAGCGGTCGAGGTCGCCGACGATCAGGCTGAGCGGCTGCTCGGCACGCCGGGCGCGCTCGAGCTCGGTGTCGAAGACGGCCTGGAAGCCGCGGCGGTTGAGGAGGTCCGTGAGCGGGTCGCGCTGAGCGGCGTCGCGCAGGCGGTGGAACATCGCGCCAAGCCGGTGTCGGACGAAGGAGACGAACAGGCCCGTGCCGAGCAGCGTGACCACCGTGGCGATCCAGCCGTCGAGTGGGTTTTCGGCCGGGTCCTCGAGGACGAGCACCAGCGCGTACGCGGCGGCCATGAGGACCAGGTGCGCGAGCGCGGCGCCGCGGCTGAATACGTAGAAGGCGAACATCGTGACCCACACGTACAGGAGCGGCCCGTAGGCCGACTCGGTGCCCCACCCGTAGGCGGCCGCCGTCGCCACCGCGGTGCCGATCACGCCGATCGGGTGGTAGGTCCACTCTGGGACGCGTTCGTTCGCGATCAGCAGCGCCGCGCAACCGAGCGCGGCCGCGGCGCCCGTGACGAGCAGCACGGTGCCGTCGGATTCCGCGTCGCCGGGCAGCACGACGCCGGCCACGCAGATCAGCGCGGCAGCCCCGAAGAGGATCGCCGCGGTAGGAGCGAGCGGCGCCTGCCTGGCGGGCGAGTCGACACCTTCTCCAGTCGCATTCCGCCAGCGCAACCGCTCGCGGAGGGGCGGATCCATGCTCCTCCTTTGGACTGTCCACGAGTCCTTCGGCCCTGGGGTCACAATATGGCCGCGGAGCCGTTCCCGCCAGAATGCGCGGCGTGTGGGTCCAGCAGCAGATCGAGCTTCGTCCAAGACCGCGCGGGTTCCACCTCGTAACCTCCGAAATCGTTGACGCGGTGCCCGATCTGAACCGATTCGAGGTGGGCATCGCGACCCTCTTCATGCAGCACACGTCGGCCTCGCTGACGCTCAACGAAAACGCCTCACCGGACGTGCGCCGGGATTTCCGGGCGTGGTTCGACCGGGCTGTGCCGGACGGCGCCGACTACTTCGTCCACACCCTCGAGGGCCGCGACGACATGCCGGCGCACATCAAGACGTCGCTGACCGGCTCCTCGCTGACGATCCCAGTGTCGCGGGGAGAGCTGGCGCTCGGGACCTGGCAGGGCATCTACCTCTGCGAGCACCGCGACAGCGGCGGCCCGCGGCGCGTGGTCTTCACCGCGTTCGGTGAGGAACGAACCTAGCCACCGCGCACTCTCCCGTCGCCATGATGTGCGAACATGTGTTCGCCATGCGCTGGGACAACCTGAAAGTCGAAGCCGAGGCAGCACGCACCCTCCCCGGCTACCGCGAGCCCGCGACCGTCCGCACCTTCGACGCGCCCGAGGCCCTCGACACCCGTTTTTACGAAGTTAGGGCGAAGTCGGCGCTGAACAGGGTTCCGAACGCATCCCGGATGCCCTTCCGCTGGACGATCAATCCGTATCGAGGATGCAGTCAGGGGTGCCTTTACTGCTTTGCCCGCCCCACCCACACCTACCTTGACTTCAATGCCGGCCGCGATTTCGAAAAGGAGATCGTCGTCAAGGTCAACGTGCCGGAGGTCGCCAGGGCGGAGTTGATGCGGCCCTCGTGGAAGCGGGAGCACGTTGCTCTCGGGACGAATACGGACCCGTATCAGTGGGTCGAGGGGCGGTATCGGCTCATGCCTGGGATCTGGGAGGCCATGCGGGACTCGCGCACGCCGTCGTCGGTGCTCACGAAGTCGCCGCTGCTCTTGCGTGACATCGAGCTGTTCAAGCAGATCCACGAGGTCGCCGGCTTTGCGGCGAATCTCTCGATTCCCACCTTGGAGGAGAAGGCGTGGCGGGCCAGTGAGCCGCATACACCGCATCCGCGGAAGCGCATCGAGGCCGTAGCCGAGCTCAACCGGGCCGGGATTCCGACCGGCGTGCTGATCGCTCCGCTGATGCCGGGCATCAACGACTCGCCCAAGCAGGTCGAGGAGATCCTCGAGCTGTGCGGCGAGGCAGGCGCCGTGAACATCGGCGGCATCCCCCTGCACCTACGCGGCGAGGTGCGCGAGATCTTCTTCGAATGGCTTCGCTCATACCGGCCGGACCTGGTTCCGCGCTACGAGCAGCTCTACGCGCGCGGCGCCTACGTCGGCAAGGAGGAGCGCGAGCGGATCCAGGCGCTCCTGAAGCCCGGCACTACGGGCGGCGGGACGCGGGCCATGAGGCGGTCGGCGCCCCACAAGGACCCGGTCACGGTGCCGGAGCCGCGGCCATCGCGTGGGCGTACTCAAACGAGACTGTTCTAGCCTGCGCCGCCGTGCGCGTCTGGGTCGACATGACGAACGTCGCCCATCCGGTCGTGTTGCGCCCGCTGATAGAGCTGCTGGAGGGGGACGGCCACGAGGTGGAGATCACCGCGCGTCCGCTGTCGCACACGCTCGAGTTGCTCGACGCGTTGGGTCACCCGTATTTCGCAATCGGGCGCTACGGTGGCGCCGCGAAAGCGGGCAAGGCGCGGGCGGCCGCCGACCGGATCGCCCGGCTGGGACGTTTTGCACGCGGGCGCCGCTTCGACTATGCGCTCGCACACGCGTCCGCGGACCTGCCACCCGTCTGCCGGGCGCTCCGAATAGCGAACAC
>JBKPME010000111.1:0-7457 GCA_046731915.1 Actinomycetota bacterium
GGTGACCGTCGACCGCGGCGAGCGTGACGCGCAACGCTTCTGGCTTCACGTGATCGGCGCCCTGGCCGACGCGGTTGGCGACGACGTGATCGAGCGGATCAGTCCGGCCCCGGGCTTCGCGGGCGCGGCCGTGGTAGCGCAACTCCTGGCGCAGTTGGAGCAGCTCGAGGAGCCGGTCCACCTGGTGATCGACGACCTGCACGAGCTCGACTCCCGAGACGCGCTCGACTGGCTAGAGACGCTTACCACGCAGCTGCCGGCACACGTCCGTGTCCTGCTTGCGACACGCGAGGAGCCGACTCTGGGCCTGCACCGCCTGAGGCTCGCGGGTGGGCTGACCGAAATCCGCGGGCGCGAGCTGCGCTTCTCGCTCGACGAAACCCGCGCCCTCATCGATGCAAGTGGGATCTCTCTGTCGGATACCGCTGTCGCGTCGCTGCACGAACGCACCGAGGGGTGGGTGGCCGGCCTGCGGCTGGCGGCGATCTCCCTAGCCGCGCACCCGGACCCCGAGCGCTTTGTGTCCGAGTTCTCCGGCAGCGAGCGGACCGTGGCGGGCTACCTCCTCGCCGAGGTGCTCGAGGGCCAGCCGCCGGAGGTGCGCGACCTGCTCTTGCGCACGTCGCTCCTTGAGCGCGTCAGCGGGCCGCTGGCCGACGTGCTCACCGGCAGCACGGGGGGCGAGGCGATCCTCCAGCGGCTCGAAGACCAGAACGCCTTCGTCACGGCACTCGACGCCGCCCGGACGTGGTTCCGCTACCACCACCTGTTCGCCGACCTCTTACGCCTCGAATTGCGGCGCGTCGCGCCGGCGACGATCCCCTCGCTGCACCGGGCCGCGGCCGCCTGGCACGAACAAGAGGGTGACGTCGTCGAAGCCGTGCGCCACTATCAAGCGGCCGGTGACTGGGCACCGGCCGCACGCCTGCTCTTGGACAACTATCTCCCGCTGACGATGGCCGGCCGGGGCGAGACGCTCCACGCGCTGCTTGGCGTGTTCCCGGCCGATGCCCATCTGGGCGACGGAAATTTCGCGGCTGCGCTCTCGATCGACAACATCCTCCACGGCCTGCTCGACGAGGCCGCCCTCCAATTGGACGCCGCCCGGCGGCTCGCGGCGGCAGCCCCGGCAGAGCGACGCCGCGTCTTCCACGTGTACCTGGCCATCCTCGAGGTCGAGCTCGCCCGCCGGCGGAGCGACCTGTCCCGGGCTCGCGAGGCAATGCGCGGACTGGAAGCAGCGCTCGGCGCGACAGCAGAGGGAGACGAGCTACCGGTGCGACCGGACTACTGGGCACTCGCGCTCATGAACCTGGGAATCGCGGAACTCTGGACCGGGCGCCCCGACGACGCACGGCAGCACCTCGAGGACGCCCTCGGTCACACGCGCCGAATCTCACGGCCCTTCATCGAGGTCGGCTGCCTCGCGCACCTCGCCATCGCGGCGCCGCTCACCGGGCAGCCGCTGCCGCTCTCGCTCGAGCTGAGCGAGCGGGCACTCGCGATCGCCGAGGAGCACGGCTGGACCAGCCAGTCGATGACGACCGGCGCCTTCGCTATGGCCGGCATGGCGCTCGTGCGGATGGGGCGCTTCGCGGAAGCCGAGCGCCATCTCGCTCGCGCGGAGGACTCGCTACGCACGGCGGCCGACCCGGGGACCGAGGTGGTGCTCCACCATGCCCGCGGCATGCTGCGCTTCGGCGAGGGCCGCTTCGACGAAGCCCTCGCGGAGTTCACGCGCGCGCAGGGCCTGGAACGGCTGCTCGCCAGCGAGCACGTGTTCACCGTCGACGTAAACGGGCGCGCTCTCCAGGTACGCGTGCGGCTGGGCGACACGGAGTCCGCAAAACTCGAGATCGCCCGTTTAAGCGCGGAACAGCGCAACGGCGCCGGAGCCCGCATCGCGCTCGCGGCTCTGGAGCTCGAACAGGACAGCCCGGAAGGGGCGATCGAGGCGCTGGCGCCCGTACTCGACGGTTCTGCGCCGGCCCTGTACGAGCGCTGGGCGCGCGCCGAGGCGCTCTTGCTCCAAGCCATCGCCAGCGATCGGCTCGGCGAGCGCCGCGCGGCGGAGCAGTCGCTGGAGGCGACGCTGGAGCTCGCCGAGCCCGACGGCCTGATCCTGCCCTTCATGCTGTGGCCAAGCCGGGAGTTGCTAGAGCGCCACCCGAGGCACAGGACAGCGCACGCGACGTTCATCTCGACGATTCTCGACGCGCTGGCCGGGCGGTTTTCTCCTCAGCGTGGGTCGGATGCGCCGCTACGGGATGAGTTGAGCGAGGCCGAGCTGCGCGTGGTCAGGTACCTGCCGAGCAACCTGACCGCGTCCGAGATCGCGTCCGAACTCGTGGTGTCCACCAACACCGTCCGGACGCACATGCGCCACATCTACGCGAAGCTCGACGCTCATACGCGCAGCGAGGCCGTCGCTCGTGCGCGCGAGCTCGGGCTGGTCGCCCCAGGAGGGGTGCGGCGCTGAGGCTAGCGTCCGGCGGCCGACCAGCTCAGCTCGAGCTCGAGCTCGATCCGGTCGCCGTTCGACCTGAGGCACCGCTCCAAACGCAGCTCCTTCTCGACCGGGACCGTGATCCGGCGGCCCGCTGCGATCAGCTCGAGCGGGCCGCCGGCGGTCAGTGCGAACGCGATGTCGATCAGCCGCTCAGCGGCTTGCTGACGTGACAGCCGTTCGTCTTGCTTGAACTCCGTCACGGTGGGCTCCGTCACAGCTCCTCGCGCAGCGCGCGGATCTGAAATGCCCGCACGATGTTCGTGATGCCCTGCATCAGCGCCCAGATCCCGGCGAGCACCAGGAGGACGTACGCCTTGTGGATGAAGAACTGGCCCGAGGTCCAGAAGGCGAGCGCCGTCATCAGGATCCCCGAGATCAGCCCTAGCCACCAGAACGGGTTGATCGCGCGCTCGAGAAAAGCGCGGATCATCCACCACACGCCGACGATCAGGAACAGAAAGCCGAGCGTGTCGGCCAGACCGGCGAACGTGTTCTCCGGGTTGGCGAAGCAGACGATGGCGGACACGAGAAAGAGCCCGCCGAACAGCGCCCAGGCCCAGCGCGCCGGCACGTCGAGCGTCGAGAGCGCGATGTTCTCGACGCCCAAGGCCAGGAACATGAGCCCGACGAGGATGCCAACGGTGGTCACGGACGCCTGGTCGAACTGAAGAATGACCAGCGCGACGGCGACCCACGCGATTCCAGCGGTCAGCAGGACCCACCAGTAGCCGGTGGCTGTGCGTAGTGTGTCGCGCAGCGACGGGAACGGCGGTGTTGCGAATTGTGGTGTTGCAGCGTGATCGCTCACGATTACCTCCAGGGTGTGGTTGGTTGTCGCGACCGATGATCCGGCCGCCATGTGTGAGCCGTCGTCACACGCTTTGCGTGATTGAGGGGTCCGCGGCCGCGATGCGAGCCCTCCTGGCCGCGGTGAGCTCCTCGACGAGAATCTGGAGCCCCGCTGCGATCGGCACGCCGATGATCGCCCCAATGAATCCGAACAGCGCTCCGAACACCAGCACGCTGGCGAGCACGGTGAATCCCGACACGCGGGCCGCCCTGCCGATGATCATCGGCTGCAGGACGTAGTTCTCGATTTGCTGGTAGACGACCATCACGATCGCGAAGGCCAGCAGCGTCTCGACGCCGACCGAGAGGGCGACGAGCGCGATGATGACTCCGGCGATCGTCGCCCCGACCGTCGGAATGAGGTCGAGGAGCCCCGCGATCAGCGCCAGAGCGAGCGGGTACGGCAGATCGAGAATCACCGCCGTGACGCCGTAGACGATCGCGCAGACGACGGAAATGGCGAGGTTGCCGAGCATGTAGCGCGAGGTCACGTGGATGATCCGATCCGTGACGTCCAGGTAGCGCTCCCGCTTCTCGCGGTACATCAGGCCACCGATCCAATCGCGTACGCGCGGTTCGTCGATCAAGCCGAACAGCGTCAGGAAGATGACCGAGAAGAACAGCGTGACCGCCCCGAAGGCCGACAGGCCGACATCGGCGACGCCGCCCGACACCGTGGCCACCCCGCTGGTGATATCCGTCGCGTGCTCCCTCAACGTGTCGAGCGAGCCACTGCCACCGTTGATGAAGTCGCCCACATCGCTGTGTCTCACCTGGTCCATGATCTCGGGCAGGTCGTGGCTGAACCCACGCACCGCGTCGCTGACCGCCTGCGCGAGCACCAGCAGCACGAGGGCGATGGCCAGCACTATCCCCAGGACGAGCACCGTCGAGGACAGCGCCCGGCTCCAGTGCAGGCGCCGCTCCATCGCAGTAGCCACCGGCGAGAGGACGGCGACGCTGAAGACAGACACCAAGATGATGAGCAGCACGCTCCCGATCGACGCGAGCGCCCCCGCGCCGGCCACGATTGCGGCGGCCACTAGAAGCGTCCGAACGGATATCGACACGACGACATCCGGGCGCCGGGTGTCGCCCGGAGCGGCACCTGCCAGCCCATCGTGATCGTCCGTTGCCGGGGACTGAACGTCGCCCCCGAGGGCGGTGGTGGCGGGTGGCGTCATCCGGCAAGGCTCCCCGCTGGCCGTGTGAGCCGTCGTCACATACTTCTGACGATTCAGGACGGACCGCGCTCGTACGTCAACGACCCGCCGGGCGCCGCCGCTCCAGGGCGGCCACCGCCACGGGAGCGAGTGCCACCCCGCTCACTGTTCCTGCGATCGTGTCCGACGGGTAATGCACGCCCGTGTGGACACGCGAGTAGGCGACCAGCGACGCGACGACGCTGAGCGGGATGCCGGCCTGCGGCCACGCGGCGCTGACACCGCTGGCGAATGCGAAGGCGGACCCGGAGTGGCCCGACGGCCACGACGTGGAGCGCGGCATCCCGACCTGGCGGGTCACCGGGACCTCGTACAGGTGCCTGTCGGGACGACGCCGATTGCCGAGTGGCTTCAGCACCAGATTGACGACGGCCGACGTGAGGGCGATCGAAGCCAGGCCGTTCTCCGCGGCGCGGCGGCCGCGCTTGCCGCCCCATGTAGCGAGCAGCGCGGAGCAGCCGAGCCACAGCCGCGAGTAGTTAGCGGCTCGGGAGAGCCGGCGGAGGGCCACGTCCATCACCGGGGTCGGCGTCGCGGCGATCGCGGCATAGACCGCCGCGTCGAGCCTGTGGAGCTCATCGGCCCACATCCGAAGGCGGGACGCAGCGTGGCTGTCGGCCGGGCGCATCATGAGCTGCGGTTCGAATGGCGGCGCGCCGACGCCTCGCAACAGCCCGTGCTCCTCATCAATCCGAGATCCGGCGGTGGCCGGGCCGGACAGGCGGGGCTTGTCGAGGCGGCTCGTGAACGGCAGATCGAGCCTATCGTCCTCGAACCGGACGATGACCTCCGCGCCCTCGCAGCTGACGCTGCCGCGGGCGGCGCCGACGTGCTCGGCATGGCCGGCGGAGACGGATCGCTGTCGGTCGTGGCGTCCGCCGCGAGCGCCCACAAAGTCCCATTCGTATGCGTTCCCGCGGGCACCCGGAATCACTTCGCGCGCGATCTCGGCCTCGACCCGAACGACCTCGTCGGCGCGCTCGACGCGTTCGGAGATGCGATCGAACGGTCGATCGACCTCGGCGATGTGAACGGCCGTCCGTTTCTCAACAACGTCTCGCTCGGCGTCTACGCCGCGGCAGTGCAGCGGGAGAGCTATCGCGATGCGAAGGCGCGCACGCTCTTCGAAACCGCGGCTGAGGTACTGGGTCCCAGCGCGGAGCTGCACGACATGCGCCTCGTGGACGAGCTCGGCGTCGTGCACGTCGACCCGGCCGTCGCCCTCGTATCGAACAACCCCTACGCACGCCGCCGTCGGCGGGGCAGCGGACCTCGCCCGACGCTCGACAGCGGCCGACTCGGAGTCCTCGTGCTTTACAGGCCGAGCGGTCCCCCGGGCCCTCCCGGCCGCGGATGGACAGCGCGCTGCCTTGAAGTGACGGCCGGCGAAGCCGTTGCCGCGGGCCTGGACGGAGAGGCGATCCAGCTCGAGCCGACCATTCACTTCACGATACGGCCGAGAGCGCTGCGCGTGCGCGTCCCGAACCTCCGCTGATCTGCGCGACGTTCACGCAAACTTGGTGACGCCGCTCACCCCGGTCGCCCTCAGTCTCTCGCCCATGTTCCCCCTCACGGACGGCAGGCGACCCATGGGACGCCTGTACCAATCGGGTCGGCCGTGCTCTTCGACTCGCACCGACACGCGTCGGTGGCCGCATCCGGTCGAGCCGATCGACGGCCCCGATTGGACGCAAATCAGGGGCCGCGCCCCGGCCGAGGCGCTCACCGTGCTGGGCGGGCTCCAACGCGTCAACCCATGCCTGGCCCGAAGGCTGCGCGCCGGAGTCGCGGCCGGGCTCCGGATGCCCGCGGGAGCGTTGCTGCGCATCGCGGCCGAGCTCGCCGAGCGCAACTCGCCGCCATGAGGGTCGGCCGGCGCTTGGTCGAGGCCCGGCAGGTTGGCATTCGCGAGACGCCGCGAATCTGATGCGTCAGGGGCCTTCGCCACGGATCGCCAGTCGTAATCCAGCCTGGGGAAGCTTGGGGCGATCTGTCGCGAAATATGTCCCCGACTCGGCCCCGATGCTCTTGTCAGTGTGCTCGGATAGGGCCAGCTACGACTGACGGCAGCGAGATACCAGAGGAGTCCGGCCCGGTGAGCAGGGCCGTTGTCGTGATCGTGGCGGCGGTCGTGGTTCTGCTGGTCGCCGTTGCCTCCCGCTACGGCTACCACCGCGACGAGCTCTACTTCATCGCCGCGGGTCATCACCTCGCCTCGAGCTACGCGGATCAGGGGCCGCTCACTCCGCTGATCGCTCGCGCCATGACCGAGATCGCGCCGAATTCGCTCACGGCGCTTCGCCTGCCCTCCGCGCTGGCCGCGGGCGCCACGGTGCTGCTCACCGGAATGCTCGCCCGCGAGCTCGGCGGGACCTCACGAGCCCAAGCCATCGCTGGCGCCTCCGCAGCAACCGGAGTGCTGGTGCTGTTCAGCGGCCACTTGCTGAGCACGTCGACGTTCGACCTGGTTGCCTGGACAGCGATCACCTGGCTCGTCGTGCGGGCCGTTCGTGGCGGCGATCACCGGCTCTGGCTGGCGGCCGGGGTGGTGCTGGGGGTCGGCCTGCTCAACAAGCCGCTGCCCGCCTTCCTCGCGGTCGGTCTGCTCGCCGGCGTCGCCGTGGCCGGCCCGAGGAAGCTGCTTCGCAACCCGCACGCCTGGCTCGGCGGCGCCATCGCCCTCGCCCTCTTCTCACCCTGGGTCATCTGGCAGGCGAACCACGGCTGGCCGCAGCTCGATGTCGCGCGGTCGATCGCCGAGGGCCACTCGGGCAGCTCGGAGCCCTGGTGGGCGATCCTGCCCTTCCAGTTCCTGCTGATCAGCCCGCTGCTCGCGCCCGTCTGGATCGCCGGGCTGGTGCGGCTCTTACGGGATC
>JBKPME010000112.1:0-5763 GCA_046731915.1 Actinomycetota bacterium
ACCAGGCGCGATCCGCGCGTGATCCGCTCGACGCGCTCAGCGTGTACGCCGCTACTTCATCCGTCGCCGGTCAAGACTCCGGGAGGTAGGTGAGAAGGACCACTCCGGAGTCGAACCGCTTCACGTCGTCGAGCTCCATTCGGACGGTCCCTCTGTCGCCGAGCACGTGGACGTTTCCCTGGCCCCAGACGAGCGGGTTCAGGTAGACCTCGTACTCGTCGATCAGGCCCTTCTCGGCGAGGGCGTACGCGAACTCGCCGCTCCCGTGCATGAACAGGTCACCGTCGACGTCGTCCTTCAGCTTCGGGATCGAGTCCTCGAGGTCCCCCTCGAGCAGGGTCGCGTTCCACTCGAGATCTCCGGACAGGGTGTTGGACCCGACGTACTTCGGCATCCGGTTGACCATGTCCGCCCACTTGCCCGACTGGCTCGGCCAGTATCCGGCCAGGCCCTCGTAGGTCTTGCGGCCCAGCACCAGCCCGCTGGAGCTCGCCTGACGCCCGAACGAGTACTCGCCGTGGTCTCCGTCCGCCTGCACCCACTCGCCGACCGGGTCTACGACGCCGTCGACGGTGGCCTGCGTGGTCGCGATCAGCTTTCCCATCTCGATTCTCCTCCGGTCACGGGAGTTCGCTCTGAGCCCCCTCTACCCATGAGACGAACGAGGGAGCGCGAATTCGACGTTTTCGGAGTCCTAGCACCGCGCCGGACCCGCACTCACACATGACCAAGCACCACCGTCGAATCGCCGGCTTCGATCAACCCGTCTACCTCGTAGCGAAGCCGCGCGGATCTGACCGGCCCGACCCTTACTTTCGGGTGCCGATCGGCCACTTCAGGGAGGAGCTATGAACGCGACCAGGCTGGAAGCCGCGCTCGACGAGGGAGCTCGCCGGGCACAGCGGGGACAGGAAAACCGCGAGGAGGAGGAGCGCGCCCGCGAGTCGGTCAACTGGACGCTCGGGGACACGGCGACCATGGCGGCACTCGCCTACGCGCTGCTGCAGCGCGACCGCTCGTTCTTGGCGGGCTGGGCGCTCGGTGCGGTCGGGGCCGCCTACCGCGTCGCGATCTGGGTGCGACAGCCGGCCGGCCGGTGAGCGCAGCCGTTGTCGGCGACGAACAGGTACGGCTTCTCGCGGCTGACCGGCGTCTTGTTCAATGTTGTGTAGGTCAGTCCTACTTCCGTTCCCGGTGGGCTGCTCGCCGCGTGCAAAGAGTGGAAGTCCGGATCAAAGCTCCCTAGCGATCGCCTTCGCCGCGCGGGCCGCCTCCTTGGCTGCGTAACCGAGCATCCCGGGCCGGGGCACGTAGCCGATGAACCGCAGCCCCTCGGCGGCAGGCCGCTCGCCGAGTGCAAGCGGGAGCCCATCGTCGCCGAGGACGCCGAGTTGCCCGACCAGGGGCTCGAGCCCGCGTCGGTAGCCGGTTGCGGCAATCAGGACGTCCGGCTCGACTTGCCCGCCACCCGCCAGCTGGGCGGACGTCCCGTCGAGCGACTCGACTCCGCCGACCACCTCGATGCGCTGCTGCTTCACCGCCTCGATCACCTCGCTGTCGACGATCGCGGGTGCAACCCCAAGCCGCTCCAGTCGGGCGAACACTCCTTCTTCGGGTACTGGCAAGCCGTACGCGGCCAGGTCGCCTACGGCCAGCTTGCGGCCGAGGCGTGCCACCCCGTCCGCGAAGCGTGTGGGGAGGTGAAGCATCACGTGGGCGATCACATCGCCCGGTATCCCTGCCGGACCCTCGCGCATCAGGATGTTCGGAGGCGTGCGCGCGGACAGCCAGACCTTCGCGGCGCCGCCCTCCGCGAGGTCGTAGGCGATCTCCATTCCCGACGACCCGGGCCCGACTACCAGTACGCGCTGGTCGCGAAAGGGCCCGGCGCTCTTGTAGCCGGCGGAGTGGAGGATCCGACCCTGAAAGCGGTCGCGGCCGGGCCATGCTGGGATCGCGGGAGTGTGGTCGTACCCCGTCGCGACGATCATCTGTCGGGCGCGGATCTTGCCGTCGTTCACCCTCGCGACCCACCCGCTGTCGTCGCGATCGATACGCGTGACGTTGGCACCGAACCGGAGCTCTAGGCCCTCTTCGCGCGAGTGGTGCTCGAGGTGCGCGATCAGCTGGTCGCGTGATGGGAAAGTCGGTGTGCCGTTCGGAAACGGGCGGGCGGGCAGATGCGAGAAACGGCGCGCGCTGTTGAGCCGCAGACGTTCGTAACGGGCACGCCAGGGGGCACCCACGCGGTCCGAGCGCTCGAGAATCAGGGCCCGCACGCCCTCGTCTTTCAGGGCGAGTGCAGCTGAGATACCGGCAGGGCCGGCGCCGACGACCACGACGTCGTGACGCGTCGGTCTCGCTGCTGCCAGCTCGGTGACGCGTCCCCGTGGTGCGCTTGCTGTCTCGCTCAAAGTGCTCATGCAGTCTCCCAGGTAGCCTATGGTCCGTAGTTATAGACTATGTTACGTAGTTATGCAGCCGTGATGAACATGGATCCTGAGCCCGGCCCCGGGCATCCTTAGGACGTGTTCCGCCGAGTGGGTCTTGTCGCTGCTCTTGTCGCGACGATCGGGCTGTCGGCGTACGCGTTTGCCCGCATCGGCCTGGAAGCCGTGATGGGTGCCCTCCTGTCGATCGAGCCGCTATGGGCGCTGCTGTCGTTCGCCGTGATGGCCATCTCGATGGTCCTCCGTAGCGAGGCCTGGTATGCGGTGCTCACTCCGGCCCTCCCGGGCCGCACCATTCACCGAGCCGACGTCATGCGCGCGACCATGATCGGAGTCTTCATGTCGGCAGTCCTCCCCGGCCGCTTGGGCGAGGCCGGACGGGCGATCGTGCTGAGCCGCCGCCTCGGTCGTATCTCTCGCCAGCTGCCCGTCGTGATCGGCACGCTGTTCTCCCAGACGCTGCTGAACGTGCTCGGGCTCTTCGCGGTGGCCGCGCTGGCCTGTGCCAGCACACCTGCGCTCGCAGCGCACAAGGGTGCCTTGGCGCTGGTGCTGGTGGTGGTGCCGGCCGTGGTGCTGATTGTGGTGATCCTCGCGCCCTGGCTGGTCGAACGCGCCTCGCCGCATAGTTGTTTGCTGAAGAGGGCAGCGGATGCGCTCGCGGTGCGGCTCGCCGAGCTGCGGCGGGGCTTGCTCGTCTTCCGCCGTGCTTCTGCTACCTCCCATGCGTTGTCTGTCCAGCTCGCGGCATGGGCGCTCCAGTTGCTGTCGGTCTATGCCCTGCTGGTCGCCTTCCGGCTGGAGGATCGGGCCGGGCTTGCCGCGGCGGCTGCCGTCCTCACCGCCGTGAACGTGGCCGGGATCGTCCCCGCCACACCGTCTAACGTCGGCGTCTTCCAGGCGGCGTGCGTGTTGGTGCTCACGGCCTGGGGCATCGGCGGCGAGACTGCGCTGGCCTTCGGAATCCTGCTCCAGGCGATCGAGGTGGCGGTCGCGCTGGCGCTCGGTCTTCCCGCCTTGGCGGGAGAGCACGCTTCCCTGAGGCACCTGCGCCAAACGGCGCAGCAGCTGCCCGAGGCCAATACCGGCTAGGCGACATTGGGCGTGCCCGGCAGTGAGTCCGGGTACCTCACGTAGATGAGCTGGTGGGCACTCGGAGGTGCGGCCGCGCTTCAACTGGTTGCGGGTGTGCTCCGCGCGCGTGCGTGGTTCCACGTGATTCGGGACAGTTGTCCGGAGGCTGCCGGCTTGCGCTACCGCGACGTCGTGGCAGCCCACCTCGGCGGTGTGGGCTGGAACGCTGTGCTACCGGCGCAGAGCGGCGACGCCGTCAAGGTGGTGCTCGTGAGCCGAAAGGTGCCGGGTCGCCGGCTCGCGACGCTCGCCGCCACCCTGGTGCCACCCGCCCTTGTCGAAGCCGCATTCGCGGCAATGCTGCTCGCGGGCATCGTCGCGGCTGGGCTGGTGCCCCTGGAGGTTCTGACCTCTGCGCTCTCGCTGGGCGGGGCGGCGCTGATGATCGCCGCCGTGATCGGCCTTGCGTTCGTCGCGGCCGTGCTCTGTCGCAGCCACTTGGGCAAGTTGCTTGACAACGTCCGCGCGGGGCTCGCCGTGCTGGGACGACCGCGCATACTCGCCACCCGCGTCGTCCCTTGGCTAGTCGCCGGCCGGGTGGTGCGGCTACTCGCCTTCGCGCTGGTGCTGACCGTGGCCGGAGTTTCGTTCGGCATTCTCCCGGCGCTCGCACTGATGGCGCTGCAAGGCGCAACACCGTCGGCCGGCGCGGCCGCGACCGCCGCCCGGATAGCCTTGATCGCGGCGGTCCTGGCCGGCACCGGCGCGGCCGACGTTCCCGCCACCGAGGTTGCCGAGGCGCTGGCTGCGGCCTACGGCGTCACCTCGGTGGTAAACCTGGCCGTCTCGGGTCTCGTGGTCGCCTGGCTGCTCGGGACGGCATCTCCGCGGCGGATCCTCGCGTACGGCCGGTCCGCGGCGCACCGGGCGAAGCGCGAACGTGCCCGGCCGTGGGCCACGCCGCGACCGGTCGACGCGACGCGGCCCGAGCCGCGGACGGTCCGTTCCTAGCCGCAGCTGCGGCTCGAGCTGATTCGATAGTATTACGATATATCGCGTTAGCTCACGTCACATTGGAGGGACAGCGGGCATGTTCGGTCGGAGGATGCATTCCCACGGAGGTTTCGGAGGCGGGCCGCGTGGCGGCTGGCACGGTGGGCGGTGGGGTGGTGGCGGGCCGTGGGGCCCGCCGTTCGGCGGCCGAGGCGGTGGTCCGCGGGTGCGGCGCGGAAACGTGCGCGCTGCCATCCTCGCGCTGCTCGCCGAGCGGCCGATGCACGGCTACGAGATGATCCAGGAGCTCGAGGCGCGCACGGACGGCCTGTGGCGGCCGAGCGCGGGCTCGATCTATCCCACGCTCCAGCTGCTCGAGGACGAAGGGCTCGTCAGCGGCGAGAAGTCGGAGGGCAGGCGGCGCTTCTCGCTGACCGACGCCGGCCGCGCGGAGGCGGAGGAGCTCGAGCGTCCGCCGTGGGAGGAGGTCGCCGACCAGGGCGAGGGCCGGACGTCCAGCCTGCGCGACTCGGCGTTGCAGCTCGGGGCCGCAATTATGCAAGTCGCCCGCACCGGCTCAGAGGATCAGATCACCAAGACGCGGGAGATCCTCAATGACGCGCGTCGGCGGGTCTACAGCGTGCTTGGAGAGGACGGCGAGGCGTGATGCGACGCCCCTACACCGATCCGTCGGACGTCTCGCTGCTGCAGACGCTCGGCCTGGGAGTGGAGTCCGGGACCCGGGCATCAGACGCCGAGCGTGACGGCGCCGCGGACGCCCTGCGTCGACACCATGCCGACGGCCGGCTCAGTACGGACGAGCTCGAGGAACGCACGGGCCGCGCGTACGCCGCGACGAAGCTCGGCGATCTGGATCAGCTGTTCACGGACCTGCCGCGGTTGCGCGTCCCTGAGGGCGAGCGGCGGCCGCGGCTCGGGCTACGGCCGCCAGCGCTCGCGCTCCCGCTCATCGCGCTGCTGTTCGCGGTGGCGGTGGTGGCCTCCACGCATGCGCTCTTCTTCGTATGGCCGCTGATGTTCTTCCTCTTCGTCCGGTTCGCGTTCGTGCACGGGCGTTGGTGGGGGCGCGCGCGTAGCTGGCCGGAGGCCTATCGCCACTACTGACGCGCGGGTTCTGATGTTCGGCGATTGCCACCAGCATCCACCTGCGCGGGACGCCTCGAGGCCCCGCCGGGGGCGGGGCCTCGAACCTGCTGGCGAGTGACCGGTCGGGTCAGGCGAGGTC
>JBKPME010000113.1:0-8665 GCA_046731915.1 Actinomycetota bacterium
ACGTCGACTTCACCGTGGGCGCAAGCCTGCCGATCTCGGGCCTGACCGCGTGGCAGGGACTGTTCGACCACGGCCACCTTCGGGCGGGGCAGAGCGTCCTCGCGCACGGCGCGGCCGGCGCAGTCGGGGCCATGGTGACGCAACTGGCACGTGAGGCCGGCGCCTACGTCATCGGCACCGGGCGCGCCGCCGACCGCCAGAAGGCGCTCGACTTCGGCGCGCAGGAGTTCGTCGACCTCGACAACGACGCCCTGGAAGACGTTGGCGGCGTCGATCTGGTCTTCGACGTCATCGGCGGAGACATCCAGAAGCGGTCCGCAAGCCTGATCCGGGCCGGAGGAACCCTGGTGACCGTCGTAGGGCCGCCCGAGGCGCGGCCCGCCGACGGCCTGGCAGTCGACTTCGTCGTCGAGTCCGATCGTGCGCAACTGAGTGAGATCGTCCAGCGGGTGCGGGACGGACGACTGCGGAGCAACATCGGCAACGTCGCGACCCTCGACGATGCCGTCGCCGCCCTCAACCCGACCGAGCGACGCAACGGGAAGACGATCATCCGCGTTCGCCCGTAAGGACTCGGAGACGGCAGCGGCCCCCCGTTACGACGTAACGGGGGCCTCGTCGTCTTGCTTGGCGAGGGCGCGGGAGACGCCGGACGCGCCAACGCCGAACTTGGCGGCGGCGTTCGCAAGCAGTCCGGCAGCCTCGGGACCCGACCATCGTCGCCTATTGGCCACGTGGGAAATCGACGCTCAGCCCGGGAGAGCGCCCATTGAGCTCTCGCCAACGCACGGCGCTGGTCACGAGCGTCTCCTGAATGCGCGAGGGGGCTTCTTTGAGAGCGGCTGAAGGGATTCGAACCCTCGACCTGCTGCATGGCAAGCAGAACGTGGAGCGCCAATTCGGGGACGAAAACACCTGCAAAACGTCCGTTTCTCACCAGCGAGCGCGGAGTGCAATTCCCCGCCGTTCACCGGGAAATCACGGGAGTTTGGGCACCCAATGAGCACCCAGCCGCCCTACGAGTGTCGCCCTCAGTCCTAGTGCGAGAACGCGCGACCTGGCTCTCGATCGGACAGCCGAAGCGCAGGGAGCCACTAGACGGCTCGCGCGCGCCAGCCGGCGCCCCGAACGGCAACGGTTTTCGAGACTGTCCCGCAGGAGGGCCCCGGTCCGCGACCGGGGCCCTCAGCTGCGGGTGCAGGTGTACGTCAGACGGGGGTGGCCGGTGATGATGTGCTCGTCCGGAGGGCAAGCGAGCCGCCGTCAGGCAGCGCCGTCCTTGGCCGCGCGCGGGGCGTGCGGCGGCGGTACGCGGCGGCGACGGCGACCCCGAGAAGGACGAAGCCGACGAGGCCGCCGACCGAAACCAGGAATGGGTCACCGGAGAGGTGCTTGGTGTCGGACAGTCGGTCCCCGAAGGCGTTGAGGCTGGCATGGGCGAGCGTCACCGCAAGCACGCTGCCGCCGGCAGCGACGAATAGGCGAGTCAGCAGCATTGACAGGCCGAGCGTGAAAACGAACATGAACATCAGGACCGCGACCGGGTTCTTGTTGACGTAGTTGAGGCCGACCATCAGCAGCGGGAGGTGCCACGGTGCCCACACAAGGGCGATGATCGCCGAGGCCCTCAGCTCGCCGAGCGACAGGAGCCTCGGGAGCAAGTAGCCGCGCCAGCCGTACTCCTCCCCGAGCGTCAACACCGCCGTGAGTGGCGTATTGATGAGGAGCAGGGTCAGCCAGACGGCGATGAACGGCTTGTTGACACCGAGCGTGAAATTGCTAAGCCCGGTTGCGGCGCTGACCGCCACGGTCGCTGTGACAAACAGCGCCGGTGCGATGACCGCTACAGCGAGCCAGCGGAGCTTGCCGCGGACTGGACCCAGGGATCCCCGGAGTCCTTCCCTGCTGACGAGCGTACGCATGATCAGCGCGGCGATCGCGGGGGCGAGCATCCCGATGACGACGAAGCCGGGAGCCGTATATGAGGACGGCGTACGTCCGCTGGTGATCGCCTGCCAGGCATCCCCCATGACAGGCGCCCAGACCGCCCATGCGATGCCGTACGCGAGTGCCACGTAGGCGGCGACCTGCCGCCACGGGACTTTGGCGGGAATCGTGTGCGCTGTCGTGTTCATGATGACCTCCTAGTTGGGTGGATCTCGTCGTGGACAGAGCATCCGCCCGCGCGGCGGCAGCGCCAATGGAGCGCGCCCTAGTTGCGCGCTTGGGCTAGCCCTACACGGCGTCGGTGCGTACGGTTGCCGCGAGGTGGCACCCGCGACCCCGATCCGCATCGTTGTCGGAGAGGACCAACCGATCGTGCGCGAGGGTGTGGTTCGTGTGCTCGAGCACGCCGGCTTCGAGGTCGTCGGGGTCGCAGGCGACGCAGAGGATCTGGTGCGCAAAGCGGGTGCGCACAAGCCGGACGTGGTGGTAACCGACATCGAGATGCCACCGACGTTGACCGACGACGGACTCGAGGCGGCCAAGCGGATCCGTGAAGCCCAGCCCGGCATCGGCATCCTCGTCCTTTCGCAATACCTGGAAGCCCGCTACGCGCTCGAGCTCGTGCGCGGCGACGCACGCGGTGTCGGTTACCTGCTGAAGGACCGGGTTGGCGATCTCGCGGTTTTCACTGAAGCCGTCCGTCGGGTCGCTCGCGGCGGCTCGGCGCTAGATCCGGACGTGATCCAGCGGATGGTCGACCGGCCGCGGGCAGATGGTCCGCTCGATGAGCTGACCCCGCGCGAGCGTGAAGTCCTCGCGCTAATGGCGGAAGGCCGGTCTAACCAGGGGATCGCCGACCAGCTCATCGTCACCGTCGCCGCAGTCGAGCGGCACGTGACGAGCATCTTCTCGAAGCTCAACCTCCGCCAGGCGCCCGAGGACCACCGCCGGGTCCTCGCCGTGCTGACATTTCTGCGCGGCGCGTAACTTGGCGCGCGGGACCCGTTATTGCGGGAGGTCGGTCGTGATCAGCTCGGTCTTCGGAACAAAGCCGGTTGCTCCGCACTGCCGTGCGAGCCGCGGAGTTGCCGCAGCGGCATCCGATGAGGTGAGCAACACGTGCAGGTCGGCTCGCGCACGGCGCAGGATCCGAACGACCGTGAAGCCGTCGGCGTCCCGAAGGTGAACATCAAGAAGGACTCCATCCGGCCGCAACTCACGGACTCGGTCGCCGGCTTGGCGTGGATCGTGCGCGCTTCGCCCACCACGTCGACACCGCGTGCGTGCAGCACTTTGGCCGCGGCCTGCCTGAACGAAGCGTCGTCGTCGACGATAAACCCGCGTTGGCACGCCGGCACCTTGCCCGGCGCCGCCCGCAGATTCAATGGGAAAACCCCATGCCGGCCGTCGCGCGTGGGGTTATCCCGAGGATGGCTCTGGAGGCCGCTCGATTGTCGCGATGCGTCCGTCGTCCGAGACTGGGTGGTGACCCGTGAAGCGTTACGTAAGGAGAGCCTCATGTCCGTGAAACCGCACAACCGACAGATGCTCATCGTTGCCATCGGTCTGATTCTCGTTCTCGCCGGGCTGACCACCATCGTGTTCGGCGACGTGTGGATCGGCGTGGCCGCGTTCGCGGTCGGGGTTGTCGCGTCGCTCAGCCCGACACTTCGGACCCCGCGCTCGCACGGTCTGCGTGGGTGAGCGAATCGCCCGCCGCCGGCGGGGATACCGGGATCTCCACCTTGATCCGGGTGCCCTCGCCGGCGGGGCTATCGATCGAGAACGTCCCATCGAGTGCGACCACGCGGTCCTTTAGGCCGGAGAGCCCTCCTCCGGCGGTTGCGAGCGCGCCGCCGGCGCCGTCGTCCTCGACAAGGATGCGGACCCGCCCGTCGATCGCGGTGACGCGAACCGTCGCCAACGACGCCCGGGCGTGCTTCGCCACGTTGGTCAACGCCTCCGCCGCAACGAAGTACGCGGCGGCCTCGACCGAACGAGGCCAGCGGCGCTCGGGAATCTCGATTCGCACTGGTACGGACGCACGGTCCGCGAGGCTGTCAACTGCGGCCCGAAGGCCGCGGGTCGTGAGCAAGGTCGGGTGGAGACCGCGCGCGAGCTCACGCAGGTCGTCGATTGCTGCCTGCGCGTCGTCCAATGCCTCGCCGAGCAACCCCTCGAGTTGCGGTGTCACATCGTCGCGCGTGTTGGCCAGCCGAAGTGTGATCACCGCATGCACCAGCCGCTGCTGCGCGCCGTCATGGATGTCGCGGACGACCTGCCGGCGCTGCTCGTCGGCCGCCTCGACGATGCGGAGCCTGGACGCGGCCAGCTCTCCACGGGCCTCAGCGTTGTCGATCGCGTACGCCACCAGCTCCGCAAACGCCGCAACCCGGTCCTCCGCGCCGGGCGGCAGCGGCAGTTCATCCCCGTACGCAGCGGTCAGCGCGCCCCAGACCCGATTGCCGAGCACGATCGGACCCGCCACTCCCGACCGGACGCCGATCCTGCGCATCTGCTCCGCAGCGATGCCACCAGCCTCGTCGAAGTTCTCGAGCCGCACTGGGCGACGCGTACGCAGGACCCGTCCCATGAGTCCCCGACCGTCGAGTATCCCGCGACTTCCGACCGGCAGCGGGACATCGCCGCCCGGCGACCAACCCGCAACGAACACCGCGGTCGTCGCGCTCTCCACTCGCAGCAGACCGGTAACACGCGCGCCGAGCAGCTCGCCGGCTTCCCGCGTCACGAGCGCGAACACCTCTTCCGGCGTCGGCTGGCGCGCGACGAAGGTCGCTACCCGTCGCAGAGCGGCATGCTCACGAGCCATCTGCTCAACAGCATCGCCGGCGTGCGGTTCGTACACGACCCGACCCTACCTCCAGGACCACGCGAGCGGGCGCCTAATGCGCGCGCAATCGCTAAGCAGTCTCGGTGCCAGCCGGCATGGTCTGCCGTGACATGACCGTGACAACAATCGTGCCGTTCCGCCCATTCCAATGCCGCCAGCTGGCCGGCCCAAATGTGTTGGATCTCAGCTCTTGGACAGCAAAGTCATGCGCTCGGCAAGGTTGAGGCCTTGCGGTTTCAATAGCTCATATAGCGCCGAAAGAGCTCCCTTTACAGGTAGGCGCGATTAACTCGGAGGGGGTTCGGGTCGAGTTCGCCTACGACGGTGGCGGCACCGGCAAGGGCGGTGACGGCACGCTGTATGTCGACGGTCAGCAGGTCGGCAGCGGACGTGTCGAACGCACACACGTCTACCGCTACAACCTCACCGAGACCGCCGGCGTCGGCCGCGATTCGGGCTCGCCGGTCTGCGACGACTACCCGGTCGGTGACAACGCCTTCAGCGGCACCCTCGACTGGGTCCGCATCGATGCCGGCGAGGACAGCCACGACCACCTCGTCGATCCCGAGCATCTGCTGCACCTCGCAATCAACCGCCAGTAACCGTGTCCCGGCAGCCGGCAAGCCTCGGAGGTTTCGACTCCGCTGGAGGCTGCGCCTCTCCCTCGGCGAAATCGTCGTAGTGCGGACCGTTCACAGCGTCGAGCGCCTTGAAAACGGCGATCGCAGACGAATCACCTACCGCATGGAGATCACGGGCCCCGCGGGCGACGCGGTCGGTCCGGAGCTCGGCCCTCAGATCAGCGGCGACTTCCCGGAGACGCTCACCGCACTGGTCCGGCGCGCCGAGCGCTGATGCCGCCGAAATAGCTCCGGGTGGATTCGAACCACCGACCTCACGATTATGAGTCGTGCACGGGGCTGTGAACCGCGGCAACGGGAGGCGCCTCTAGCACACGAAAATGCTGGAAACAGGTGGACGGCTTGATCGGCGACTATGCCCCGTCGGTCATGAGCAGGTAGCAGCCGGGCACCAGAAGGGAATCGAGGCACTCCCGTAAGCGTGCAATCCCGCCTGCGAGGGCGGCCTCAAGGCCTCTAATGAGAGCTCGATACTCCGCGACGTGGTGGTCCTTCGCCGGCCCTATCGGCTCCGAGATCTACTCGAGAGGGGCTTTCAGGACCACACCAATCGCAGCTTCACCCGCCAGGTGCGGACAAGGATCCCCGCCTTGCACCGGGAAACCACGCGCGTTCAGGCACCGAATGGGCACCGAGGCCGTTGAGACTCGGGGTGTGACGTGCGAGACGCGCGCGGCTAGCCGTCGAGGTAAGCGAGCCAGACCGTCTCCATGAGGCGCTCGCAGGGGATGTGGGCACGGCCCGCCGTGTCGCTCACGAGCTCGCGCTCGGGCGTGTCGAAGATGCAGAGGACGAGGTCGTCGGCGGGGAAGAGCAAGCTGCCCAGATATCTGATCGGCTTGCCTTCCCCGCGGAATCTGGCGGCCTCGTGTCCGGCGGCAGCCGCAGCGTGCTGGAGCTCGCTCTGGGTGACGCCGGGCCAGTAGCACTTGGCGGTGTAGAGCATGCCGCCTCGCCGAGTCGCCCTAGGGGTGGGTTCCCCAGTCGATGTAGCGCGGCATCACCCTCGTCATCCGGGTCAGCAGCCGCAGCTTGCCTCCGTCGGGGCGAATCGTCGCGAGCGCGGACCTGTCGCCCTTCTGGAGCCGGAACACGATCCGCTTGCCGTTGGGAGCGAAGGAGCCGGCGAAGGCGTTGGTTCGCCCACCCTTGAAGTGCGTCAGGTACTTCGCGTGCGAACCGTTGGGATGGATCGTCACGAGGTTGGCGGACCGGCCTGCCTCGGCACGGTCGGCGTCGCGCGTCAGGACAATCAGCTTGCCGTTGGGCGACCAGTCGTGCTTGCTCGCGAACACGTCCCAGCGGAAAGGCGTCAACCGCCGGACGTGCGAGCCGTTGGGGCGCATCCGGAACAGCGCCTTCGCGGTGTCCGACCTATCGCGCACGAACGTGATCCAGCGGCCGTTCGGCGAGACGTTCGGGTCCTCCGTGCCGCTGTCGTTGCGGTTCGTGAGCCGGCGGCGGTCGCCGCCGGTGAGGTCCATGGTCCAGATGTTCTCCCTGTCCGCCTTGTCGTCGAAGTGGATGAAGACGATCCGCTGGCCGTCGGGGGTGAAGGCCGGGCCGCCTTCGCAGCCGCTCTGCCCGGTGCTGAGATCGGTCAGCCCGGTCCCGTCGGCGTTCACGAGCACCACGGAGCAGAAGAGCGGTCCGTCAGTGTGGCCGAGCGAGAACGCGATCTTGCTCCCGTCCGGTGTCCAATCGGGCGCTGCGTCTCCAGGGGCGCTTGTGATGGCCCGCCTGCCGCTTCCGTCCGGCCGGACCGCGTACAGCGTTCCCGTCCCCTGCTCGTCGGATCGGTTCTGGTAGACGATAAGCCCGTTCGTGCCGTGCGTCGTCGCGCGCGAGGACCCGCCGGCGAGAACGAGGACCGCGAGCACGACGCCTGCGAGCCCCGTCGCGGTCGCGAGGCCGAGACGTTTGCCGTGAAGCTTCATTCGGTTTCCTCCAGTCTTGGTTTCGCCTGGAGGGTCTGCGGCGCCGCTATCAGCGCTGTCTCAAAGTGGTCTCAGACGTTCGCCCCACGGCTCCACAAGTGCGAGACTGGGCTGCGGGACGCCAAATGGAGTTCCGAATCCTTGGCCCACTTGAGGTGCGTTCGAACGGCCAGTCGCTGCCGCTCGGCGGTCCCAAGCAGCGCGCGGTGCTCGCACTGCTGCTGCTCGGCGCCAACCGCGTCGTCTCGCGCGACCGCCTGATCGCGGAGTTGTGGCCCGACGCGCCGGGGCGCGACTCGGAGCACGCGCTCACGCTGCAGATCCCCCGCCTGCGGAGGGCGCTGAGCGCGGCCGGCGACGGGAACCAGCGGGTCGTCACGCGCGCGCCCGGATACGTCTTGCGCGTCGAGCGCGACGAGCTCGACTTGGACCGCTACGAGCGCCTCGTGGCGGCGGGGCGAACGGCATTGAAGGCCGGTGACGCCGAGTCGGCGGTCGCTCGACTTCGGGATGCGGAGTCGGTGTGGCGCGGGCGGCCGCTGGCGGATCTGGAGTTCGAGCCCTTCGCCCGGTTGGACGTCGAGCGGCTCGAGGAACTGCGCTTGGCCGCTCTCGAAGAGCGGATCGAGGCCGAGCTCGAGACCGGCCGTCACCACCAGCTCGTCTCGGAGCTCGAGGGCCTCGTTGCGGAGCATCCGCTGCGTGAGCGCTTGCGGGCGCAGCTGATGCGCGCGCTCTATGCGAGCTCGCGGCAGGCCGAAGCGCTCGCCGTCTACACCGATACGCGGCGCCTGCTCGTCGACGAGCTGGGCATCGAGCCGAGCGCGTCGCTCCGCGAGCTCGAGCGCAAGATCCTCAACCAGGATGCGGGTCTTCTGAGTCGACAGCCGAGCCCGCCCGCGCCGCCCGCGCCCGATGAGCCCCGTGAGCCGCGACGGCGCCCACCGCGTCGCCTCCCGCTTGTGTTGCTGGGCGTTTCTGCCGTGGGCGCCGCACTCCTGGCGGGGGTGATCTTGCTGTCGGATGATTCGAGCCCGCAGCCACTGCGGATAGCCGGCCCCGGTGCGGTCCTGTTCCTCGGCACCGGCTCGGGAGATCCACTCGGCCAGGTGTCTACCGGACCCGGCGCCAGCCGGATGCGATTCGGCCTGGGGGCGCTCTGGAGGCTCGAAGACCCGGGAGCGCTGCTGCAGATCGATCCGGCCACGATGCGGCTGACGCGCACGACCCCGATCGGGTTCGCCGGCGACATCGCGGTGGCCGGCAACGGCGTCTGGGTCTCAGGCGAC
>JBKPME010000114.1:0-10132 GCA_046731915.1 Actinomycetota bacterium
CGAAGTCCGGGTCAGGCGCGGCGAAATCCAGCTCAAGCCGCTCGAGGTCACGCTCGACGAGCTCGAAGACCGGGTCGCGCAGCAAGTCAAGCCCGAGCTCGAAGTCAACCCAGAGATCGAAGGCGGGGTCCACGAGGTCCAGCTCTAAAAAGCCCGGCTCGAAGAAGGCGAAGGCCGGCAGCCGGTAGCCGGCGCGGAGGAACTCGATGGCCAGAGGCGACGACAAGAACGACGACAAGAAGTACGCCGATCACCCCAAGGAGAAGGAGGCGGACCGCTACCGCAAGGCCGCGGAGGACGCGCTCCAGCAGCTCGACTGGGTCATTGGCTATCTGCACGGGATACGCAAGGTCGAGATCTCTCGAGCCCTGGCAAAGAACCGCTCCTACATCCGCACAGAGCTGATGCGGCGCGAAGAGGAGCCCTTGCCATCCCAGCAATCCAGCGAGACCTGAATGACAAGCGAAAGGAGTTAGATGGCTGCAGCAAGACCAACCGGGGGATACCTCGAGCGTCCACGTCCGAGCGGGCTCGCCGACGTAATCGACGTGATCCTCGACAAGGGTCTGGTCATCGACGCCTTCATTCGGGTGTCGCTGATCGGGATCGAGATTCTCACGATCGACGCGCGCATCGTGATCGCGAGCGTCGACACCTACCTCCGGTTCGCCGAAGCGGTCAACCGGGTGGATCTGCTGCAGACCGACGAGTCACAAGGGCTCCCCGAGCTGATGGAGTCGGTGACCTCCGGCGGTGCGCAATCGAAGACGAAGGGCGCGATCGAGGGCGTGAAGGACGCGCTGAGCGGCGATGACGATGACGACGATGACAAAGAGAAGAGCAGCAGCTCGCGGCGTAGGTCGTCGTCAGGTTCCTCGTCATCGAGATCGCGTTCCCGCAGCCGGAAGAGCAGCTAGTGCCGCAGGAGGACGACGTCAGCCTCTACGTGTACGGTGTGCTGCCGGCATCGGACCAGGCGAGTGTCTCGGTCGGCGGTGTCGAGGAGGCGGAGGTGTCGACGGTGGAGCACGCGGGTCTCGCAGCGCTCGTCAGCACACTCCAGGCCGACTCGCTTGCCGCTGCACGCGAGGTCCGCGCCCACTGGCGAGTGCTCGAGGAGGCGTCGAAGAGCGCGACCGTGCTGCCGGTCCGGTTCGGCACCGTCATGCAGGGCGAAGCGGCCGTGCGCGAGCAGCTGCTCGAGCCGAACGCCGAAGTGCTCACGGAACTGCTGGCCCAGTTGGCCGGCCGGGTGCAGCTGAACGTCAAGGGCGACTACGACGAGGAGCGCCTGCTGCGCGAGGTCGTGCGCGGCTCGCCTGCGATCGCTGCCCTGCGCGAGCGCGTCAACCAGCTGTCGGACGCCGCCGGCTACTACGACCGGATCCGACTGGGGGAGCTCGTCGCCGCGGAGATCGCTCGATGGCGGCAGACGGACGAGGCGCTGGCGCTCACGCGACTCGAGCCCGTCGCGGTGGCGGCGCGCGCGGAGCAGGTGTCGGCTTCGAGCGGGGCGTTCAATCTCGCGTTCCTGGTCGAGAGCGGCGACGTGGACAGGTTCAGCACCGCCGTCGGGAGCCTGCGTGCCGAGCTCGCCGAGCGGGTCGAGCTCCAGTACGTTGGTCCAATTCCGCCCTACAGCTTCGCCGAGACCGATCTCAGCACGGGGGCGGCGGCATGGGCCTGATCACGGGCCTGCTGACGCTTCCGCTCGCTCCGGTCCGCGGAACCGTCTGGCTGGCCGAGCGGATACAAGAGCAGGCCGAGGAAGAGCTGTACGACGAGTCCGCGATCAGGAACGGGCTGCTCGAGCTCGAAGCCGCCCGCCAGGCGGGCACGCTCGACGAGCGGGAGCTCGCCGCCGCCGAGGACGAGCTGATCGAGCGCCTCATGGCGATCCGCGGGCTCGCCGGGGAGGAGAGTCATGGCAGGATCGAATGATGGCCGCCTGTCGGCGGCTGAGCTGAGCCAAGCGGCTCTGACGACCGTGCAGGAGATGACCGGCTACGAGCCAGAGGCGGTTACCGGGCTCGAGTGGGACGGCGACGCCTGGCAGGTAACGGTCGTCGTTCTCGAGCTCGCGCGGATACCGAACACCACCGACGTGCTCGGCTCCTACGTCGTGCAGCTCGACGAGGGCGGGACGCTGCGCGGCTTGAGGCGCACGAACCGCTTCGTACGCGGGCAGACGAGCGAGGGCTAGCCATGGAGGAGCGCAGCCTGCCGACCCGCACGTACAACCCGCTTCCCGGGCGTCCCGAGTCGCAGACAAACCTCGCCGACATCCTCGAACGCGTGCTCGACAAGGGCATCGTCATCGCCGGCGACATCCAGATCAACCTGCTCGAGGTCGAACTGCTCACGATCAAGCTGCGGCTGCTGATCGCGTCCGTCGATCGCGCGCGCGAGATGGGCATCAACTGGTGGGAGAGCGACGCGTCGCTCCAGAGCATGGGACCTGGGGAGGATGAGGAGCCGAGTCAGCTCGAGCAGCAGAACCGCGAGCTGCGCGAGAGGCTGGAGCGCCTGGAGCGGCAGCTCGGCGTCGGGGACGGGGATTCGGCAGAATCGGCGCAGAAGGGGAAGAGCGGCTCCAGTGGGTGACGAGCTCGCATCATGGGCGCGAGGGCGGGCGCCGGACCTCCTCGCCCGCGCCGAAGCAGAGGCAGTCGCCGCGCTCCGCGACGCGCTCATCGAAGCTGCGCTCGGGCAGCGCGCGGGCGACGGTGGATCGACGCGGCCGACCCAGCGCCGCGGAGTACCGAAGGCGGCACCGGCCAAGGACGGACCCTCGGGCGAGGGCCTGTGGGCGTACTGCGTGCTGAACGCGGACGAGCTGCTTCCGACCGAGGTCCAGGGTGTTGACGGCGGCACGCTGGAGCGGGTCGAGGCGCGCGATCTCGCAGCGGTTGTGAGCCGCGTGCCCCTGGCCGAGTTCGGCGCCGCGCCACTCAGGCACAACCTGAACGACCTCGCGTGGCTCGAGCGCGTGGCGCGCGCCCACGAGGCGGTGCAGGAGCGCGCACTCGCGCAGACCACGATCGTGCCGCTCCGGCTGTGCACGATCTACGAGAGCGAACAGGGCGTCCGCGACATGCTCGAGCGCGAGCACGACTCGCTGGCGGAGGCACTCGACACCCTGGCCGGGCGTCAGGAGTGGGGTGTGAAGGTGATCGCCGACGGCGAGCGGCTCGCCGGTGCTGCGCGCTCGCGAGACCCCGAGGCAGTCGCGCTCGAGGACGAGCTCGGCGCCCGCACCGGCGGCGGCGCCTACATGCTGCGGCGGCGTCTGGACCGCCACGTTCGCGACGCGGTCGACTCTTTGGCCATGGAGCTCGCCGAGCAGGTGCAGGCGCAGCTCCAGGACTGGGCCAGCGATGCCGTCGTCCTGCCGCCGCAGAACCCCGAGCTCTCCGGTCACGAGGGCCGGATGCTGCTGAACGGCGCCTACCTGGTCGAGGCCAATCGCGTGGAGGGCCTGCGCGCCCTGGTGGCGGAGCTTGAGGAGCGCCACCGGGCACTCGGAGTGCGCACCGAGTTGACGGGACCCTGGCCGCCTTACAACTTCGTGGCCGGCGGGGGCACCGCCGCGCTTGCATGACCACCACCATCGCCGAGCGCGAGGTTGCGCTGGTCGATCTCGTGGACCGGTTGCTCGGCGGGGGCGTGGTGATCGCCGGCGACATCACGCTCGCGGTGGCGGACGTCGACTTGGTCTACGTGCAGCTGCGGGCGCTCATCAGCTCGGTTGCCACGGCGCAGGACAAAGGCGTCCTGCCGCGCATGGGGAGCGCGCTGTGATCGAGCTCTACGCGATCACCGACAATCCGGGTCCACCGCTTCCCGACGTGGCTGCGCTCGAGCTCATTCCGGTTGACGGGCTGGCGGCGGTGTGTACGCCCGCGGAGGAGGGCGACGTCTCCGCAGAGACGCTCTGGCGTCATGAGGAAGTGGTCGAGGCCCTGATGGCCGACCGCGATCTGCTCCCGGTGCGCTACGGCACCCGGCTCGAGGACGAGGGCGCCGTCGCGCGCGCCGTGGACGAGCGCCGGGATGAGCTCGCCGCGGCTCTCGATCGCGTGCGCGGTGCCGTCGAGCTGTCGGTGCGCGTTGTGGCGTCCGACGCCCGGCCGAGCCCCCCTCCGGCCGTGGCGGCGAGCAGCGGAGCGGAGTACCTGCGACTGAGGGCGAGCGCGGACGCAAGCCACGACCGCGCGGCCCGCGCGCTCCACGAGCCGCTTTCTGCGCTCGCCCGGGCGAGCTCCGAGGGGCGCCCGCGCCCCCCGGAGCTGTTTCGCGCCGCGTACCTGGTCGAGCGCGACACCGTCGAGGCCTTCGCGGCCGAGGTTGCCGTCCTCCAGACCGCGAGTCCCGGTCTGAGCATCCTCTGCACCGGACCGTGGCCCCCGTACACCTTCGCCGAGCGATGAGGGACAAGGTTCTGCACGCGCCGCGCGACCTCGACCCGTTCGCGGGCGAGCTGCCGCGGATCGACGACGCGCTAAGCCGCCGTGTGAACGCGGACCCGGAGTCCGTGCAGCGCGGCCTTGCGCAGCTCGTCCTGACAATCGTCGAGCTTCTGCGTCAGCTCATGGAGCGGCAGGCCCTGCGACGCATCGACAGCGGCAGCCTCAGCGATGAGCAGGAGGAGCGACTCGGCCAGACCTTCATGGAGCTCGACCAGCGCATGGCCGAGCTGCGCGAAGAGTTCGGGCTCACCGAAGATGATCTGAATATCGACCTCGGCCCGTTGGGCCGGTTGCTGTGAGGAGGTAGCGGATGAACCGCGTGGAAAGCCGGGCCGTTGTCGCCGGGGTCCTTCTGAAGAGGGTGCGCGAGTCCAGGTACCCGAGCGCGACCGAGATGGATCTGATCGAGCAGGTCATTCCGCCTCAGCTGCTCCCGCGCTATGTCGAGGTCCTGCTGGACAAGATCGCGCAGGACAATCGACCAAGCATCTCGATGCTGCACCGAGTGGTGCGGGTCATCAACTCCATGCCGCAGGGCTGACGCACAATCCGCGGTTAGCGCCACAATGGGTGCGTGAGCTCCGACGGTTGGGCGACTCTCTTCCACGCTGCCTTCAGGGATTCCCGCAATGCGATGGCGCTGGTGGACGACCACCGGCGCATCGTCGACGTCAACGGCGCATTCCTCCAGCTGCTGGGCCACCGGCGCGAGGACGTCGTGGATAAGCCAACCCACGAGTTCGTCGTGGGCGGGCCGCAACTGACGTCGCAGGAGTGGGCGGTCGCCCTTGCGCGACGGCGATTTACCGGTGATGTCGAGGTGGTGCGCGGGGACGGGGCGACCATGGTCGTGCACTGGGGCGCCACGACCGAGGTCGTCACCGGGCGCCAGCTGGTCCTCTTAGTGGCGCTGAGCGTGTCGGGCCGCGGTCGCGGCCTTCGGCTCGCGGAGGAGCCCGAGGCCCGCGGGGGGGCCCTGTCAGACCGGGAGCGCGAGGTCCTCCGCCTGGTCGCGCTCGGCGCTACCGGCCCGGAGATCGCGGACGAGCTCCAGATCAGCCACAACACAGTGCGCACCCATCTGCGCAACTCCATGAAGCGGGTTGGCGCGCGCTCGCGCGCCCATCTGGTCGCAAAGGCGCTCGGGGAGGGGCACGCGCTGGCGCAGTGAAATCACGCAACGGTGCTATGGACTGTTCGCGCCTCTGTAGCGACGGTGAGGTGGGTGTCCGACACGGCCCGGCCCGACGATCAGGCGACCCGCTCTCAGTGCGTGCGGTTCTCATTCGAGTCCGCCACGCTGCGGCAAGCGGTCGAAGTGGCGGGGCAACTGCGCCGGGTCACCCGCAACGGAGTGCGGGTGCGCCCGGCGCGCTTCTCTGACGCTGGTTCGACACGCTGTGACGCTGGTTCGACCCGCTGGGCGATCCTGGTCACGACCCCTCCGCTCGCGGGCGATGGGATCGGCGACCTGGAGCACGCGATGCACCGGGTGGTACGGCAGGTCCCTGGGATCAGGTTTCACGGGCTGGCTGTGCCTGTTTGGTCCAGTAGAGGCCGCGCCGGCCGGGGAGCCCAACGGCTCGGTTCGAGCCCGTGTCCGCGTCCTGATCGTGGACGAATCGGCTCCATCCTGGCGGGAGGCGCGTGGGTTGCTCGAGCGCCGCGGCTTCAGCGTCGTCGGGGAGGCTGACGGCGCGGCGGCGGGCTTCGACGCTGCCGAGCGACTGAAGCCCGATGCCGTGCTGCTGGATGTACAGCTCTCAGATGGATCCGGCTTCGACCTCTGCGAGGTGCTGACCCGCGAGGAGACGCCGCCGGCGGTGTTGCTCATGTCGGGCAACAACCACGCCGACGGCGTGCGTGCGAAGGCGTGCGGCGCGCGCGGCTTTGTCTCGAAGGCCGACCTGGCACAGGTCGACCTCCGCGGCATTTGGGGATAGGTCGCGCCGCCGCCGCAGAACGAGAGTGCCCGCCGGAGTTGTCTCCGGCGGGCGCTTCTCGGTTTGACAGAAGCGTGGGTTGAGCGCGTGTAACGTGCGTTACGGCACAAGCGCTAAAGGCGCCGGTGAAGGGGTCAGGACCATCGGTGCCGCAGGAAAGGTCTGACAGTGCGACCCAACCTGCGGCACCCCGCGCCGCGGCCGCGGCCCTGCACCATGGCTATCACGCGGTCGCCGACCACCGTCGGATCCTCGATGGTCGAGGCGGAGGCCTTCGAAGGTGGCGTGCCAGTCCTCGATGTAGTGCCGTACCTCGTCGTGGCCGCGGCAGACGCGTGCCACCGGCTCGCCTCGATCGGCTTCCACTCGAAGTCGGGATGCATGCGCGCCAGCATCGCGTCGACGCGCCTCGATCGGCTTCCACTCGAAGTCGGGATGCATGCGCGCCAGCATCGCGTCGACGTCACCTCGGTTCAGTGCCTCGATGATCTCGCGCACCAGCCGGATGCCCGCCTGCATAAGCGGGCTAAGTATCGCGCCGACCGGGTCTAGAGCAGCTCGGCGATCCTGCTCGCGGCGCGGGCCGCGCCGTCCGTCTCGACCGGCGCGTACTCGACCTCACGTCCGATCTCTTCGGCGATCGCCGAGGCGATCTCGGCGGGGCCGTCGGTCTCGAAGTCCATCCGCCTACCGGCGCCGTACCGCTCGAGGCGATGGCAGACGTGGAAGTTTTGCTCGAAGTGGTGGCGGAGCGGGAAGTAGAGGAACGGGCGCCGGTTGGCGGTCAGCTCCATCGATGTCGTGAGCCCGCCCTGGACTATTGCCAGGTCGCAGGCCGCGAAGTGCTTGTAGAGCTGGTGAACATAGGCCCGCAGCTCGAGCCCTTCGACCTGCGGCAGCGACGCGGGATCGATCCGAGGCCCCGCGACCACGATAACCCGCAGGTCGGGCACGAGCTTCCGTGCCTCCGGCACCGCGGAGATGACGCGGCGAAGCAGCGCCTCGCCGACACCCGAGCCGCCGACCGTGACGATGCAGACGTGCTCGCCGGGCGCGTACCCGAGGTCGGCGCGGAGCCGCTCGCGGTCGGCGAACTCGCCCGGATCGAAGCCGCTCACGTAACCCGGAAACTCGAAGTGCTGTTCCGTCCAGTCGCGGATCAGCGGCAGGTCGGGGCCGAAGCTGTCGGGCACCACGTCGTCCTGATTGCCGACGAACAGCGCCCTGTCTCGCACACGCGGAAAGCGCGCGATGTGCTCGATCATCTCCGCGTTGTAGTCCGCGGTAACGAACGCCTCGCGCTCCTCGCCGTCCGGCATCGGCAGCCAGCCGACGAAGTCCGTTAGCCACACGTACGCGGCCCGCTTGCGGTCCGGGTTCTCGTGCAGGTAGTAGTCGATCTCCCAGCCCTCGTCCGCGATCCAGAGGTCGTAGTGCTCCTCTGAGACAAGGTCGTCGAAGACCATGAAGTTTGCGCACAGGATCTCGTCCATGCGGCGGATCGCCTGGAATGCGTGCAGGTCGTGCTCCGCAGACTCGCTCTCGATGTGGTGGGACTCGTTGGCGAGCTCCGCGCTGGCGGGGTGGATCCGCTCGTTCTCCTCCGCAAGCACCCTCGTGACCGGGTGCTGAGCGAGCCAGTCGATCTCCAGGTCCGGCACGAGCCGGCGCAGCTCGCGCGCGATCGCGACGTCGCGGCGGGCGTGCCCGAGGCCGATCGGCGAGCAGACGTAGAGCGCGCGCTTGGAGCGCCGGCGCCCGCGGATCCACGTGGAGGAGCTGGCGACCGAGGCCTGCGTGGGCGGCTGCGTGCGCTCGGCGAAGTCGCGCAGGAGCAGGTTGACCTTCACGGGGTCGCGGGCCAGCGGGATGTGGCCGGACCCCTCGAGCGTGGCGAGGGCGCCCCCGGTGAGCTCGGCGAGCGCCGCACCAACGTCGTGCGGGCGGACGGCGTCGTCGCTGCCGTGGATCACGAGCACCGGGCAGGTGATGCGGTCCGTGACCTCGCGCACCTCCTCGGCGTCCTCGAAGCGTTGCCCGAGCTGCGTGGCGACCAGCGTCTCGGCGTCCGTCTCGAGGCCCCAGCCCATCGCGTCCTCACGCTGCTTCGTGGAGTGCGGCTCCGTGAAGGTCCTCGAGAAGAAGAACTCGAGGAAGTCCTCGTGGTTCTCGAGCCAGTAGTGGCGATTCCACTTCTGCCAGCCCTCGTAGCTCTCGCGCTGCTCGTTGAAGGCCTCAGCCGCTCGGTCGCGCGGGGTCGAGGAGGCGAGCGGCAGCGCAGGGGAGATGAAGGCCAGCCCGTCGACCCGCTCGGGATGATCGGCGGCGAGCAGCAGCGAGCGCTCGGCTCCGCGGGACAGCGACACTACAACCGCCCGCTCGGTGCTCGTCGCATCAAGCACCGCAAGCGCATCGGCGGCGTACTCCGACTCTGCATAAGCCTCCGGCTCAGCCGGACGGTCGGATTTCCCGTTGCCGCGGCCGTCGAACACGACCAGGCGGAAGCGCCGCGCCAGGTAGGGGATCTGCATCTTCCAGAAGCGCGAGTGGATGATCGACCAGGTCGGCATGAGGAGGATCGTCGGCCCATCCTCGCCATAGATCTCGTAGAAGAGCCGCACCCCGTCGCGCTCCACGTACCCCTCGGTGTCGGGGTAGCGCGCGCGGGTCTGCTCGGCGGCAGCGGTCGTACCGTGTGTGATCGTCACTGTGCACTCTCCTTCTCGACCAGCCACGCGTCGATCCACTCGAGGAGCTCCGCGTGGCCCGATTCGATCCCCGAGAGGCGCTCGAGGATCATTCCTTCGTTGAAGGTCGCGACCAGCGCCACGAGCGCCTCCAGCGGGATGGGGAGTCCGTAGCGCCGAAGCGGCTCGGCGAGCGCCTCGCGCAGCACGGCGCGCCACTCGGCGGTCACGTGCGCGACCCGCTCGCGCAACTCCGGCCGGCTCCAGGCAAGCGCCTGGAGCTCGTACCAGATCCGCTGGTAGTCGCGGTCGGCGTCGAGGTAGTGCATCGCCGTACGCCACTTCTCGATGAAGGGTGCGTCGCTGACGTACATGCTCCGCTGGCGCTCGATCAGCCGCTCGGTGAAACGCTCGAGAACGCGCACCAACAGGTTCTCGATCGACCCGAAGTAGTAATGGACGAGGCCGTGGTTGACACCTGCCTCCTCGGCCAGCCGTCGTGTGGTGATCGCGGCGTGCCCCGACTCCGCGAGCAGCCGCTCGGCCGCGTCGAGGAACCGGTCCTCGGTTTCGGCTCGGGGGGCCTTGGCGACGGTCATCGCGGCATAGCTTACACGATTGACTAAGACATGTGACTAAATATTTGCGAAGCCGCTTCACGCCGCCGCGGGGTCAGGCTTAAGTCTGACCCCCGGTTCGGTCTCCGTCGGGGTGAACGAACGACGGGCATTGAGGGCTTGGGGCCGGAGCCGCCGGGCGGGGGTGGGGCGCTTTTTCTGGCGATATGCCCAGGAAAAGCGCCCCACCCCTTCCCCACGGTACCCCTGGAGCGGGTGAGGCGCTTTTCCTTTCCGTTTCGCAAGGAAAAGCGCCTAACCCCAGAGCTCAGCGCCGCCTGCGCAAGCTCGACCTGCCCGATCGCGTCCGGGCGGTGGTGCTCGCCTACGAGATCGGCCTGGTCAGGCCGGGCCAGGACGCGGGCTGACGGACACTGAGGTCGGCGTCGCTGTAGCGTGCGCGCCCGATGAGCGAT
>JBKPME010000115.1:0-5063 GCA_046731915.1 Actinomycetota bacterium
GCAGCTGGGCGCGTGCACAGACTGCCCGGCGTCGAGAGCGGCCGCAACCTCCACGGCCACAAGGGCTGGCTCCGCCGCGTGGTCGACCCACTGATGCGCTGGTAGCTGAGCCTATCCCGCCGCCGGGCCGGTTGATCCGGCCCCGTTCCTCGTTCGTCGGTAAGAAAGGCTCCCGCGAGGGCGCTAAGGAGACGTGGATCTAAGAACCGGAGGACACCCCGGAACCGGCGGGCAGGCGCCCGCGCGCCGAGGAGCCAACGACGCGGTCGCCTGGCGGCGCGCCCGGCTGCGCAAGGCCGGTTTCGGCACCGCGCTGGCTGAGGAGCTGTCGCGCGAATGCGCGGTTGACCTACACGCGCTGATCGAGCTCGTCGAACGCGGCTGTCCTCCGCCGCTGGCGGCTCGCATCATGGCGCCGCTCGACCACGAGAGGCGCGCGTGTTGAGCACCTCGACTGTTAGCGTCGCCCCGGCGATGAGCTCGCGCTTGCCCATGAGCGCCGCGGCCAGCGAGCACGATGACGCGCTCGCCGACTCGACCGCATGGATTAGCGCGCTGCGCCACCCGGTGGAACGCGACCGCGCGATTGCCCGGCTTCACGAGCTGCTGTTAGGCGCCGCTCGGTTTGAGGTATCGCGCCGCCGCGCCGCGCTCTCACACGTGCGCGGCGAGGAGCTCGACGACCTGGCGCTCCAGGCCGCAGACGATGCGCTCGTCGCCGTGCTCGGCAAGCTCGACGACTACCGCGGCGCCAGCCGCTTCACGACCTGGGCTTACAAGTTCGCCCTGCTCGAGGCCGGGGTGCGGCTGCGCCGACGGGCCTGGCAGGAGCGCGAGGTGGTGCTCGAGCCGGAGGCCTGGCCGCTGATGGCCGACGCCGGCCAGAGTCCCTTCGGTCAAGCTGAAGCGAATGAGCTGATGCTTGCGATCATGGACTCGATCGACTGCTGCCTGACGGAGCACCAGCGCGAGGTTCTCGTTGCGCTCGCGCTCAACGGAGTGCCGCTCGACGTGCTGGCCGACCGGCTGAACACGACGCGCGGCGCGCTCTACAAGACGCTTCACGACGCGCGGCGGAAGCTACGTGCCGACCTGGCGAAGAGGGGCTTTACGCTCGACTCGATCTAGCGGAGACGATCATGGACAGGCTCACAAACGACAACACGCTCAAGCGGCTTCTCGGCCCGGCCGAGCCAGAGCTTCTCTGCGACGAGTGCTTCGAGAAGCTCGACGAGTACGTGGAACTCGAGCTTCAGGGGGCGCCGGCAGACGAACACATCCCAGGGATGCGCGCCCATCTCGAGGGTTGTCCTGCCTGCCACGAGGACTACGACAGCCTGCGCGACCTCGTCCAGAGCGACGCCTCGACCACTTAGAACACACAGGTAAGTTTGGCGCCGCCGGAGGCGCTAAGTCGGTATGGCTGTTCTTTCCACCGCCTCCGATGTCTCGGTGCGCGAGCCCGCTTCGGGCGTGCGCACCGGCGAGCGGAGCCGCAGCCATCCGCAGGCAAACGTCTCCCAAGGAGGAGCACCATGAGCAACGCTATTGCCGCGACTCTGCGGCCGATTCCAATTCCGGAGCGGCAGGTGCTGCGCAGCGACCCGGTCGCGCAGGCCTTCATGCTGCTGCGCATCGCGTTCGTAGTCGCGCCGATTCTTTTCGGGCTCGACAAGTTCGCCGAGGTCATGATCAACGACTGGCCGAAGTACCTGGCGACCGAGTTCAACGACATCATCCCGGGGAGCGCCCAGGACGCCATGTACATGGTCGGCGGGATCGAGATCCTCGCCGGTCTTGTGGTGGCCATGGCGCCGCGCTTCGGCAGCCTGTTGGTGGCCGGTTGGCTCGGCGGCATCATCGTCAGCCTCCTGCTGGTCGGCGGCTACGCGGATATCGCGCTCCGCGACTTCGGCCTGCTGCTCGCCGCGCTGACCCTGTTCCGGCTCGCGAGCGCCTATTCAGGACGCGCGCCCAACGCCGATCACGTGCGCTAGGGCGAACGTGCGAAGCGAGCTCAGCCGGCCACCGGGCCGGCTGAGCTCTGAGCGCGGCCCTCCGAGCCGAGACCACCGCTTCCAGCTCGGAATCCTGCGAATGGTGTCGGGCCGTGACGCCTGACGAGCAGAGGCCTGACGCGGTGGTGGACCTGCTGAGCGGGACAGGGACCGGGGCGCTGTGGGCGATGGCCGGCAGTGACTTGAACGCGACTCTCCTGGCGTGGCCACCCGGCCACGAGGTGGCCGAACACGCGAATACCGAGGTCGACGTTCTGCTCGTCGTGCTCGGCGGCGGGGTGTGGTCGTGGTCGACCAGCGGAAACACGTGCTCGCTCCCGGCCATGTACTGCTAGTTGAGCGATCCGCGCCGCGGCCGACGGCCTTCGCTATCTCTCGGTGCACAAACGCGGCGGGCCTCTGACCGTCGCCCCGATGCCGGAGGAGCGCTGATGGCACGCATCCGCGTCGCTCGAGGTCCGGGCGGGCACGGGTAGCCTCGAACGGAATGAAGCGCAGCAAGGCTCTCAGAGCATTATCGCACGACCACCATCAGGGTCTGTTCGCGGCGCTGCAGCTCAAGCGCGCCCGGCAGGAAACGGCGGCCGACGCGCGCACGGTCTTTCTCCACTTCTTCGAACGGGAGGGCGCGCGACATTTCCGAGCCGAGGAGGAGTTGCTGCTGCCGGCCTTCGCCGGGCACAGCGAGGTCGACCAGCCGGCGATCGTGCGTGTTCTGACAGAGCACCTCGACATCCGCCGCCGTCGGCAGGACCTGGAGGCGAGCGTGGATCCTGATCCGGCCGAGCTGCGCGAGCTCGGCGAGCGACTCGAGAGCCACATCCGTTTCGAAGAGCGGGTGCTTTTCCCGATGATTGAGGAGGCCCTGCCGGTCGATGAGCTCGAGCGTCTCGGCGCAGCGTTCGCACGCGCCGAGGCCGACGACGAGTGACGTTCGTCCGCTACCTGCACCTCCTCGCGATGGCGTTCTTCGTCGGCGGGCAGCTCTTCCTAGTCGCGGCGGTCGTGCCCACGCTTCGGGGCGACGATGACCGCGAGCGCCTGCGCGCGATCGCGCGACGCTTCGGCTGGGGCACGCTCGCCGCAATTGCGGTCCTGGTTGCAACTGGAATCCCGCTGGCGACGCATTTCCATCAGTGGGACAGCAGCACGTTGCATGTCAAGTTGGCGCTCGTCGCAGTGGTCGCGGGGCTGATCGTCTGGCATATGCGCCGTCCGCATATGCAGGCGCTCGAAGGCGGGATCTTCGTCGGGTCGCTCGCGATCGTGTGGCTCGGCGTCTCGCTCGCGCACTAGGCGGAGCCCCTGCTGCCTCTCCAGCGAAACAAGTGCTGCTTGTCGCGCGTGAGGCTGTCGCACAAACTCCCGGCGAGGCCGCTGGATCGCTTCTAAGGGTGGGCTCCGAAACCGGCAAATCTCGTTCGTCGCGAGCGGCCGGTCTGTCGCAGGGTCCCGCACGCGGCTCTGGCATGCATCTCCGCGACGCGCGACGCGTTTTCTCAGACGGCTTTATGCGACCGGCTCGCGTGAAGGGCGCGGTGCGCCTCGCATGACAGGCCGCTCGTCCGTCTGACCCCAAGAAGTCCGTTTGGGGCCGAAACCATCGGTATCCGCCAGCATCGAGCGACATCCCCAACGAGGTCTCGGCAGGTGGTGATCCGGTCAATCCCGGTTGGCAAGCCGGATTGGGCTGCCGCAGGAGCAAGTGCCGTGCTCTGCATGGTAAGGAGGGGGTCCGGGGTTCGAGTCCCCGCGTCGGCTCTCAGAAAGGCCTGCAAATTCGCCCCGGCTCTGACGAGACGGGCGCTGCGGGGCTCAGCGGTGCACGCGCTCACCGTCGCGCAAGCGCGTGCATCGCGTCCCGCAGCGCGGGATAGAGCGAAGCGAAGATCGCGTAGAGCTCGTCGTAGCGGCGGGCGCGCTTCGGGTCCGGCTCGGTGATCGACTCACGCACGCGTACGGTCGACGTCGCCGCTTCGAGGTCGGTGAAGACCCCGGAGGCGACGCCCGCGAGGAGCGCCGCGCCGTAGGCGGGCCCCTCATCCACGCCGGCGCGGCGGATGGGGCACCCGTAGACATCGGCCTGTAACTGCAGCCATAGCGGTGACCGGGCGCCTCCGCCGGTGGCGCGCACCTCGTCGACGGCGGTGCCGAGCGCACGCATGACCTCGAGGCAGTCGCGCATCGACAGGACCACTCCTTCCATGATCGCGCGTGTGAGCTCGGGGCGGCCATGGCGGGCTGTGAGACCGACGAAGGCGCCGCTCGCCTGTGGATCGAGGTGCGGGCTGCGCTCGCCCGTGAGGTAAGGGAGGAAGAGCAGCGCCTCGGCACCTGGCTCGACGTCGGCCGCCTCCGCGACCAGGGGCTCGAATCCCGAACGGCCCGCGAATCGCTCGCGCCACCAATTGAGCGAGCCGCCCGCCGACAGCGTGACGGCCATGAGGTGGTAGGCGCCGGGGACGGCGTGGCAGAACGCATGCACCCGGCCCGACGGGTCCGGCGTGAAGGAGTCGCGGTGCGCGAACAGCACCCCGCTCGTGCCGATGGAGCTCGAGATCAGACGCTCGCGGACCAGGCCGACGCCGACTGCGGCGGCCGCGTTGTCGCCGCCGCCGGCCGCGACCGGCAGGCCGCGTGGAAGGCCGAGGTCGTCGGCCACCGCATCACTGACGACGGCGGTGACCTCGGGCCCTTCGTAGACATCCGGCAGCCATTCGCGGGGAATCTCGAGCGCGTCCAGGATCTCGTCCGACCAGCTGCGCGCCCGCACGTCCAGCAGCAGCGTGCCGGACGCATCCGAGGCGTCGGTGGCCCGCTCGCCGCTGAGCTTCAGCCGGACGTAGTCCTTCGGCAACAGGACGCTCGCCACGCGGGCATGCGCCTCCGGTTCCTCTCGCCGCAGCCACAGTATCTTCGGTGCCTGGAAGCCCGTTAGCGCAGGGTTGCCGGCGAGCTCGAGCAGCCGCTCGGCGCCCACACGCTCGGTGATCGCGGCGCAGTCGGTCTCGGTGCGCTGGTCGTTCCACAGGAGCGCCGGCCGGA
>JBKPME010000116.1:0-17633 GCA_046731915.1 Actinomycetota bacterium
CTATTCGGGTACCTGGGGCTCGCGTTGCTCGTCTACGTTGCCGCCTCGGTCAAGCTGGATCCCGACTGGGGCGAGATCGGGCGCGGCTTCGTCCCCGAGGCGCACAGCGCGGCCGTCTACTGGTACTTCGTCGTCGGGCTAATCGCGGCCGCGCTGATGCCGTACGAGATCTACTTCTACTCGAGCGGCGCGGTGGAGGAGGGGTGGGACACGCAGGACATGGCGGTGAATCGCTCGAACGCCTTCGTCGGGTTCGGCCTCGGCGGGCTGATCAGCGTGGGCATCTTGGTCGCGTCCGCTCAGGTCTTCAAGCCCGCCGGCATCTCGCCGACGAGCGTCGGGAGCGTGGCGCTGATCGCGCAGCAGCCCTACGCGGAGCTCGGCCTCATTCTCGCGCTGATCGGGATCCTGTTCGCGGTCGGCGGCGCAACCATCGACACCGCGTTCTCGGCGGCCTACAACCTCGCCCAGCACCAGGGCTGGAAGTGGGGCAAACGCTTCAGGCTGTTGAACGAGCCGCGCTTCACGCTCTCGCTCGCCGGCTTTCTGCTGGCGGGCTTCGCGATCGCGCAGACCGGGGTGGACCCGGTCGAGCTGACCGAGTACGCGGTGATCTTCTCGATCCCGGTACTGCCGCTCACGTACCTGCCGATACTGCTGGTCGGCAACGACGCGAGCGTGATGGGCGCCCACGTAAACGGTCCGCTGGCGCGCGTCCTCGGCTGGTTCTACTTCGGCCTCATCTGTCTGCTGGCGCTCGCCGCGCCGGTGCTCTTCATGGCGACAAACGGCGGTAGTTAGCCGTCTGCGGCCATGCGCGCCATCCTCTGCTCGCTCACGGCTGCTCTCGCCCTCACGTGACGCAAGCCGATCGACATGTGTGTGGACGGCACGATGACGTCCCGCCCGAGAGCGTACGAAAAGGTTCTCCGAGCACACCATCGCCTGGCCGCCTGCGGATAAGCAACAAGACGTATAAGCCTCGGGTGCCACGGGTAGCCCTCCTCGTGAGGCGCTACCTGAAAGGGGTGGGTTACACCGTGGCGGAGCACCACGTCGAGACCGACTGGAGGGCGATCGAGGAATCGCCTGAGTTCCGGGAGCTGATCAGGCGGAAAAAGGCGTTCGTCATCCCGGCGACCATCTTCTTCATGGTCTGGTACTTCGGGTTCATAGTCCTGTGCGGCTATGCCCCCGACTTCATGGGCCGGGAGTTCATCACCGACGGCCTCACCGTCGGCTACGTCCTTGCGCTCACCCAGTTCGTGATGTCGTGGGTTCTCGCGGCGATGTACGTGCGTCGCGCCAACAGGACCTTCGACCCGCTCGCCGAGCGTGTGCGCGAGGCGGCGGGCGCCCAGGAGGAGCCGGCGAGCGGCCGCTTCAGGCGAGGCGTATCCGATAAGGAGCCCGTCGCCAGGGACTCCGCCACGAGCGAGGAGGTATCGCAGCGATGACCACCTATCTCGCATCAGTCAACACGACCGCACTTGCGGTCTTCGGGGTCGTCGTCGGCGTGACGATGATCGTCACCTACATCGCCTCCAAGCGCATCTCGACGGCCACGGACTTCTGGGCCGCCGGGCGCGCGCTGACCGGGCCTCAGAACGGGCTTGCAATCGCCGGCGACTACATGTCGGCGGCGAGCTTCCTCGGAATCGCCGGGCTGATCTTCGTATTCGGCTTCGACGGCTTCCTCTACTGCGTCGGCTTCCTGGTCGCCTTCCTGGCCGTGCTGTTCCTGCTCGCAGAGCAGATGCGCAACTCGGGCAAGTACACGTTCGCCGACGTGCTCGCGTACCGGCTCAAGCAGCCTCCTGCGCGGACCGCGGCCGCTCTCGGCACGCTTGCCGTTGTGGCCTTCTACCTGATCGCGCAGATGGTCGGCGCCGGGGTCATCATCGAGGGCCTCGTGGGGATCAGCTTCCCCTGGGCCGTGATCCTGACGGGCGCCTTCATGGTCACCTACATCGTCCTGGGCGGCATGCTCGCGACGAGCTGGGTCCAGATCATCAAGGCCGTCCTGATGCTCGGCTGCGGGATCGTCCTGACGGTCTGGGTGCTGTCCGAGCTCGGCTGGAACCCGATCCACCTGTTCCGCGACGCGCGCGCTGAGTCGTCCGACGGCGCTGCCTACCTGAAGCCGGGCCTGTTCCTGTCGACACCGCTCGACACAGTGTCGCTGGGCCTCGGGCTCGTGCTCGGCACCGCGGGGCTTCCGCACATCCTGATGCGGTTCTTCACCGTCCCGAACGCCAAGGCCGCACGCAAGTCGGTCATCTGGGCGATGGTCCTGATCGGGGTGTTCTATTTGATGACGACGGCGCTCGGCTTCGGCTCCCGCGCGATCCTCGGCCAGGGCGGCGAGAAGGCGGTCGGCGAGACCGGCAACTTCGCGGTCCCGACGCTCGCGGAGAACCTCGGCGGCGACCTGCTGCTGGCGATTGTCGCCGGCGTGGCGTTCGCGACGATCCTGGCGGTCGTGGCCGGCCTCGTGATCTCAGCGTCCGGCGCGGTGGCGCACGACGTGTGGTCGAACGTCATCCGCCGTGGCAAGGACTCGGAGCGTGAGGAGGTTTGGGTGGCGAAGATGGCGGCCTTCGCGATCGGCGCCATCGCGATCGGTATCGCGCTCCTCGGCGGCGAGGCCCTGAACGTCTCGTTCATGGTCGGATTGGCGTTCGCCGTGGCGGCGAGCGCCAACTTCCCGGCGCTGCTGTTGTCGCTGACTTGGCGGCGCTTCAACACCACCGGAGCCGTGGTCGGCGTGCTGTTCGGCCTCATCAGCTCGATCGCGCTCGTCGTGATCAGCCCGACCGTGTGGCCGGGCCCCGACTCCGAGGGCGGCGCGCTGTCCTGGTACACGCTCGCGAACCCGGGGCTAATCAGCATCCCGCTCGGGTTTATCGGGTGCTTCCTAGGCACGATGCTCGCGAGAGAGCCGACGGCGGAGGCGAAGTTCGCTGAGCTGAAGGTTCGCTCCGAGACCGGCCTGGGCGCCGATAAGGCCACCGGGACGACGCTCACCGGCGGTGGGACCCGCAGGCGGCGTCCCGCCACGGCCGCGGCAGCGACCACGATGGTTCCCCGCATGTAGGCCCTTTCGGTACAACTGGGCCCCAGGGACTACGTAGAGGGAGCGTGATGGAAGGGACGATCAAGGCCTCGCCCGAGGAGATCCAGCAGGAGCTCGAACAGCTACTCGACCAGGAGCTGTTCGAGGCTCCTGCCGAGTTCCGCGAGCACGCCCTGATCGCGGACGAGTCCGTTTACGACGAGGCCGCCGCCGATCCGGAGGCCTGGTGGGCGAAGCAGGCGGACGAGCTGCTCGACTGGGATGAGCCGTGGGACACGGTGCTCGACGAGTCCGAGGCGCCGTTCTACAAGTGGTTCGTCGGCGGGAAGCTGAACGCCTCGCATCAGGCGCTCGACCGCCACGTGGAGGCCGGGCGCGGCGATCGCGTGGCGTTCCACTGGCGCGGGGAGGAGGGCGAGGAGCGCGACGTGACCTACGCCGAGCTCCTGCGCGACACGAAGCGGCTCGCGAACGTGCTGAAGGAGCGCGGGATCCAGCCCGGTGACGTCGTCGGGATCTACCTGCCGATGATCCCCGAGGTGGCGGTCGCGATGCTCGCCTGCGCGCGCATCGGCGCGCCGCACAACGTTGTGTTCGGCGGGTTCTCACCCGATTCCGTCAAGGAGCGGATGGCGTTCTCGGAGGCGAAGGCGCTTATCACCGTCGATCAGGCGCGCCGCAAGGGCAAGTCGGCGGACATCAAGCCCGCCGTCGACAAGTTCATGGACGACGTGCCCTCGATCGAGACCGTGGTCGTGGTGCGCAACACCGGCGCGGACGTGGACATGAAGGAGGGGCGGGACCTCTTCTACGACGAGGCGATCGAGGCGGCGTCGGAGGACTGCCCCGCGGAGCCCTTCGACGCGGAGCACCCGCTCTACGTGCTCTACACGAGCGGCTCGACGGCCAAGCCGAAGGGCATCCTGCACACGACCGGCGGCTACCTGACCGGCGTCGCCTGGACGCACCGCTACATCTTCGATTTGAAGCCGGACGAGGACGTCTACTGGTGCTCGGCGGACGTCGGTTGGGTCACCGGCCACTCCTACATCGTCTACGGACCGCTGATGAACGGCGCGACCTCGGTCATGTACGAGGGCGCTCCCGACTACCCCGGCAAGGACATCTGGTGGGAGCTCTGCGAGCGCTACGGCGTAACCATCTTCTACACGGCGCCCACGGCGATCCGCGCGTGCATGAAGTGGGGGATCGAGTATCCGCAACGGCACGACCTCTCGAAGCTGCGGCTGCTGGGGACGGTCGGCGAGCCGATCAACCCGAAGGCGTGGCTGTGGTACTGGAAGGTGATCGGCGACGAGCGCTGCCCGGTCGTCGACACGTGGTGGCAGACCGAGACCGGCCACATCATGGTCTCGCCGCTGCCCGGTGTGACCTCTGCGAAGCCTGGCTCGGCCACGCGGCCACTGCCTGGCATCGACGCGGCGGTGCTCGACGACGACGGCAGCGAGGTCCCGCCAGGCGAGCAGGGCGTGCTCGCGTTGCGGCGGCCGTGGCCGGGCATGCTCCGCACGCTCTACAAGGACACCGACCGCTTCCGCGAGGTCTACTTCTCGAAGTGGGACGAGAGCACCTACTTCGTCGGCGACGCCGCGCGCAGCGACGAGGACGGTTACTTCTGGATCATCGGCCGCGTGGATGACACGGTGAACGTGGCGGGTCACCTGCTCTCGACCGCCACGGTCGAGTCGGCGATCGTCTCGCACCCGAAGGTCGCGGAGGCCGCCGTGATCGGGCAACAGGACGAGGACACCGGCCAGTGCGTCGTCGCCTTCGTGATCCTCGAGGGCGACCTCGACGGGTCGGAGGAGCTCGAGGCGGAGGTACGCGAACGCGTGGCGGAGCGGATCGGCAAGTTCTCGCGGCCGAAGCGCATCATCTGGACCGCGGACGTGCCGAAGACGCGCTCGGGCAAGATCATGCGCCGCCTGCTGAGGGACATCGCGGAGGGACGCGAGCTGGGCGACGTGACGACGCTGCGCGAGCCCGGCGTGATGAAGGACCTTCAGGATCGCTGGGAGGGCGAGGAGACGTAGCACCGCCCGCGTCGTAGGATCCCCGCCCATGCGGTATCTGATCACCGGCGGTTCCGGCTACATCGGCACGCGTCTCGTGGATGTGCTGGCTCGGCGCGAGGACACGGAGAAGATCGTCATCGCGGACGTGGTGCGGCCGAAGGGCCCGTACCGGCCGAAGACCGAGTTCGAGCGGGTGGACGTGCGCGACCGCGCGGCCGTTCACGGCGCTCTTAAGCGAGCGAACCCCGACGTGCTCGTGCACCTGGCGTTCATCCTCAACCCCGTCCACGACGAGGCGCTCATGTACGAGGTGGACGTGAACGGGACACATAACGTGCTCGAGGCCACCGCCGAGGCGGGAATCGGGCAGGTGCTGGTCACGACCTCGGCGGTCGCATATGGCGCGTTTCCCGACAACCCGAACCCGATCACCGAGGGTCATCCGGTGCGCGGCGTTGCGCGCTTCTCGTACGCGCGGGACAAAACGGAGTCGGACCGGATCGTCCAGCTGTGGGCGCTGCAGCATCCGGACGTGATCACGACGATCGTGCGGCCCTGCATCGTCTACGGGCCGAACGTGGACAACTACCTGGTCCGGCTCTGGAGCAAGGCGCCCTTCAGCGTGGATGCCGGGAATCTCGACTCGGGCACCCAGTTCGTGCACGAGGACGACGTAGTCGAGGCGATCAGCCGGCTGCTGCTCGGGCGGCACGCTGGCCAGTTCAACCTGGCGCCCGACGGACTGATGACTCTCCGCGAGTGCGCCGAGCTCCTCGACCTTCCGGTCCGGAAGCTGCCGGTCTGGCTGTACCGCATGCTGGCGAAGCTGATGTGGCGCCTGCGCCTGTCCGAGGCACCGCCCGGACTGATCGACTTCGCGCTCTACCCCTGGATCTTGTCGAACGAAAAGCTGAAGCAGACGCTCGACTGGACCCCGAGGCACACCACGCGCGAGTCCTTCGAGATAGCGATGCGCGCTCAAGGAAAGCTGCCGCCCGCGGAGCCGACGGTGGCCGACGCCAGCTCGAACGGAGCAGCGACCGAGACGACTTCGAGCGTCGCCTGAGCAAAGCTATACTCGGCCGTTCTCCCGGGCCGTTAGCTCAGCTGGGAGAGCGCCGGCTCGACAAGCCGGAGGTCACTGGTTCGAGCCCAGTACGGCCCATAGCCGCCAGGCGTCCGCATAGCAGCGCATAGCCCCGGACACGCGTAGGCAAGCGGCCCGTTCGGGGCTATTCGCGTTCATGCGGAGAGAAAACCTCCGCACAGACCTACGCACTTTTTTCTGTGCGTAGGTTTTTCACGCCACCTAGCGGGGCGTAAGGTCAGCTCATGCCACGCGGTGGATCGTCGGGGTCGCCCTGTTCGTGCCCGCGTTTCTCTGGGCGGTTGTTCAGGCGTCCGAAGCGGTGAGGACGAGCTGGGGACCGCCGTCGCCTGCACGGCGTTCTTCCTGATTACGGGCGTGGCTTCAGGGTTCTTCTGGTTCGGCTAGCCGGTGCGTCGGGTCGATTTCCGGGGGATTTGGGCACAGATTCAGGTGTTGTGCCTAAACCCGCGCCCTGCGAACAGCCGCCGCGCGGCAGGCAGCCTCGCCTGCGTCGGAGCGTTTATTGCTTCTGGCCAGCTGCTTCGCCGCTCCGCCGCTTCGCGATCTCGGCGCGCGCCTTTGTGCCCAGGTTCACGACCGCGAGCATCCCGCGCTCGCCGATCGAGCCTTTCGGCGGCATCGCGCCGAGCTGGCGCGCGAGGCTGCTGGTGTCGTAGTACGCCTCGACGCGGGCGATCTTGCCGTCCTTCACCCAGACCATGTCGCAGCCCTCGATGTCCACCTGCTTGCCTGTCGGCGCGAGCCCCTGGAAGCTGCGCGAGCCGTTAAAGGCTCCGGTCACCCGCCAGCGGACCGCAGCGCGGTCGTCGTCCACGACGAGGTCGAGGATCTCTAGCTTGAAGTCGGGGAAGGCGTCGAAGAGTTCGTGGAAGAAAGAGCGCATCTCGGCCTTCCCGGCGGGGCCGATCACGCCGAAGATGCGTGCGCTCGCGTCGTCCGCATACCAGTCGGTCTGCGCGTTCCGGTCCGCTCTCCCGAGCGCCTCGAAATAGGATCGCGCAACGGTCCTCGTGTCGGTGGCTGGGGCAGTCGCCTCGCTTGCCGTCATGTTCGTCCTCCGGTTCGGGGCCACCCGTGACGGTACGCGCAGCAACCGAGACGTTCAAGCCCGCCGCGAGCAACGCGTACCGAGCGCTCCGCGTCCTCCTCAGTCGTCGACTGCCCCGAGCCGTTCCGGCGGGGACCGGGGCGACCGAAGCCACCCCTAGCGCCCACCACGGCTGAGTCAGAGGTTCCGGGCCAAGATACCGGGCCGCTCGTCTGTTGTTAAGCCGCTGGACTGCTACGCACGAGACGCAGGACTCTCGCCCCTCGCTTGCGCCGCGATGTGACCGGAGCACTCGTACTGGTCACTCGGCTGGTAAGGACTTTTGAAGATGGTGGGCCGAGTGGAACTGCATGTAGAAGCAGTTCTTGCATACGACCATCACGACCTCGTAAACGAAGCCCCGCCCGTCCCGGTGGGGGATCAGTCCGGTATCGGGCGGGTACTCCCAAACGTTGTGTCCGCATGACGGGCATGCATGCAGTAGACCGATCTCGGCGGCACACTTGGCCAAACGCTGGCCCCGGGTGTCGCCTTCACTTCGCCCCATCGTCCTCCATTCCACACGGACGGAAACCCGTACGCGGCTAGGTGCCGGATTCGCGCTCTCGTAACCGTTTCCAGTCGAGGGCATGAAACCCTTGCCTGGGGCAACCTCTCCCGAAGCCGTGCAGGCTTTGCCCAAGTTTCGAGCTGAAGTCTGCGGTTTCAGCCATCGTCTGAGTAACAGCGACGGGAGTTCCACGCGACGCTACTCGAAGGTCATCCGCCGCATCTCGCGTTCTGGATTCAGGGGAGCGGCAGGGCCGCTCGGAATGAAGCCGCTACACCGCTAAGCACGAAGGAGGTTCAAAAATCTCTGCGGCTGGCGTGAAAATGAGATTCCGGCTGCCCCGAGGGTGAGACCCTCCCCCCTCCCCCTGGTGGGGCAATGCGGTTCGGAGGCTGGCGTGCCGGTGGAATCGGTTTCGGTATTCGCCACCTTCAGCTCTGGCCAGCTGTGCCCTGCACCACGATGGTGTAGATGACGGGGGGATGTCCGGACTCACCGACGCACGGCCCGACGCACCCGGACACTGAGAGGCTTTGGGCTGCTGGATTGAACCAGTGGTGCGGATAGGCAGCCGCCTTCGCATAGGCCCGCAGAGGCGCTAGTTACAGGTCCTGCGGGCCTATTCGCGTCTATGCACCGACGCGGCGCTGACCATTCCACGAGACCTGTCGCTGACGCGTCCGGCGGTTAGGGTCGGCTGGTGAGCCCGGGTCGGCAGCGCTGGACGCTTATCGCGACGTGCTTCTCGCAGTTCATGATCCTGCTCGACATGACGATCGTGAACGTGGCGCTGCCGTCGATCCAGCATGAGCTCGACGTCACGCCCGGCACGCTGGTCTGGACGATCAACGCCTACGTGTTGACGCTCGCCTCGTTCATCCTGGTGGCGGGCACGCTCGGCGATCGTTACGGGCGCAAGCGCGTGTTCGCGCTCGGGTTCGTGCTCTTCACTGTGTTCTCGGCGGGGTGCGCGCTCTCGACGAGCGACCACATGCTGATCGCATTCCGCGCCCTGCAGGGCGTCGGCGCGGCGCTCCTCGCGCCGCTCTCGCTGTCGATCCTCGTCGACGCATTCGAGCCTGAGCGGCGCGCGTGGGCGATCGGGATTTGGGCGACGATCGCCGGGTTCGGATTCGGCCTCGGTCCGGTGCTCGGGGGCGTGCTGATCGAGGTCTTCGACTGGTCGGCGATCTTCTGGGTGAACGTGCCGGTTGGCCTCGCGGGGCTGATTACAACGCTCATCCATGTGCGCGAGTCGCGCGATCCGAACGCTCGGCGGCTGGATCTCGTCGGAGCGGCTCTCGCCTCGAGCTCTCTCTTCTGCCTGACGCTGGGGCTGGTCGAGACGGACGATCACGCGTGGACGTCGGCGTTCACGCTCGGCTTCCTCGGGGCGGCGCTGGTGCTCGGGGCGGGCTTCTTCAGCTTCGAGGCGAGGCACCCGGACCCGATGCTGCCGCTCGATTTCTTCCGGCGCCGGTCCTTCACGATCGCCAACCTCGACTACCTGCTCATGTATGCCACGATCGCGGCGACGCTCTTCTTCGTCTCGCTCTACTTCCAGAACATCAAGGGCTTCTCGGCGCTCGAGACCGGCCTCTCGTGGCTCATCCTGAACGTCCCCTTCGTCCTCGTCGCCGCGTTCGCGGGTCGCCTCCAAGGGCGCTTCGGCCAGCGGCCGGTCGTCGTGGTCGGCGCGCTCCTGGCGGGGCTCGGGGTGCTCACCTTCGCGCCGCTTGACGCCGACTCGCCGTTCATCCAGGCCGTTCCCGGCTACGTCCTGATCGGCCTCGGGTACGGCGCCGCCACCCCTGCCGTCTCGGCCGTCGCGATGGGGGCGATCGAAGTGGAGCGCGCCGGCATAGCTTCCGGCGTGCTCAACACCGCCCGTCAGGTCGGGGCGGCGCTGGGTCTGGCGGCGCTCGGGTCGATCGCGACGGCCGTCGCCGGCGGGTCGCTCACGGGTTCCGACGACTTCCTGTCCGGCATGCGCGTGGCGATGCTGACCGCGGGCGCGCTCGTGCTGGCCGCCGGCGTGCTGACGTGGGTCGGAGCTACACCCGGTCGCGCTGCTCGGCGTCCCGCAGCCGCTTCGCAAGCACCTGCAGCAGCTTCCAGCCGATCGCCGCGTTCCCCTGGACGAGCGGGCGGAAGTCCCAGAAGGTGAGACCCCGGCAGCCCAGCTCGCTCGACGCGGTGACCGTGGCCGAGCGCGCGCCCGCGCTGGCGCGTGAGGAGCTCTGGGAGGATGCGGCAGCCCCGGTGTGCGAGCGACTCGCGGGCGCGAAGGGCTAGACACCCTACGCGCGCTGAACCGTGACAGCGGGCGGGGACAATGGCCCGTACCGGTCGTCCGATTCGTCCCGGACGTGGATTTCGGTGAAGCGTCGGCCACTACGGGGGCGGCGCCTCACTAGCAGGGCTGAGTTGGCTGGCTTCTCTTGGGTGGTTACGGCTCGGTCGGTACCGGGCAGGACAGGTAGCGTGGAGTACTTGCTCGTCGACGACGATGGACGGATCCTCGCGGTGCTGCCGACCATCAAAGAGGTGCCGCTGGAGCTTGCCCGTATTGGGCGAGATCGCGAGGCAGTTGGACCTGTGAGGGTCGTGCGCCATGACGAGCACGGAGACAACGTCGTCGGCGCCAGCTCGTTAGTCACGACCACATCGCTGTCATCGCTCTTGCGGCACTCGCGGTCACGGTAGGCGGATTGCAGACCACGAGCCGTTTACTCGCCGCTCCGCCATGAGGTTCGTTTCAGGCATCTAGGCCACTAGGCGGAGGAGCCCGTCGGCTGAGAGGGCTAGGAGCGCTCGTGGTGCTGCTAGGCGTGCGCGGCACGGCTTACGGTGCGCCAATGGCGAGTGCCGGTCAAGGGGTTCAGCTCCAGGGGAAGCCGGAGTCGTGCCAAGCCTTACATCGTGCGCACCCGCCTGAGTGAGGGGCAGGCATTAGCGCGGTGGGTCAGTGTGCTCGTCTTCCTTGGGGCTTCCCTGCTGTCGTTGTTCGGGGCAATGATCGAGGAGGCCGAAGAGGCGTCCATCACAAGGGGCGTTCGGGTGGTGGTAAGACTCTTGATCTTCAGCGGGGCAAACGTGGTTGCCGCTGGACTGGCCGCGCTCCCCAGCCGTCGCGTGACGCTGCGGGCGGTAGCGGCGCTGTCGCTAATACCGGCCGTCATGCCCATGAGCGAGTACAAGGGCAGCGCAAGCGAGTCAGGATGAGTCTTCTTGGCATAGAGCGGTGGCGCTCGTACTGGCGGGCGGTTTGGTCGCGGCTACTAGCCCCTGCCCGATGGCGAGCGCCGAGCTGAGCCGCCGTGTCGAGAAGGTCGGCCACCTTCGCGACGATGGGCGCACCCGGGAGGACGTAGAGCGCCAGAGTGCCCAGCGGCGCGGTGCCAACGCGGGTGGTCCCACTCCGCTCGCCTAGTAGCGCTCGCATTCATCACGCCACCGGTCCGAAACAGGAGGTCGGCTACGAACGCTCCTCGTACGGTTATGACGTCCCCTCCAGCATGAAGCTCCGGCGCTCGAGCGCACGCTTGAACTGAGCGTAGGTGGTGCCTTGGGCGGTCACGAACACATGTTCGCACCCCGATACAAGTGCACGATCAGATCCGGGCCCTGCGTGCACCCGACGTTCCGAGGTCGAGCCGGAGGCTGCTGACCGGCTGGCGCAAGAAGCAGCGGCGGCGCGTTCCCCAACCTCCTGAGAGATCTCGCATTCGTAAACGCAGGGCGCCGCGCCGCCGCTTGCATTCCTTTTTCCCAAAGGATCCGTGAGCAATCAACCGCGAATGCGCTGACCATGGCCGGGCTTCTCCTCGACCCGTCGCCCGAGCTCGGCCGGACTCATACAAATGCGTGATGCGGAAGGTCGCGGCTGACGCCGATACGACGTGTGGCACCGGCGCCGGGCGCGAGCGAACTCGCCCTGCGTCGGTGCACGTCCCATTTTTCTCGACGCGGCGGCTCAGCTCGGCGCGCCACACCGCCAGGATCGACGGCACAATCACAAATTGATCGGCGCAAAGATCGAGTGTCGCTGGTAGTCCTACCGACCGGCCAGGCTGCGCGAGTAGCCGATGTCGCAGGAGAACGTGGACGCGCCGCGGCCGACCTATGCAGAGTCGCCGCGTCCCAGCGTTCTGGTGGCTCCATTCACGTGGCGCACCCTCCGATGGGTCGACTCCGCCCGCCGCGGGTAGGCCTTCGTCAGATGACCGCCCAGCAACCACCTGAGGAGCCGACGCGCCCCCTTCCGCCGGCGCGCCCGATCGCGACCGAGCGCACGGTCGTGCGGACGGAGGCGGAGGAGACGCTGTGGGCCGAGGTGCTCGACCGGCTCGGCTCGCTGCGAACGGGGCTCTTCGTCGTCGCCGTAGTCGCGCTCGCTGCGCTCGGCGTCGCGCTGTGGGTGCTGCTCGATAACGACGCGGACCGACAGGAGGCAAGTCGCGTGCGCGTCGTGCGGCTCGAGCATCGCGTCGATCGTCTCGAGAGCCAGGTCGGCGAGGCGGCCTCGGAGGACCGTCTGGCGGCGATCCGCGATAGGCAGGCGGCTCTCCAGCGGCGAGTACAGGCGCTCCGGGTGACGCTCGAAGAGTCCCGGGCGGCGGCCCAGGATGTCGAGGAGACCGCCGCCGCGGTCGAAGTGCTGCAGGAAAGTGTCGACGGACTCGAGCAACGCTTGGAGGCCGTAGAGCAGCGGCAACCCTGAGGCCGACCACGGACGGCTCCTCGGCCGTGGGGCTGCGGTAGTAGCGATTCCGCAAGAGGCGATCGGACCTGCCCGTACGGGCTCTGCCGAATCCCACGAGCGGATCTGAACCAGTACAGCCCACCTCCGAGTCCGCTTGCAGGGGGGATTCGTCGTTTCGGGGCCCCCTCGCGGGTGGAGGGCGCCACCGGCATCTATGAGCCCGCGACGACGGGCGTGCCCTCGGAGAGTCGACGCCAATGCTGAGTACGCCCACCTCTACACATTCAGAGACGGGCTCATCGTCCAGTGGAAGCTCTACGAGAGCCATGCAGAAGCGCTCGAAGCGGCCGGACTGTCTGCGCAGCGAACCATGAACGGCGCGATTGGGGCGGGCGCCTCGAACGAACCGTACGACCCCTCCGCTGCTGCTCGGCGAGTCGCGCGGCATCCGCCATTCGCTCGTAGAGAATGATCATTTCCAACGGAGAAGTCACCTGTCGCCTCCTCGAACTCCGGACACGTGTTTGTCGATGACCGATGTTCGAGGTGATCCGAGCTGCGGGACAGGCCCCCTAGGTCTAGGGCTTCACACCAGAGCGAACCTAGTCTCCGGTCGACGAATTCCGCGGAAGGGACTGCGGCGGGCCTCAGCGGGTCACCAGAAGAGGTAGGACACGACGTTCCGAAGGATGGTGCAAGCCGGGCATTTGGAGATCGTGTCGGCGGAGCTCGGGCTCAGCTAGCCGGAATCGCTGCGGGTCGTGGCGGGAAGCCGTGAGCCGCGGGATACTGGGCGCGCGATGGCGCAGGTGACTCCGGAGCTTCGTGCGATGGCGGACGCCGCGTTCGGGGCGCTCAACTACGGGGATCTGGATGCTTTCCTGGCGTTGACCGCCGAAGACGTCGAATTCACGTCGATGATCGCCGAGGCTGAAGGAACGACCTTTCGTGGCCATCAGGGGGTCCGTGCGTGGTGGGCGACCGTTCGCGGCGGGTTCAAGGACGTGAGATGGGAGGTGCTCGAGCTTCGCGGCGCTGGGGACCGAGGCGTCGCACACTTCCGCATCGTGGGCACTCTGAGCGGCGTCCCGGTCGAGCAGGCGATGTGGCAAGCCACCAAGTTTCGAGACGGCAAGGTGATCTGGTGGGCCTTCTTTCGCACGGAGCGTCAAGCCCTCGAAGCCGTGGGGCTGCGCGAGTAGGCGATGGGCGTCGAAACGGCGACGAGCGTCTCGCCCCGTCCCCGGGGGATCTCGTCTGCCACCGCCCGCGCAGCTTCCTCTGACTCGAACACCGCCACCGACACGCCCCGGTCCTCGGCTACTTGCACGAAGTACGCCGCGACGAAGCGCGGCGCTTGCGAGACGCGCGAGCGTATCCCTTGGGCGAGCCCACAAACAAGCCGTGAGGCGTCGAGGAGGAGACCGGCGAGGACGTCCCGGTCCCCGACGGCAAAGATCGTCCAAACAACGTACTGGACACCCGAGCGCCCGGTGCTACAACACGAGCGGGGTCGGACTCCCGACCACCCTGCGTTTATACCCTTCTGACGCAGCGTGCTCCTTGGGTTTCCGGCCCCGCTCGTCTTCTGAAACGTCGCAGCGCCCGGGAAGGTTGGCTAGTGGGAAGCTGGACGGCCACCGCCCAGAACCGCCCCGTTCGAGCGGGTGGCCGCATGCCGACGGTACGTCGGTTCTCGATTCTGCGCGCTGGAACATTCGTCGAGCGTCTAGGCAGCGGGGACTGTCTGGGCTGAGCGCCGAGCCAGGCGGCGGTCAGGCGGCGCAGGGTGGGGTGGGCACACGCAGCCCGCGTGCCGCCTCGGCGACGGTGAGGAGTTCGTCCCGGACAACTGCGCCACCTCGTTTCGGTCGATCCGGGTGCTGTTGGGTCGACAGAGGGCGCAGTCCGACCTGTCACAGGCCCCAGCGGCGGGCCGGATTGAGCGGGGCAGAGATGGCTGCGAGTCGGACTAATCCGCGCGGGCGCTGTCACAAGGGCGGGACTCGCCGCGTCACATAAGTAGACGCACCCAACCAAAGGACGCAACGATGGATACGTCTCGCGCCGCACTCTCGTCGTCAGAGGTCGCCTCAGAAGCCGGCAGCCTGGTCGTAGGCCTCGGAACCATCACGATGGCGCTCTGCCCGTTCGCCGTGCCGGGACTCCTGCTGGCGCTGCTGCTGGTGCTACCGCTAGCTCCACTCGCGTTGGTTGCCGGAGCCTTATGGCTGTTGGCGCGCATTCTCCTCCTGCCCCTGCGGTTTATCCGCAGCCTTGTTTCAGGCGGGTCCCGCCGGCTATTCGCCCAGGCCGACGGCCTCGAGGGCGTCGGCGGCAGTGCTGTAGTAGTCGATCCGCACCGTCATACCGTCGCGGGTCGTCCACACGATCCCGTCGACTCGCTCGACCTCGACGCCGCTCCCTAGGCCGCGTGCCGTGACTCGTGCCACCAACACGACCCTGCCGTCTCCGACGTCGACGTACTGCTGCGGCACCAAGTCGACACTGTCCCACGCATCGGAATAGCGAGCCGTCCACTCCCGCCAGCCCTGATGCCCGCGGTAGATAGTGGCGTCCGGAATGTCGTGATCATGCAGCTCACAGTCCGGATGCAGCTCTGCCCACAGAGCCTCACCGGTGCGTCGGAAGTGCTCTACGCCTCGGCGCATGTGTTCGACGTCCTGCCGCGACGTCGCGCCAGTATCGCGCCGCTGGAGATTGCGGTCGGGTAGGTGGATACTTGGCGATGCCACACCAGCATCAGCCGAGCTGAAGGAGCCGCCGTGAAGGGCATCAGCGCCGCGCTTGCAGTCGTCGCCCTCGCCGTCCCGGCCGCCCCGGTCGCAGCCGACCCAGGGCCGCCTGTCACATCTTTCCCGGAGCGGTCCAGTTCCCAGAAATCGCAGCACGATGTGGAGGCGGATGGGACCGTGGCAATCGTCCTCGCTGGGGTGCTGTTGTTCGTGGTGATCGCGGGTCCATTGTTCGGCGCGGAATCCCGGCCGGCGTGGCGGAATGTCGACCGCAGGTCGAGCTTCCGCATGGTCGGCTCGATGCGTCCCGAAGACTGGCCGCCTTCCGAGTTCAAGCGCTGATCCCGCGGGGCGCGCTGGCCAACGGCGGGGCGCCGATTATGTGTCAGACAGCCGCCTTTGGGGTAGTCAGAGCGCCCCAACGGGTACTAGCCATGACACTTCCAAACGACGACCGGGTGATGCACTTACGGCAGCTGGCTCGACGCCTGGAGGCCAGCCCGCAATCGCCAAAGCGCGATGAGCTACTCCATCGCACTCGGCTGCGCCTGGTCGACATCGAGGCACCGCCAGACCTCGATCCCCCGTCTTCACTGCCGGCGCTGTCCGACGAGCCACCCGAACGCCGGCTCAGGCCGTTCCTGTAAGCACTCCGCGGCCGGAAGCGGAGGATGGGCTCGTGAGGCACCTGGGTAGAGCACCCCCCAGGGCCGGTTTCCCGGCGGCTCACGGCTGGGTCCGCAACTGGTTCCCGGCCCCGTGCACGTGCCCCGGGGCTGTCGGGCCTCGCGGCGAGTATCTGCCTCGGCCGGCTGCGCGGTCTACTGCGGCCGGTTCACGGGGTCAGAGTTTCGTCGCCTGCTCGCTCCTGGACGTTGCGCTCGAGCGCTGCCGATGATGTCGATGCGTCGTTCTGCGAACGCCGCACGATCCGCACGACCTGGCGGAAGCCGCCGCAGCGACAGGGCGTTGCCGAAGACCCCTGGGATGGGGTGGGAGCCTCGCCGTAGGCGCCGCAGCTCTGACAGATCATCTGCGCGATAACAGGCATGGGTCGCAACCTCTGGACGGCCTGTACCCCATCGAGGGCCGCGTACTCCGACCATCACCCTCTCCCGCGAGCGACTTCGACGTTCGGCTACGACACCGCCTCATCCGGTAGCCCGGCGGCTGCGAGGCCGGCCTTCCGGCTGTCGTAACTGTCGACGAGCAGGATTTGCGAGTTCCTGACGACGAATACGGTCGCGAACTCACTGACGACCTCGATGTGGCTGGATATCCCGGCACCTCGGAGAACTCCCAGCGCCACGATCCGCTCGCCGCGCTCGCGATAGTCCTCGACCTCGATGCGAAGGTCGGTCCAGGCTTCGTCGAGCTGCTCGAAATATCGCTTGCTCGCCCCCTGAGTCCAGTGATCAGGCAGCCCGCGTCTCGCCGAGATCGTGGTGATCTCGGCGTCGGGGTGCAGCAAGCGATCCATCGCCTCGCTGTCGCGGGCGTTGTAGGCGTCGAAAAAGGCCCTGACAACCTCCACGGTTTCCAGTGACATTCGCTACTTCCGGAAGGCCTTCATCGTCCGGCGGACCGTAGTCCTCTTGCGCGGCGAGGGATTCATTCATGGCGATAGGGGGAAAGCGAGTACGACGGGGGGACGGCGCTGTCGACGCTGGCATGATGCCGCTAAGGCGGAACGGAAGGAGGAGTGATGGCAGAGATGCTGAGTGCCGAGAAGGTGATGGAGCGCGAGATGAAGCGCTTCCAGGAGCGCTACAAGCGTGCCCAGAAGGAAGCCGAGGAGGCGAAGGCGCAGGTCGAGCAGCTCGAGCGGGCGCTGGCCATGCTTCGCAACGGCGACAAGCCTGACAAGTAGCCCGCTTCGCGATAACTGCGGATCATCTGGCGCGCACTGACCGCGCAGAAGCAGTCCGTACGGCTGCACGGGCCTCTTGTGCGTTAAGGAATAGCTGGATCCGGGACACCTGGCCCTCACGGAGCTTGATCGCCTCGAAGATCGGCCCCTCGAATGGCAGACCGCTGGCGTTGCCGTCGAGCTGTACTCGAAGCTCTGCGAACACGTCCGGGCTGCCGACAGGGTCGAGCTCGACGATCTCGACGTGCATGCGGCCGATCGCGTCTTCGAGGTCGGCGAAGTGGCCGTGGACGGCCTCCGCACCTCTGTACACGCTGCTGTCGGGCATCTCTGGAGCGTCATGCCATTCGAAGTCCGATGTCCAGAAAGGCAGAACTCCGCGAACGCCTGTTTCGTTCCAGGCGGCGTAGTAACGCCGTACGACCTCCACGTTCTCCTGGGACATCTCCCACCAGTATCTGCCGCCCGAACGGCTGCGTCC
>JBKPME010000117.1:0-8745 GCA_046731915.1 Actinomycetota bacterium
CCTCTCAGCCGCACCTTCCGTCCTGAGCGTATACGGACATACGTTCTTATGACGCGTTCGATCGAGCTTGTTGACCGGGCCCTCGAACTCGCCGCCGAGGGACTCTCCACGTCCGAGGGGGCGCGTCGGGTCGGCATTCCGCGCTCGACCGTCCGCGACTGGCTCGCGGGCCGCCCGCCGGCCGCCTGGCACCGTGGCGGAACCTCGTGCGCCGGGTGCGGAGCCGTCCACGACCTGGATGGCCTTCCGCCGGCCTGCGTATACCTCCTGGGGATGTACCTCGGCGACGGCTGCCTGTCGGCGCATCCGCGCGGTGTATACAAGCTGCGCATCTCGCTCGATTCACGCTATCCAGGCATCGCCGGCGAATGCGAAGGCGCGATTGGTGCGGTTATGCCGAACAACCGCATCGGGAGAGTGGGCTACGGGACCTGGCATGAGCTGTACGCCTACTCGAAGCACTGGGTGTGTCTGTTTCCGCAACATGGGTTGGGCCGGAAGCACGAGCGGGAGATCGCGCTCACCGATTGGCAGCAGCGCCTCGTCGGTCGCTGGCCTGCACTCCTGCTCCGCGGCCTCATCCAATCCGACGGTTGCCGGTTCCAGAACACCGGGCGCAACTGGTCCCACCCGCGCTACTGCGTCGACAACAGTTCTGCGGGCATCCGGGCGATCTTCTGCGATGCCTGCGACCTCATGGGTCTGCACTGGACCACGGCCGGCGAGAAGACGATCTACGTCTCGCGAAAGGCGGACGTGGAGATGCTGGATCGCCTTGTTGGGCCCAAGGCGTGACGGCGCGATGTTTGGGCGGGCAGCCGTTAGCCGCGGTGCATCAGCCGGCCGACTGCGGCCAGCAGCTCTTCGGTGCGCTCTTCCCTCTTCGCGGTGGGGCCGCTAACGACGCAGTGGCGGGCGTGGTCGTCCAGTAGGCCCAGGGCGACCTTGTCGAGAGCCGCCTGCACTGCGGAGATCTGGGTGAGCACGTCGATGCAGTAGCGGTCGTCCTCGACCATCCGCTCGATTCCGCCGACCTGGCCCTCGATCCGGCGTAGGCGGTTGAGGAGCTGCTCCTTCGTCGCGGTATAGCCGCGCGTCTCACTTGTCGCTGCCATGCGGTCACTATACCCTAGGGGGGTATGAAGCAGCTCGAGCTGCCTATCACCGGCATGACCTGCGCATCCTGCGCGGCGCGGGTCGAGCGCAGCCTCAACGAGGTCGCGGGCGTCACGGCCACGGTCAACTACGCCACCGAGCGGGCGACCGTCGACTACGACCCGACCGGCGTCGCGCCGGAGCAGCTGGTGGGCGCGGTCGAAGCCGTGGGCTATGGAGCGGTGCTTCGCTCCGACGGGCATGCCGAGGGCGCGGCCGACACGACGGTCCCGCTGCGCCGTCGGCTCGTGGTTTCTGCCGCACTCTCGCTCCCCGTGCTGCTCGTCTCGATGGTCCCGCCGCTCCAATTCGACGGCTGGGAGTTGTTCGCGTTCGCGCTCGCCACGCCGGTGGTGTTCTGGGGTGGACTGCCCTTCCACAGGGCGACCTGGGCAAACCTCAAGCACGGCGCGGCCACGATGGACACGCTGGTCTCGGTGGGCGTTCTCGCTGCTTGGCTGTGGTCGGTTTACGCGCTCTTTGCCGACACCGACACCTACTTCGAGACGGCGTCGGTGATCACGACCTCCATCCTCGCCGGTCGCTACCTGGAGGCGCGTGCCAAGCGCCGCGCCGGTGCCGCGCTCAGGGCGCTGCTTGAGCTCGGCGCCAAGGACGTGGCGCTGCTGGACTCGGACGGGGTGGAGCGCCGCGTGTCGGTCGAGACGCTCGAGCCGGGCGACCGCTTCGTCGTGCGGCCGGGTGAGAAGGTCGCCACCGACGGAGTCGTTGAGCAGGGCTCGTCGGCGGTCGACATGAGCATGCTGACCGGCGAGCCTGTGCCCATCGAGGTTGGTCCCGACTCGGAAGTGGCCGGCGCGACCGTCAACGCGGGCGGCCGCCTCATCGTGCGGGCCACCAAGGTCGGCGCCGAGACCGCGGTCGCGCAGATAGCACGGCTGGTGACCGAGGCGCAGGCCGGCAAGGCCCCAGTGCAGCGGTTAGCCGACCGGGTCTCGGGCTTTTTCGTTCCCGCCGTGATCGGCGTGTCGGCGGCGACGCTCGCAATCTGGCTGGTCCTGGGCGGGAGCGCGACGGATGCCTTCACCGCCGCCGTGGCGGTGCTGATCATCGCCTGCCCTTGCGCGCTCGGTCTCGCGACGCCGACTGCGCTGATGGTCGGCACCGGGCGCGGCGCGCAGCTGGGCCTCCTGATCAAGGGACCGGAGGTGCTTGAGTCGACTCGCCGGGTCGACACGGTCGTCCTCGACAAGACCGGAACGGTGACCACCGGAAGGATGAGCCTGGCCGGGGTGGCCATGGCCGACGGAGTCGACGGCGACGACGCGCTGCGGCTCGCCGGCGCGCTCGAGAACGCGTCGGAGCATCCTGTCGCGCGCGCGATCGCGAAGGCGGCGGATCGCGGGAGCCCGCTGGGCGCGGTCGAGAACTTCGCCAATCTTGAAGGCCTCGGCGCTGAGGGATCGGTGGACGGCCACCGGGTAGTCGTGGGACGACCCGCCCTTCTCGCCGATCGCGGCATGAGCCTGTCACCCGAGCTTGCCAGGGCGCGAGCCGCAGCGGAGGAGCGAGGGGAGACCGCGGTCGCCGCCGCTTTGGACGGCCGCGCGAGCGCCATCTTCGTCGTCGCGGACACGGTGAAGCCCACTTCGGCCGAGGCCGTGGCGTCGCTCGAGGAGCTCGGGCTTCGACCGGTGCTCCTCACGGGCGACAACGAGACCACCGCAAGAGCCGTCGCCGCCGAGGTCGGCATCGACGAGGTGATCGCCGAGGTGCTGCCCGGCGACAAGGCCGACATCGTCAGGCGCCTGCAAGCCGACGGCCGTGTGGTCGCCATGGTGGGCGACGGGGTGAACGACGCACCGGCGCTCGCGCAGGCCGACCTCGGACTCGCGATCGGGACCGGCACGGACGTTGCGATCGAGGCGTCCGACCTCACGCTCGTCAGCGGCGATCTGCGTGCGGCGCCGCGAGCCATCCGCCTCAGCCGCGCCACGCTCCGCACGATCAAGCAGAACCTGGGCTGGGCGTTCGGCTACAACGTCGCGGCGATTCCGCTCGCGGCCGTCGGCCTGCTGAACCCGGTGATAGCCGCGGCCGCTATGGCGCTGTCGAGCGTCTCGGTGGTCGCCAACGCGCTGCGCCTGAGGCGCTTCGACCCCGCGCGCTAGAGCCGCTAGACCGCGCCGCGCCGGTGCTGCGGCGTGCCGAACACGTAGTCCCAGAACGGGGCGCTCACGCCGAAGCCCTTCGTGTCGTCCTGGAAGTGGTGGCGCATGTGCAGCTCGCGAATCAGCTTTCCTAGCCGCGTGCGCGGGCGGTGATGGTGCACGTGATAGTGCGTCATGTCGTACATCAGGTAGCCCGCCAGGAAGCCCGCGGTGAAGATGTGCGCCCAGGGGGTGCCGAGCACGAGGACGAAGATCCCCCACAGCGCGAGCGCCAGCGGGATGCTTACCGACGGCGGCATCACGAGACGCAGCGGGTCGTTCGGGTGGTCGTGGTGAACGCCGTGGATGATCCAGTGGAGGCGGGCGCCGATGCCCTCCTCCGGCTCGAAGTGGAAAACCAGCCGGTGCAGCCAGTACTCGAACAGCGTCCAGAAGACGTAGCCGGCTATCACGAGCCCGATCACCTGGAGCGTGGTCGGCTCTCCGCGCGCCCCGACGACGAGCAGCGCGATGATCGCGGGACCGAAGATCAGCGGCGGAACCATCGGATGGACGCGTGAAAGCCGGTCGAGCAGGTCCGACTCGAACATCCGCGGCGAGGCCTTCAGTACGTCTGTCCGACGCGCTTCCACTGAGCCCGAATTTAGCGCACCGAGGAGCGGTTCGTCAGGCCGAGTTTGGGTGCCCTAACCCGGCGCCCAGAGGGAGCGCCACGAGGCGATCAGGAAGTCCAACCCGAACGCCGCCGTGACGGCGTAGACGACCGTCTCGGGATGCGTCGTCTCCCCTGAGAAGACGCGGCCCAGCAGGTAGCAGGTGACCATAGCCATGAACAGCAGCCTGCCCGTGGTCTGCATGCATTGGAGTGTCGGACGCGGCCGCGCCCGCCCTGTGAACCGCCAGTGAACCCGAAGTGAACGTCCCGTTGCCGGGTCTGCAAGCCTTGGGATATGAGGTACGCGGCATTTCTGCGAGCGGTGAATCTGGGCCGCAACCGGCGAGTGAGCAGCGCGCAGCTCAAGTCGCTGTTCGAGGAGATCGGCGCCGACGAGGTGGCCACCTTCAGGACGAGCGGAAACGTCGTTTTCGAGGCGTCGCGCGACATGGCCCGCACGCTCGAGAGGCACCTCGAGAAGGCGCTTGGCCACGAGATGGTGATCTTCCTGCGTACCGCGAGCGAGGTGAAGGAGATCGCCGGGCGCGATCCGTTCCCGCCGGAGGACGTGGAGGCATCGAAGGGGAAGCTGCAGGTGTCGCTGCTCGAGAAGAAGCCGACGGCTGCGATGCAGAAGAAGGCGCTCGCCGTCGCGACGGACCAGGATCTCCTGGCCTTCGGCAAGCGCGAGCTCTACTGGCTGCCGAGCGGCGGCACGATGGAGTCGGAGCTCGACCGGAAGACACTCGACAAACTGCTCGGCCCAACCACGATGCGCACCAAGGGCACGGTCGAGCAGCTGGCCGCGAAGTTCTTCGCGTAGACCGGCCGGAGCAGCAGCTCTTGCACCCTGGCGCTGGGCCAAAAGCCACGGATATGCTGGATTTTCGTGCCGAAGCACCGCGCCGTTCGAGTGGTCGTGTCCGTCGCGGCGGCGGTTGCCGTGGTCGCCGCCCTGGGCATCGTCGCCCTCGAGCCGGCGCCCACCCGCCCCGCCGAGGCGACTGCACGTCACGACGGCGGGCGTGCCGGCACCCGCCCCGCTCGCCCGAAGACGATCGTGATGGTCGTCTTCGACGAGCTGCCGCTCACGTCGCTGATGGGACCTGGCGACCAGATCGATGCGTCGCGCTATCCCGCCTTCGCGGGGCTCGCGGGCGACGCCACGTGGTACCGCGGCGCGACGTCGGTGCACGACAGCACCGCGCTCGCGGTGCCGGCGATCCTTGATGGCCGCTATCCGCGCGCAGGCCTGCGCTCCGACGTGTACTCGCACCCGGTGAACCTGTTCACGCTGCTCGAGCGCCGCTACGAGGTGCATGCCTTCGAGGAGGCCACGGGCCTGTGCCCCACCAGCCTCTGCGAGCCGCCGCCGGGGACGACCGCGAGCCACCTTTCGCACGGGAAGCCGACGCGCTTCCGCGAGTTCGTTCACACGCTGGAAAGGAGGCCGCGACCGGCGCTGTGGTTCAAGCACGTCCTGCTTCCGCACGTGCCGTGGCAGTTCTATCCGTCGGGACGTCGCTACCGAGAGAACGCGCCGGAGCCGATCCCTGGGCTGAACGGGCTGCTCGGGTTCCGCGCGCCGTGGCTCGTGAAGGTGTCGTACCAGCGACACCTGCTGCAGCTCGGCTTCGCGGACCGCCTGCTCGGGGAGCTGCTGAGCCGCCTGCGCCGGCTCGGCCTGTACGAAGGCGCGCTGATCGTGGTCGTGGCCGACCACGGGATTGGCTTCCACGTCGGCATGGAGCGCCGCACCGTGACGCCGCGCAACGTCCAGGATCTCGCTCCCGTCCCGCTGCTCGTGAAGCTCCCGGGTCAGCACCGCGGCGCGATTGACGATCGGCATGTGGAGACGGTCGACGTGCTTCCCACGATCCTCGAGCTGACGCGAATGGAAGCGGCCACGCCGCTGGACGGCCGCTCGCTGCTCCACCCGCTTGCCTCACAGGCGCGTCGCGTGACCGTGTTTCACAGGGTGGGAACCGAGCTGAACACGGTGGGCGGCGAGTACACGTTCAAGGTCGAAGCACTCGAGCGGCGCTGGCGTAGGGCGGTCCGCCGGAAGCTGGCGATGTTCGGAAGCGGCGGCGGCCGCAACCCCGAGGCGCTCTACCGGGTCGGGCCGCACCCCGAGCTGGTGGGCCGCCGAGCGGCAGATCTTCCGCATGTGCCCGGGGCGAGCACTGCGGAGATTCATCAGGCCGCCGACCTCCTTCACGTCGACCGGCGCGCCCCGGTGGTGCCCGGCGAGATCACCGGCCAGATCCGGAACGGCCGGCCCGGGGGAGGCCGCGAGATCGCACTGGTCCTGAACGGGACGATCGCGGCGACCGGCCGAACCTTCTCGCTGGAGGGCTCGCCGATCGAGAGCTTCGAGGTGATCGTGCCCGAGTCGAGCTTCACGCGGGGCGCCAATCACGCGCGCGTCTTCGAGATCGTGCGGCGAGCCGGCCAGCCCGCGCTGCAGCCGCTCACGCTCTGAGCTAAACGTTGCGCGAGGCGGCGAGGTCGACGAGGCGCGTGCTCGGCACTTTGGAAGGCGCGGCGATGACGCACGTGTGGCCTTGCTGGGTCCACGTCACAAACGTGCGCGCGCCGGCCCTGGCCACGTGGTAGGTCTTGCCGTCACGTGTGACCTGGCGGCCGGGCGGCTCCGCGCCGATCGGCTCGCCGGAGACGACGGCATAGCCGAGCCGCGCTCCCTCGGCGTTGCGATAGAAGACGGTCGTGACGGGCCGCCCTGAGAGCGTGTCATCGCGACGGCCTACCGCCTTCCAGCCGAACTTCGCTTCCCAGTCGGGGAACACCAGGCGCCCCACCCTGGCGTCGAGGTCGGGCGGTGTGCCGCCCACCGTCCTCGGGGCGCCCGCCGTGGCCTGGAGCTGGGCGGCCCCCGACACCTTCGCGAGCGACGGCTCGCTCGGATTGCCGCCCGTTTGAAGAACGACCACTGCAAGGACGAGCGCGACGGCTGCGGCGCTCGCCAGAACCAGACCCAGGCGGTGCCGGCGCCAGAACGGCGCGCGCCCCCGCGCGGCCGCCCGCTCTCGCTCACGCTCGACTGTCTCGCGCAGGGACTGTGGGGCCTGGACCTCGGCCACCGCGGCGGCGATCAGCGCCTGGCCCGCACGCGCGCGCGAGAGCTCTTCGTCGGTCAGCGGGGTGTCGTTCTCGTCAGGCATCCGGTCGGTCCTCACTTGCTTGGACGCCCGGCGGGGTCGATTCCATCCCGCGAGCCACCTGCGCGCGCGCCCGGAAAAGCCTCGAGGTGATCGTCGCCTCCTTGGTGCCGAGGAGGTCGGCGGCCTCCGCGTAGCTGAGCCCCGCAACGTCCACTGCGACGAGCGCGTCCCGGAACTGCTCGGGGAGAGCGGCGATCGCCCTGAACACCTCTCGCGCCTCGACCGCCTGCTCGGGCCTCGAGCCGGTCCTACGGTCGACCGGCTCGAAGGTCTCGTCGAGTGTCTGGGGTGGAGGCCGTCGGGCCGCGGCGCGGCGCGAGCTGATGAACGTGTTTCGCAGCGCCTGCAGCAGGTAGCCGAAATCGTCTTCGTTTCGGACCCGGCGCGGCTTGGCGAGCACCCGGGCGAAGGTCTCCTGCACGAGGTCCTCGGCATCCGTTCGCGAACCGGACATGGCCCACGCCGCCCGGAACAGGCGGTCGATGTGGTCGCCCAGGGTGCTGGGGTCCAAGGTCCGATCTGAAGCCATCGGGAAGGACTGGGGGTCGCGGGCGTCTTAGCCCGTAGAGACACGCGATCGCACCTCAGGAAATCACAACCGCAAAGTGCGGAGGTAATCCCAAATGACCCCCACCTCACATCGCAAGTCTCCTCTCTCCCTGGCGCCGTCTTCATTCTTGTGCTCGTGGCGCTTGCCCTTCCGGCGGCGGCGAATGCGAGCAGCGACAAGGCCCGAGGCGTGGAGGCCTAGCTCGAAGGCGGCACGCTGACATCGCCCGGCGGCAAGCGGGCGAGAGCCTCGCGCTTCGCCGTCCTCGCATCCGGTGTCGCCGGAGTGCTGCAGGTGGCGGTCATCGACTGACCCGTCTTGACCGGCGCGGCTCGCGGCCATGGCACCCCGGCCGGGGCCGCGTCAACATGCCGGGGCGGCCTTGACTGGCCCGGCGTGGCTGCGCTAACAACGGCACATGTCCGAGGAGAAGATTGTTGACGTGGTCAACCAGACGCTCACCTCCGCCGGAATCGAGGACTCGGTGATTGCTGCGGGCGAGTTCAATCCCCGCGGCCACTCGGGCGCGGGCTTCGCGGGAGGTTGGATCGGCGGCGACATCGGCGACGCGCTGCCCTCTCCGGTGGGCGGCATCGCGACGGTCGGCGGATACCTGGCGGGCACAAAGGGGCACGACGCCGCCACCGGTCTGCCCGAGTGGATGGTCGTGGGGGTGTCCGAGTCCACGGTCTACGGGTTCGCAGGCCGTCGCAGCCACCCGAAGGCGCTCGCCTTCCGCGTGCCGCGCGAGGGGCTCGAGGCGAAGGTCCATCAGCGCGTGAACGTACGTGTGCTGGAGCTGATCGATACCGAGAGCGGCTCGCGCATCGAGCTCGAGGGGAACCGCCTGCCGATCTCGCACTCGAAGGATGTGATCGAGGAGCTCACCTCCTAGGTTCGGCCGTGGGCGAGTACGTCCTGGACCACCAGCTCGAAGGTGAGCGCTCGCGGCTGGCCTTGATGTCGCGGCTGCTCGACCCGATGCACCGCAGGCACATCGAGTCGCTCGGCGTGAGTCCTGGCGCTCGGACGCTCGAGGTTGGCTGCGGCAACGGCTCGATCTCCGCC
>JBKPME010000118.1:0-8500 GCA_046731915.1 Actinomycetota bacterium
GAATTGCGCACCCGGAGCCGCTCCCATGACGCCTGGTCCTCCCACGAGGAGGCGATAGAGAGATGAGCGCTGCTCGCAGCCTTCGACCTAGTCGCGGTCCTTGACTACCGCGAGTCCAAACCGCACCTTGACATCGGCCCGTCCTTCATAGAGACGAACGAGCAGGAGCGACGTCGCTCACGCGAAGGGTGCGTCGCGTGTAGCAATTTTCGATGGTTCGCGCTGGCCGCGCCGGTGCTATCCAGCGACTGGCGGGGGTAGCCGACCGATCGCGGAACCCTCCCCCGTCGAGGTGTCGAGCGCTGGCGCGATTTGCGGCGCGCAACTCGGCTCCGGCTATAGGTTTGCCAGGTCCGATGGAGCGCGACCGGGCAGAGCGTCACAAGAAGGCGGCGCGGACGCAGGAGGAAGCCGTCGTTCGACATGAGAAAGCGGCGAGCTTCTTGGACGAGCGCGGAGACGACGCACGCGCGGACTTAGAACGCCGTAATGCCGCCGTTGAACACGAGGCCGCGCAGTTGGAGCGCGAGCGCGCTGCGCTCGAAGCCGACGAGCAAGTAGGCCGTAGGCTTTAGCTGGCCTCCCCATCTCCGTCGCCTCGCGTGGACGACGGAGTGGTGGGCCCGACACAGGGACTGCAGGTTCTCCGGGTCGCGGGGCGCGCCGCCCTGGGTCAGTTTCTGTCGATGGTGGACGCTATCGGCGACGACGCCGCATTCGCTGCGGTCGTTGAGGACGAACTCGCACAACGGATGCAGGCAGAGGTAGGCCCGGCGGGTCATCTTCCACGCCTCGCTCGAGTAGAAGGCGTCGAAGGGCGAGCGTTCGCCTGCGCTGTTCGCTTGCGTGCTGACGGTAGCGTCCGCGTGACGGCTGGCTCGGGGCATCGCGGCTCCGCGCACGGACGGAGCGGGGATATCAGGCCGCGGCGTCCAGCTGGTCGACGTCGAATGGTCGCCCACCGGAGGAGACGCTTGAGCGGAGAGTGACTGCGAAGACCGAGCCCCCGGCGCGAGCCGAGGGCTTCGGCGTCAATCGGGGAGAGCGGAGTATGCGGGGCTACCGCTCAGGGACATCATCGGCAGCTTCGGCGTACGTCTAAAGGGTTCACCGCTGGAAGAGAGTCTGTACCCCTTAAGGGAATAGATAGGCGGAGAAACGTCTGACGGGGTTGCCACGACAACTGATCGCTCTAGGCAACCAGCTCGACGCGAACAGCCCCACCCAGCGACACACTTCCTGCCCCGTTTCTCTCGCGGTACGGTGCCGAACCATGGCTGAGGACCAACGGACACAGATTTGGCTCGTGAACGGCGAAACGGTCACGGTGGACGGTGATCCGGAGCAGGTCATCGCGGAACTCGACGCGGCCCATCGCGGCCTCGCCCGGCTGACGAGCCGCGGCTCCGACGTTTATGTGAGCTTGGCCCACGTGACACACCTGCGAGATGTGCCCGAGCCCTTCGTAAGCGTGGGCTAGGGCCGGCGATTTTCAGTCGGGCGCGCCCGGACACCGCCCGCTGCGCTCTGGAAGAATCTCGCGTAGAACCGGGATAACGACGCTCCTCCCGGCTGAGGACGAAGAGCAGCAGTCCTCCTGCTTGCGGACGATACGGGCAGCGGCGCCGCACGCTGACGTCACTGCCGCTGTCAGGCGGAAGCAGCGGCGAGTCCGACCACGGCCGCACGCGGCGTTCGCCGATACTTCGACAGGCATCGTGTCTCCTGCGACGGATCTGACCCTGGCAGCGTGGGGGCTCGTCGAAGTCGGCGTGCGGGTGCGCGAGGGCGTTGAGGGCAAGGGACGTGCTGTCCGGGATCGCGGCACGCGCGTCCTGATCGCGATGACTCTCGGCGCTGCGATCGTCGCGGCCCTCGGCGCTCGATCGGTGGCGCCGGAGCTGCGGATGCCCGCGCCGCTGCGGATGGCCGGAGTCGTCGTGATGTGGCTGGGACTCGCACTGCGAGTCTGGGCGATCGCGGCGCTGGGCGGCGGCTTTCGCACGACCGTGGAGGTCGAGCCCGGCCAGGCCGTAGTTTCCAGCGGTCCCTACAAGTGGATTCGCCACCCGTCCTACTCGGGGCTGCTGCTGATCGTCGCAGGCTTCGGCGCAACCCTCGGCACCTGGCTGTCGCTCGCGGCATGCGTTGTGCTGCCCCTGCCGGCGATCGTGTGGCGCATCCACGTCGAGGAAGCCGAACTCAACCGCGTCCTGGGCCAGGCATACCGCACGTACCAGTCCGACCGGGCGCGCCTGATCCCACGGCTTTGGTGAGCACGACCACCGACTTCCGCTCCGGATCTAACAAACGGCGCGACGAGCCGCGCCGTATGAAGGGCCGCTGCCGCTTGGAGGCAGAAGCAGCAGCGCCGTCACGCCGTGGGGGTCGCTGTCGCACTGGACGACCAGCAGTCGTCTCGGAGGCCGTCAACGTCACGCCCGCACTTCGCGCGACGCGGAAGCGCGGTACGACGCGCGCATCGTGCGGCGTCATTCCTGCTGCCGTCTCTGTGTAGGGGGATGCCGATGGCTGTCACAGGCACGCGGGGACGTCCGCGGGCGACACTGCGGCCGGTTTGGGCCCGCTGAGGCCGACGAGCCGGGGGTCGAGCCCGTAGTAAGTGAACTGCATTACTGCTGTCGGGCGGTGGTCTGTGGGCTAGGTTCGGCGTCGGAGGTTCGGCCCAGCGCGGGACTGGCGGTCGGGGGCTCGGCGTCCATGGCTGACTCCTCGAGCGCTTCGCCGGCCCGCACGGGCGCTGGGATCAGCGCTGCCCCTACCAGGATCAGCGCGAACGCGGAGAGGCGCACGCCTACCACGAGGGCGTCGCTGCCGAGCCGGTCTCCGAAGACCGCCAGCCCGGCGAGGATCGTGGACAGGTTCGCCGCGACCGAGGTGACGGCGATGACCGCGACGCCGTCGCCGATCTGGAGGCTGCGAGCGGAGGCGAAGAACGAGAAGACGGCCGCCGTGACGATCACGACACTCCATGGGCTGAGGAGGCCGTCCGGCCCGCTGTCGAGGTCCCCCGAGAGCGCCTTTATCGCCACGTCTGAGATCCCAAACCCGAGCCCGGCGGCAATGCCGAGCAGCACGCCGCGCTGCACCGGGATGCGCTCGATCAGGTGGGAGACCACAAGAAGCAGGCCGACGCAGAAAGCGATGCCCTCGAAGGCGATCATCCCCGCGAGGGAGTAGCCGGAGTGGGCGTCTCCTCCGCCCCCGCCGGTCAGAGTCAGCAAGCTGAGCGAGACGGCCACCAGGCCGATCCCGAACCACTGGCGACGGCCCAGCTCGAAGCCGAAGAAGCGCTCGGCGAGTACTGCCAGGAAGACGAGGCCTCCCGCGAGCACCGCCTGGCCGATCGAGATCGGGGCGAGCGTGAGCGCGGCCACATGCAGCGCGAACGCCCCCGCCGCTACGCCCCAGCCGATGCTCCACCACCTGGAACGAAACAGATCGATCGCGCTGCGCCACGGATGGCGCATGTCGACATCGGGAGCGGCGAGAGCCCCCCGGTTCTTGAACAGGAAGGCGAGATTCGTTCCGAGCGCCGACAGCAGCGCACAGATAAGGCCGACGCCGACCGCCAGCGAGACGCTGGTCACCGCGGGGGCATCTGTCGAGCGTTCATCGGGCGCAAGAGCGCTACCGCCGGCGTCGGGAACGTCTCCCGCCAGTCAAGGTAGGCCGTGATGCGTTTCGGGTACCCGATGGCCGGCCGGCTAGTCGGCCCGGTCCGGGCAAGGCGAAGACGCTGTCCAAGGTTCTCGTGCTCCTCACCAGGGCATTGCCTGCACCGCGAGCAGGTGATAGCGATGCTCCAGCCCTACGCAACGCGGGCGCCGCGGCCAAGTGGGAGGTGACCTAGGGAGAGCGAGATTCGCCCCCGTGCTGGTGCGCCTAGGCACCGTGCCCCGCGGGCTTCGCGTTCTAGGGTTAGGCCACCGTGGCGGACTCCGAGAGCAAGCGCGAAGCGATCGAGGTCGCCGCCCGCCCGCTGCGCGAGCTTCAGAAAGCTGAGCACGACGAGATCGCCGCGGCGCAGCGCGCCCTCAGCGAGGCCGAGAGGGAGCACGCGAAGGCGATCGAGCAGGCCCAGCACGACCTTCGGACGGCCACGGAGGCCTCCGCGCTCGCCGCCTACAGCCATCGGGTGATCCTCTTCCACGACCGCATCAGCACGCCCGCCGGAAACCACGCACTCACTGCGTCGGTCAAGGCCGTCGTCGAGGAGGGACCGGCCGAACGGGGCGGGCTGCGGCGGCATCTGACGCTCAGGATCGAGGAGCCCGGCTGGACGGAGACGGTTCGGTTCCCGCGCCGCGATGAGAGAAAGGTGCGCGAGCTGGCGCGAGCGATCGAGGCGGCCGCCGCCAACGTGGACGTTCTGCTGGCCAAGCGCGGGATAGAGGCGGCGACGGCCGAGCGAGACCTGGCGGCGGGCAGGGCGCAGCGGCACGGGGTTCAGGAGACTCGGCCCCTAGTCCGCAGGCTGGGGGAGCTGTGCGAGCGCGACGAGGACGTGCTGGACATGGCGGCTGCGATTAGCGCCGGGCACGACGGCGTGCTGGTCGCCACCGACCGCCGGCTGCTGTTCGTCGCTATGCGGCGGACGCTGTCGTTCCCCTACCGCGAGATCTACACGGTGGCCGTGAAGGGGAAGCGCTTCGGCTCCCGCCTGATCGTCTCGACGCCGGTCGGGAAAGCAGCGTTCAGCGGACTATCGCGTCTACATGCCGAGGAGATCGCCGCGCTGGTGCGCGAGCGCACCCCCGGCCAGGCGGCCGCCGGCTAGAGGCTCGATGTGGGTTCGCCACTCATGAGCGGGGAACCGACTTGCGGAGAAGAGAGCCAGACGCCTCACAGCCGATCCCCAGCGCCCGGTCCATCCGGCGTAGACTCCGGACAACACGGCGGAGCGGTTGGTCCTCCAGCCAACGATGGCCCGACCCGCGGGCGGCCGTGATTAGGCGCCGCGGTCCCCAGCGAGTTCTGCCGGCTCGCCGCCTGCGCCGATGTCAGGCGGCGCTTCGCGCCGCATCAGCTGCGCCATGCGCACGCGCTCGAGCTCGTTCGCGAGGGCGTGCCGCTGAACATCATTCAGCGCAGGCTCGGCCACGCCAACCTCGGCACCACTTCGATCTACCTGCAAGGGATCGACCCTGAGGCGATCATCGCCAGCGTCCGCATGCGCGGGGCGCCGATGATGTCCGCCAGCGCCGGGCTGCGGGGACGGCCGGGCGCCTCGATGCACTGGGTGCTCGTTTCTGCCGGGGCGATGAGACGGGCGTCCTGTCGAAGGAGCCTGTGCGCCTACACGCCGGGAAATCCTGGACGTAGTCGCCTTCAGGAACTAAGGGTCGCCCAGCCGCTCCGCAGAGCTGTTGGAGAGCTGCGCTTCGGCTCGGCGAAGGCGCGCCGAGGCGCCTTCAGAGGCCCGCTGATATTCCCTCAGTCGGTATTCGCTGTGGGCACGCCCGCCGTACATCCTCGCCCTGTACAGCTCGAGGCGCTCCCGGCGATAACGGGCCTCTCCGCGCAAGTCGTCGAGGCGCCACGCCTGATCGTCCATCATCGCCCTCCGCGTCGCCCGCGACGTGGCGTTCCAGCCGCGCGCTCTTCGAAACGTCGGCGGACCTGCTCCAACAGCCGCGCGCGCTTTCTGTCCGCCTTCTCGGAGCTCGCGGCGCTGGTCTTCTTGGGCCTCACCTGGACTAGCCGCGTCTCTCGGGCCATGTGAGCCAAGCTTCGCGGGCGGCGACTCGCTGCACGGCCACCCGCAGTGCAGCGTAGCCAGCCCGCTCAGCGAAAGCCGCGTCGCGCTGGAGCAAATAGAGGTGACGCCACTGTCGCGCCGAATGGGGCCGCTGGGCGGCGGCCTCGCGGTCCTCGACCAGATCTGTCACTGCTACCTCGTCCTCTCGGGTCTCTGTTGTATGGCGCACGAGGGGAAGAGGCCGTAGAACCAGTCGAGCGCGTGCCCCTCTGAGTCTAGAAGGAGATCGGCGCGCTGTACGAGCCCGACTCGGGATGTAGTTTCATCGCGCGAGCGGTCAGCCGCGGGGCATGAGCGTCAACCCAAATGGGCTTCCCTCGGAGTCCTTGCAGACGGCCGATGCGCTGCCCGGATGGACGACGCTGCCGCCGAGCGCCTCGACCTGCTCCAGCGCCCGGGCCAGATCGTCTACGGCGAAGTAGGGCAAGGAGAAGGAGTCGCCCGGCCCGCGACCCCGCGCATGGAGCCCAACCGGCGGGCTCGCTGAGTGCGTTTGCCAGCCCTCCCCCTGCGCGTCTGGGCTCGAGGGGACCTCCGAGCAGCGCGGCCCAGAAGCGTCGAGCCCGCTCGGGGTCATCCGCAGGAAACTCGATCAACGACAGCCGCGCGGCGGGCACCGCCAAGACATTAGCCCCGCGGCGACCGTCCCTGGCTACAGCCGGACCGCGATACCACCGCGAGCAGACGCCTTCATCGAGTCGGCGCGGGAGCGGCGTCAAGGTCGCAGCCCCATGCTGGCCAAGGCCTCATCCAAGCGGCCGAACGAACGGAAGCTGCGACTGAGGCCGGTGAGTACGGACACTCTCCATACCGTCGCATTGGGGCGGATAAGAGCGAGCTGGGCGCCGCGGGCGGCGGTGTCACCCAGACCCTGAATGAGCACCCTGAGCATCGTCGAGTCCAGGAAGCTCACACCTCTGAGGTCGATGACCAGCTGTGGTTTATCGGCACCGATCGCATCACCCAGCGCCAACTCGACCTGTGCGGCGTTCGACCGGTCGAAGGCTCCGTCCAGCACGAGGACCTCTGCGAGGTCGCCGGCTGGCTCGGAGCTACAGGAGCCCTGATGGGACATGGGCCGTCCCCTTCGCTGGCGCTTTGCTTTGGATCCGGGGAGGCTATGAAGCGCCTGACGTAACCGGCTCGGCTCCATTCAGCCTACTCCCACGCAGCGCACCGCACACAACGGAGTCCGGCCCCGCTAGCAATCACTGCCCGACATAGACTCGCCCGCATGCGCATCGGACCCGCGATCGCGGTCGGCGCGGTGACGGGACTGGCGCTCGGCATCGTCATCGGCTTGATCACCGACGTCCCCTGGCCCCCGAGGTTGGGTTGGTGCTCGGTGCGCTGGGCGGCTGGCTCTCGCGTCGGGATCGCGCGTAGGAGAGCCGCTTCCCCATGAAGGCGAACCTCTGACCTTGCGCCCGCCGCCCGCCACCGCTCCCGCCTGGGAGCGAGCGTCTCGCAGGTTGAGCCCTAGCCGACCGCGTGCGGCGAACGCCAGATCTCGTCCGAGGCGATACTAGGTTCCGCCATCAACCCGGCTGCTGCTTCTGCGTCGAAGCGATAGCGCCGGGCGACCTCTGGTCCCGCCGCTCGCTGCGCTAGCGCTGATCGTCAGCGGAACCTGTCAGCGGAGGCCCGAGCCGCCGCGCTGCCTCACGGACCTGGTCCGCCACAAGCCGTTCCTTCGCCGCGGCGTCACATCGCCCGGGCCTGCTCCTCCCGCTGGGCGTGATCTGCGGCGAGACGGCGCTCCGCTCTAGGACTCGGGCCGTCTGCTCAAAGATCGCAGGCAGGCCCTGAGCAGCCTGCCTCGCTTGCCTCTGCAAGTCATTTGGAAGCGGGCACTACGACCTTGCGTTACCCCAGCGACGCCGTCCATCGGAGGTACAACGCTGGCCCCGCAGTCAAAACCAGTACCCCAGACCTCCCGCCTTGTGGCGCGCAATGCGCCGTCGGTGGCAATCGGGTCTGGGCTGAGCATCCCGGCCGCAGGGCCAACGCAGTCCGCACAGTACTCCGAACTCGGGCACTTCACCAGGGAATTGCCCGGCGTCTTTCGGCGAACGGATGACGCGCTAGCGCTTCCGCCTGGTTGCGGTCGTCTCCGCCGCGGTGCCCCGAGCGCTGGTAAGGGACGAGCACCAACCGCGCCGGGCCGGCCGCCTCTGACGACTGCTCCGCCAGGGCGAAGCAGGAGTGCACGCGCCATTCATCGGCGCGGTCGGAGGTCGTCCAAGGCGGGTGTGACGGAGCGAACGGGCGGGCTATCGAGATCACGCGAATGCAGAAGTGCGAATGATGGCGTTGCGGTCCATGTTCATCCGCCCCGGGGCCGCCCCATCACGCAGACCGCGGGAACCGGGCGCAGGTCCTCGACCAGCACCCTGTCGACGGAGAATCCCCCCTCGCGTAGCCGGTCGGCCAGCTCGTTCCCGAGGTCCTGGGCTCGCTCCGGCGCGGAGTGGCGCGCGTCCGAGAAGAGGTAGACGGCCCCATCCCGGGCGAGGTGCTCACGGACGGCAGCGAGCGCCGCCTCCGGCTGCTGCCAGAAGGGAGCGACGTTGAAGGAGAAGACCTTGTCGAAGCGCCGATCGCCGAGGTCGGCGTCCTCCAGCGCGACGGCCTCGAGCACAGCCCTGCCCGCGTCGACCTGCGCGCGGTTCCTCCGCGTGGCCATCTCGATCATCTTGGGCGAGCGGTCGATCGCGG
>JBKPME010000119.1:0-19048 GCA_046731915.1 Actinomycetota bacterium
GCGGCGCTCCGTGCGACGGCCACGGGCACCCGCCACGAGGTCGCGACGCCGCCTGAGGCCGTCGAGGCCGCGCGGAAGGCGGACCTGCTTCGCGCGTGCGACGAGCGCGCCCGCGCGGCCGGCGCGCATGTCGCTCAGGCGCGGATCGGTTACGCCGAGACGCGTCGTGAGGTGGAGGTGTTCGGCTCCGACGGCCGCGCGGCCGCCGACGATCGCACGCGCGTCCGGCTGAGCGCCCAGGTCGTGGCGCGCCGCGACGGGCGCGTGGAGACCGGTACCGACACGCGCGGCGGCCACGCCGGGTGGGAGCTCCTCGAGGACGACCCGGAGGGCGTCGCGGCGAAGGCCGCCGAGCGGGCGCTCACCTTGCTCGACGCGGTCGACGCGCCAACCGGGCGGCTGCCGGTAGTCGTCGGGAACGGCTTCGGCGGCGTGCTGCTGCACGAGGCCGTGGGCCACGGGCTCGAGGCCGACGCGGTCCAGAAGGACGCGAGCGTCTACGCGGGACGGCTTGGCGAGCAGCTGGCGCCCGAATTCGTCACGGCCTATGACGACGGCAGTCACGCGAACGCATGGGGGAGCGACGGCGTGGATGACGAGGGCACGCCCACGCGCCGGACGACGGTGATCGAGCAGGGGCGGCTCACCTCGTACCTGTACGACCTGCTGCGCGCGCGCAAGGACGGCGTCGACTCGACCGGGAACGGCAGGCGCGAGTCGTTCCGGCACCTCCCGGTGCCGCGCATGACGAACACCTTCTTCGCACCTGGCGACGCCACTCCGGAGGAGCTGATCGGCGGCGTGGAGCACGGCCTGTATGCGGTCTCCTTCGGCGGCGGCCAGGTCGAGCCGGCGACGGGCGACTTCGTATTCGGCGTGTCCGAGGGCTACCTGATCGAGAACGGCAAGGTGACGGCGCCGGTTCGCGGAGCCACGCTCGTCGGCAACGGGCTCGAGGCCCTGCACGCCATCGACGGCATCGCCGCCGACCTCGAGATCGCGACCGGCTACTGCGGCAAGGCCGGGCAGACCGTCCCGGCGGGCGTCGGCCAGCCGCACGTCCTGATCCGCGAGCTGACCGTGGGCGGAACAGCAACGGGTCAGACCCCTTGACCGGCGCGCCTGAAACGGCCGTGAAACGGGGTCTGACCCCTCCGTGAAACGGCACGTGAAACCGGGTCTGACCGCGTGAAACGGGGTCTGACCCCTCTCGGGGGTGCCGCCGCGCGCGCCGTCGAGGCTGCGCTCTCTTCCGGCGCCTCCGACGCCGATGCGTGGGTGGAGGAGTCGACCAGCCGGCGCGTGCGGATCTACGCGGGGGAGGTTGAGAGCCTCAGCGACGCCGGCGGGCGCGGGATCGGCGTGCGCGCTTTCGCCGGCAGCCGTGCCGGCTATGCCTACGGCACGGACCTCTCTGAGGAGGGGGTGCTCCAGGTCGCCGGCGCCGCCCGCGAGGCGGCGGAACTGGCGGACGAGGACGAGTACGAAGGCCTGCCCGACGAGGCCGGCACCGCGCAGGTCGACGGGCTGGCGTCAGCGGAGTTCGGTGACTGGTCGACGGAGCGCGTGGTGGAGCTCGCGCTCGGGGTGGACCGCGCAGCCCGCTCGCGCGAAGGCGTGACGCAGGTGGAGAACTCGGTGTACTCGGACGCGCAGGGCTCGGTGGCGCTCGCCAACTCGCGCGGCTTCGCCGCCTCCTACAGCGCAACCCAGGCATGGGCGTACTCCTCGGCCTTCGCCGGCGAGGGCGCCGACCTCATGACCGGGCTCGGCGTCGGCATGGGACGCGACCCGGGAGCCCTCGACGCCGAGGCCATCGGAGCCGAGGCGGCCGAGCGCGCGCTCGCGCTTGTCGGCGCCCGGCAGCCGGAGAGCCGCCGCTGCCCGGTCGTGCTCGACGCCTTCGTCGCGGCGTCCTTCGTCGGCTTCCTCGGGGCGATGCTGTCCGCCGACGCGATCCAGCGCGGTCGCTCGCTCTTCGCCGGCCGCGAGGGGGACGAGGTGGCGGACCCCGCGCTGCGGCTGGCGGACGTCGGCACCGACCCGGAGGGGCCGTCGAGCGCCCCGTTCGACGGCGAGGGCACGCCGGCGGGCCGGACCGGGCTGATCGAGGACGGGCGCCTGCTCGGCTTTCTGTACGACTCGCGCACCGCGAGGAAGGCGGGCCGTTCGACGACGGGCAACGCGAGCCGCGGCTCGTACCGGACGCCGCCGTCCGTGGGCACGACGAACCTGATCGTCGAGCCCGGCGAGCTCGACCTCGACGGGCTCGTCGCCCGCGCCGGCGACGGCCTCTATGTCACAGACGTGGCGGGACTTCATTCGGGGGTGAACCCTGTATCGGGGACGTTCTCCGTGGGCGCGTCCGGACGGCTGATCGAGGAGGGCGCCCTCGGCACGCCGGTGAGGGAACTCACCATTGCCAGCGACCTCGTCTCGATGCTCAAAGCAGTGCGTTTTGTGGGCTCTGAAGCGCGTTGGGTGCCCTTCGGCGGGAGCGTGAAAACAGCGCCCCTGCTGATCGCCGAAATGGCCGTTTCAGGCTCCTGAGTAACGGAAAGGCTCGCAAGAAGCGCGCTAAATCCGCTCCCAGAGCGGAAAATCCCGCGCTTTCGTCCGGAAGCGTTGTTACGTTGCGCCCGGTCAGTTGCCCCCGGCAAGGAGGAAGGTCATGACCAAGAACGAGTTCGTCGACCAGGTCGCCTCGAACAGCGGCCTATCGAAGGGCGAGGCGAGCAAGGCGGTGGACGCGGTTCTGGACACGATTCAGGAGACGCTCACACGCGGCGGTGAGATCAATTTCACCGGTTTCGGAAAGTTCTCCGTGGCGGATCGCAGCGCCCGCCAGGGTGTGAACCCGCAGACCGGCGAGAAGATCCAGATCGCGGCGAGCAAGGTCCCGCGCTTCAGCGCAGGCTCCGGTCTCAAGAGCGCCGTAAAGTCGAGCTAGTCAAGCTCGTATTAGCAGTCCCGGATCCTCGTCCTAGCCGTCCTGGATCCGGCTAGCGGCGGCCAACTCCTTGACTGCCGGGGGTTTGCCGCAGCATTTCGCCGACCGGCTGGCGGCGCTCGTCCAGGAGCGCCGCAGTCGGATCGTGCTCGGGCTCGATCCCGATCCGGCAGCACTGTGGCCTGAGGCCGTCGCGCGGGTCGGCGGCGGGGCCGCCACACCTCACCTGGCTCGCATCCTCACGGCTGAGGCCGTGAGCGAGCATTGCCGCGCCGCGATCGTGGCCGCGGGGCCGGCGTGCGTCGCGGTGAAGCCGCAGCTCGCGTGCTTCGAGCGCCTCGGCGCGCCGGGCTGGGAGTCGCTCGAGCAGGTGATGGCGATCGCGCACGACCACGGACTGCTCGTGTTGGGCGACGGCAAGCGCGGCGACGTGCCCGTCACCGCGCTGGCCTACGCGCAGGCCTACTCAGGCGCGACGCCGGGCCCCTTCGGCAACGTCACCGGCCTCGGGGTGGACGCGTTCACCGTCAACCCCCTACTGGGCCGCGACTCGCTCGAGCCGTTCGTGACGACGGCGGCGAACGCCGGCGCCGGCTGCTTCGTGCTCGTGCGCACCTCGAACCCCGGGGCCGCCGAGCTCCAGGACGGCGGTGACCCGCCTCTGCACGAGCGGCTGGCGACGCTCGTGGCCGAGCTGGGCCGCGACCAGCGCGGCGAGTGCGGTCTGTCGCTCGTCGGCGCGGTCACGGGCGCCACCCGGCCCGAGCACCTCAGACGCCTTCGCGAGCTGATGCCGCACGCGGTGTTCCTGCTGCCGGGTGTGGGCGCACAGGGCGGCCGCGTCGAGGAGCTTGGCCCGGCCTTTGCACCGCATCCCGCGGCCGGGCTCGTCACGGCGTCGCGCTCGATCGTGAACGCCCACGCCGAGCGCGGTGGCGACCCGGCGACAGCAGCGGCGCAGGCGGCAGAGGAGCTTCGCGCCGCCGCATGGGAGCTTTAGCCCATGCGGCGGTGTGCCGGATTCCTGCCTATCCTGAGAGGTGCCGCGGGTCGAGGTGCGGCCTGTAGATGCACACTCAAGGACGATCTAGCTTCGCGCGCCTCCTGGCGCTTCTGGCGCTGATAGCCGTTTCCGTGGCCGTCGTCGCGATCGTCATGGGCTCCGGAGTGGTGGGAGAGGACAACTCGGAGAGCGCCGGCACCACCGACCTGCCGGCAGCGACCGAGCAGAGCACCACCGAAAAGAAGCAGAAGAAGAAAACCCCGGCCACCTACACGATCAAGGCGAACGACACACTGAGTGGCATCGCGGAGCAGCACGGGACAACGGTGGAGCACCTGCTGGAGTTGAACCCCGAGCTCGACCCGCAGGGCCTGGTAGCCGGCCAGAAGATCAAGCTGCGCGAGTGATCTCGCTCAGACGCATGCTGGCTGTGGCCGCACTGCTCGTGGCCGCGGCTCCGGGATCCGCCGCCGCGGCGGTGCCCCCGCCGCGGGTGCCCACGGCGCAGGCGGCCGTCGTCGTGGACGCGCGCGACGGCACGGTCCTGTTCGCCAAGCGCTCCGACGCAGAGCGCTCGATTGCGAGCACCACGAAGCTAATGACCGCCCTCCTCGCGCTCGAGCAGGCCGACCCGGACGATGTCTTCACGGCGCCGGCGTACCACGCCGCGCCCGCCGAGTCGCGAATCAACCTGCGCGAGGGCGAGCGGATGAAGGTCCAGGACCTGCTCGAGGCGCTCCTGCTCGAGAGCGCGAACGACGCGGCGGTGGACCTCGCCGAGAACATCTCGGGATCGCGCCAGGCCTTCGTCCAGGAGATGAACGATCGTGCACACGAGCTCGGCCTCGAGCACACGAGCTACGCGAACCCGATCGGGCTCGACCAGGCGGGCAACTACTCGTCCGCCGGCGACCTGGCCGCGCTGGCGAGGACGCTGCTGCGGAACCGCCGCTTCGCGCGGATCGTAGACATGCCCAGTGCGACCCTTGAGTCCGGCATCCGGCAGCGCGTGGTCCAGAACCGGAACGACCTCGTCGCTGCCTACCCGTGGGTGGACGGGGTGAAGACCGGTTACACGCTGAACGCGGGCAACGTGCTGGTCGGCGCCGCGGCGCGCGGCCCGCGCGCCCGGGTGGTGAGCGTCGTCCTCGGGGAGCCGACCGAGGCCGCCCGCGACGCCGACACGCTCACGCTCCTCCGATGGGGGCTCGATCGCTTCAACCGCGTGCGCGTGCTCGATCCCTCGCGCGCGCTCGCGCGCGCAGACGTGAAGTACTACAACGAGACGGCCCGGCTCGTGCCGCGCCGCGGGGCGGTCGTCACGGTCCGCGACGGCCAGCGCCTGCGCCGTCGCGTGAACACCCCCGACGAGCTGGAGGGCCCACTCGCGGCCGGCGAACGAGTCGGTTCCGTTACCGTGCTGGTCGACGGCAGGCCGGTACGGAGCATTGCGCTCGTGACCGCGGCGGAGGTGTCCGGGGCGGGGACGTTGCGCAAGGTCGTATCGGAGCTGGGCGTCCTCTTGACCGTGCTCATCGTTATCGCACTCCTGGTAGCCGTGATACTCGCGATGCTCCGCGTACGTATTCGAATTCGAATCGCCAGATGATCATCACCGTCACTCTCAACGCTGCCATCGACAAGACGCTCGCCGTGCCGAACTTCCGGCTTGGCCAGCGCCATCGCGCCGTCGAGCAGACCGCGATGGCAGGCGGCAAGGGCGTGAATGTGGCGCGCGCCCTACGCGCGCTGGGGCAGCCCGTGATCGCGACCGGTGTGGCGGGCGGCCCGACCGGCACCCGGATCGTCGAGCACCTCACCGAGGAGGGCATCCTCAACGACTTCGTGCGGATCCGGGAGGAGTCGCGCACCTCGACAGCGGTCGTCGACCCCACCGGTGGGGAGCAGACCGAGATCAACGAGCACGGGCCGCACGTGACCGACGCGGAGCTCGAGCTGTTCATCGACAAGCTGCTCTACCTCGCGAAGGGCGCGGCCGTCTGCGTGATCTCCGGCAGCCTGCCCCGCGGCGTCGACGCCGGCCTCTACGGCCGCCTCATCGACGAGATGAAGCGCCTCGGCGTGCTCACGGTGCTCGACTCCGACGGCGAGCCGATGAACATCGCTACGCGCAAAGGCCCGCACGTTGTCACGCCGAACGAGCTCGAGGCGGAGGGCCTGGTGGGCCACGAGTTCTCGGACGAGGAGGACCGCCGCACCGCGGTCGGCGAGATGGTCGAGCTCGGTGCCCGCGAGGCGATCATGACGCTGCCGGACGGGTGTCTCGCGATGCTGCTCGACGCGGCGGGGGAGCGACGCCTCTACCGTGCCACGCTCGAGCCGCTGGAGCCCGTCTCGGCGGTCGGCTCCGGCGACGCGTTCCTCGCGGGCTTCGTGGCCGCGCGCTATGGCGGGCGCGAGGTCGAGGAGTGCCTCCGCTTTGCGGTCGCCTGCGGGGCAGAGTCCACGCAGCACTTCGGGGCCGGAGTGCTCGAGCAACGCGAGGTCGAGCGGCTCGTTCCCGACGTGCGCGTGGAGCGGCTCGAGACCCCCGCCTTGACGGTGGGATGAGGTTGGTAAGCTCGCCTTTCGTCCGCCAGCGAACCTAGGATCCTCCAATGGAAGTTGAGATCGGCCGCGGCAAGAAGGGCCGCCGCGCATACGGCTTCGATGACATCGCGATCGTGCCCTCCAGGCGCACGAGGGATCCAGATGACATCGATATCACCTCGATGATCGGGCCCTACCGGCTCGAGCTTCCACTGCTCGCGTCGGCGATGGACGGGGTCGTCTCGCCTTCCACAGCCGGGATCCTCGGCAACCTCGGCGGCCTCGGCGTGCTCAACCTCGAGGGGATCTGGACGCGCTATGAGGACGCGGACGAGCAGCTCGAGCGGATCGCCCAGCAGCCGAAGGAGCTGGCTACATCCGAGATGCAGCGGATCTACGGCGAGCCGATCAAGGAGGAGCTGATCGGGCAGCGCATACGGGAGATCAAGGACCAGGGCGTGGTCACGGTCGCCTCGCTCACACCTCAACGAGTACGCAAGTACTACGAGACGGCGCTCGAGGCCGGGCTCGACGTCCTCGTCATCCAGGGCACCGTGGTGTCCGCCGAGCACGTCTCCGCCAACACGGAACCGCTCAACCTGAAGGAGTTCATCCGCGAGGTGCCGGTGCCGGTGCTGGTGGGCGGCTGCGCCTCGTACGCGACCGGGCTCCACCTGATGCGGACCGGTGCCGAGGGCGTGCTGGTCGGCGTGGGCCCGGGTGCGGCCTGCACCACTCGCGGCGTGCTCGGCATCGGTGTGCCGCAGGCCACTGCGATCGCCGACGTCGCCGCCGCGCGCTCCCAGCACATGCTCGAGACCGGCGAGTACGTGAAGGTGATCGCCGACGGCGGGATGCGGAACGGCGGCGACGTCTCGAAGGCGTTCGCCTGCGGCGCCGACGCCGTGATGATCGGCTCGCCGCTGGCTCGCGCCTATGAGGCGCCCGGCCGCGGCTACCACTGGGGGATGGCGACCTTCCACCCGTCGCTCCCGCGCGGCGCGCGCGTGAAGACCACCCAGAACGGCTCGCTCGAGCAGATCCTGCTCGGCCCGGCCCACGAGAATGACGGCACCTTCAACCTGATGGGCAGCCTGCGCACCTCGATGGCGACCTGTGGCTACGAGGACATTCCGGCCTTCCACAAGGCAGAGGTGATGGTGGCTCCGGCGCTCCAGTCGGAGGGCAAGCAGCTGCAGCAGGAGCAGGGCATCGGCATGGGCGCGACCGCCGCGGCTGTGCCGCATCCCGAGTCGAACGGCGTGACTTCCGACCCAGCCCTCGTCGTCGAGTGAGTACAGAGGCGGCCACGCGTGAGGGGGCCATCGAGCCCCTCGCGGCTGCGACCGACGAAGTGCTCGTCCTGGACTTCGGCGGGCAGTACTCCCAGCTGATCGCCAGGCGGGTGCGTGAGTGCGGCGTCTTCGCGGAGCTGCTGCCGCACCACGTGCCGATCGAGGACGTCGAGCGGCGCCGGCCGAAGGCGTTGATCCTCTCGGGCGGGCCGGCATCCGTATACGCAGAGGGCGCGCCCAAGCTGCGCCAGGAGCTGCTCGAGCTCGGCATCCCGGTCCTGGGCATCTGCTACGGCATGCAGGCGATGGTGCTCGAGCTGGGCGGCCGAGTCGAAGGCGCCGAGGTCGGCGAGTTCGGGCGCTCGCACCTGACGGTGGCTTCGCACGGGCGGCTCCTCGCTGACACGCCCGGCGAGCAGTCGTGCTGGATGAGCCACCGCGACACGGTCTTCGCCGCGCCAGCGGGCTTCAGGGCGCTCGCCTCGTCGACAGAGTCCCCGGTGGCGGCAATCGAGCATGTGGAGCGCGGGCTCTACGGCATCCAGTTCCACCCGGAGGTCGTGCACACGCCGTACGGCACCACGATCCTCGAGACGTTCCTGCGCGATATCGCGGGCTGCGACATGGGCTGGAGCGCCGCGTCGGTGATCGACGAGCAGGTGGCGCGCATCCGCGAACAGGTGGGCGACGGCAAGGTGATCTGCGGGCTCTCAGGCGGCGTGGACTCGTCTGTGGCGGCCCTGTTGACATACCGCGCGGTGGGCGACCAGCTGACCTGCGTGTTCGTCGACCACGGCCTGATGCGAAAGAACGAGGGCAACCAGGTCGTGGCGGCGTTCCGCGACCGGTTCAAGGTGCCGCTGATCGCGGTGGACGCCGAGGCGCGCTTCCTCGAGCGGCTGGCGGGGGTGACCGAGCCGGAGCGCAAGCGCAAGATCATCGGCGAGGAGTTCATCCGCGTGTTCGAGGAGCAGGCGGAGAAGCTCGGCAACCCGCGCTACCTGGTGCAGGGCACCCTCTACTCGGACGTGATCGAGTCCGGCGGCGGCACCGGAGCCGCGACGATCAAGTCCCACCACAACGTGGGCGGCCTGCCGGAGGACCTCGAGTTCGAGCTTGTCGAGCCGCTGCGGATGCTGTTCAAGGACGAGGTGCGTCAGGTCGGCGCGGAGCTCGGCATGTCGGACCGTCTCGTATGGCGTCAGCCGTTTCCCGGCCCCGGCCTCGCGATCCGCGTCGTGAGCGGCGAGGTCACGAAGGAGCGCCTCGAGATCCTGCGCGATGCCGACGCGATCCTCCAGGACGAGATCCGCAGCGCCGGCCTCTACCGCGAGCTGTGGCAGTCCTTCTGCGTCCTGCCGGCGGATCTGCGCAGCGTGGGCGTCCAGGGCGACGAGCGCACCTACGGCTATGTCGTCGTGATCCGAGCGGTGACGAGCGACGACGCGATGACCGCGGACTGGGCCCGCCTGCCCTACGACCTGCTCGAACGAGTCGCCTCGCGGATGATCAACGAGATCGCGCAGGTGAACCGGGTGACACTCGACATCACGTCGAAGCCGCCCGGGACGATCGAGTGGGAGTGAGCGTGTTTCGCGTCAAGGACATCAACGGCGAGTCGATCGTCGTCGACGCTGGGTGGATCGAGAAGTTCCGACTCAACGATCTGAAAACGCGGGCCCCGGCGCAGGACTACATCGACACCGAAGTGAACGAGACCTCTCGCCGTAAGGGCATGCTGTTCGGCGAGAGGAGGAGCTGCTGCAGGTTTTGGTCAACGTGGGCACCTTCATGAGCCTGACGGTGGAGGCCGAGCAGCGCCCAGAGGTGGAGCAGCTGATCGCCGAGCTCGACAAGGCTCGCGCGGATGCGCAGCTCGACAGTTGACGTCCGAGCGCCCGACGGCGTCGCCGATGCCTACCTGACCCGGCCGGAGCCGGGGGAGCGCCATCCCGGCGTGCTGCTCGTCATGGACGCGTACGGGCTGCGGCCGCGCATCGAGGAGATGGCAGTCCGGATCGCCGAGCGCGGCTATGCGGTGATGGCGTGAATGTCTTCTATCGCGCCGGGCGAGCACCGGTGCTGCCGTTCCCCGACCTGACAACCGAGGACGCGCAAGCCGAGTTCTTCGAGGACGTCCGGCCGCTGATGAGCCAGTTGACGCCGGAGCGGATCGCCGCCGACGGCGCCGCCTATCTGGATGAGCTCGCGAACGTGGCCGACGGGCCTGTGGCGATCACCGGGTACTGCATGGGCGCGCGGCTCGGCTTGCGGATGGCCGCAGCCCATCCGGAGCGGGTGGCGGCGCTCGCCGGCTTCCACGGCGGCGGCCTCGCAACCAACGACCCGGAGAGCCCGCACCGCTCGGTCGGCGCGCTCCGCGCCGAGGTGTACTTCGGCCACGCCGACCAGGATCGGTCCAACACGAGCGAGCAGATCGCGACACTCGACGCGGCCCTGGACGGAGCCGGAGTCGCGCACCGCTCCGAGGTCTACGCCGGGGCGCGGCACGGCTACACGATGGCGGACACGCCGGCATACGACGAGGAGGCCTCCGAGCGTCACTTCACCGCGCTGTTCGATCTGCTGGAGCGCACGCTCACGCTGTAGAGGCGCGCCGCCGGTCAGCGTCGCGCGGCGTCGAGCGCGTCGGCCTCCTCGCTGAACTCCTCCACGCGCGTGAGCCTCGAGCCGACCACGGTCACGAGGTTCCACAGCGGCATCGAGGTCTCGGCTCCGCTGCGAGCTCCACGCATACGGATCCGGAACGCGGCGAGCACCTTGTGGTCGCCGATCGCGGTCAGCTCGAGGTCCTCGACCTGCATCGCTCCTGCCTCGAAGCGGTTGCGAAAGAGGGCGGCAACCGCCTCGCGCCCGCGATACGTCCTGGCGCCCGGAGCCGAGGCGAACTCGACGAACTCGACGTCGTCATGGAGAAAGTCCCGCGCCAGGACATCCGGGAAGTCGGCCCCGGTCTCGTTGTGAGCGTCGTACAGAGTTCGCAGGACGTCCAAGTCGGCGCCGTCATCCACGCCGCGATTATCGCGCCGCGCGCCACGACTCGTGACATAGCGACACTCGGACCACCAACCGCTCGGAGGCCGAGGAGCGCGCACGCCGGTTGCAGGAGGAGGACCCGGCGCGCGCGACTCACCGCTGCTTCGCGCGCGACGCGGACCGCGCGATACTGCCCGTATGAAGCTCCAGGCCACGATCGTCATCTCCTACCGCGCCGACTCGTTCGGCGACGCCGGCGGCGCCCTCGACGACGTGCTAACACGCGCCCGCGAGCGCGACGACGTCGAAATCGAGAGCATCGAACTCGGTACACCGGCGAGCGCCGGACCGGTCAGCCTTCCGTACGTCGAGAGGCCGCCCGACCCGCCGCAGAGAGTGCCGCACCCGCTGCCCGACACCGCGCACCACTGACGCGCGCAAGGAAACGGCGCGGTCAGGGAGGGCGCGGGACCACGATGTCACCGAAGCGCTCACAGCGGCCCAGCTCGTAATCACGGGCGGTCAGCCCCGCGGCGATCGCATCCCGCAGGTCCTGGCTCGTACGCCGCGGAACGTCCCGTAGCCCGCGCGCGGCAAGCGCCTCCCGCGTCCAGTCGGACCGGCGTCGACCGTTGCGCGCGCCGTGCCAGCGCGTCCACGAGGCGGTCGGGAAGCACTCGATCACCCGGGCAGGCTGCTGGCTGAGGGCCTCGTAGAGGCAGAGTCCCTGGGCGATCCATTCGTAGTAGGGATTCCCGTCGAGCTGCACGCTCGGCGGGGTCCATCGGATGCCGCAGACCGCATTCCGTAGTTCCTTCTCCTCAGGCCGGTGGGTCCAGCCGGGCGGCGCGGTCGATCGCGGGCTGTCGATGGCGATGACGCTCGGCTGGGCTGCTGCCGCCCAGTCCACGATGTCACCGACGGACTGGCGCTGGCGCCAGCCGATCAGGCGCTCGTCCTCCACCAACGCAACGTCGAAGGCCTTTCGCCTGCCGCCGACGTCGACACCCATCCATCGCCCCAACGCTGTCAGTCGGGGCGGGCGAACGCGTGGGAGGCCCGGACCAGGCGTTCGACGACGTCCAGCTCGGACTCATCGCGCGGCGCATAGATCATCACCGCCGTCCGTGGAATAAGTCCTCTCAAGGCGACCGGGTGGGGCTCCGCCCAGCCGGCCTCCACGGCCTCGGTGACCGTCTCCGGAGGAAGCATGGCGTGCATGCTGTGATCTGGAGCCGGGTGGAGGTGGGCGAACTCGCGACCGATGAGGAAGGCCTCGGGCGGGCCGGTGGGTTCGCCGTCCGTCAGGACGAGCGCCCGGGCGCCCGGGACCGAGATGCGGCTTGGTTCCTCGACGACACCGGGCAATGCGAAAACCCGCTCTGCCAGCTCGTCGACCCAACGCAGGTCGGTGGGCTGCTGGTCGAGCTGGGTGTGCGGGTTGGTCGGCGTGGTGCGCGGCCGGTCGCCGGCCCGCGCGGGGAGCAGCGGCATCGACCTAGTGTATGTAGCGGCCAGAATGCAGCTGTGCCGATCCACAGGGCCGAGACGCGGTGACTGATCCGTTCGCCGAACAGCGGCTGAACGGGAAGGTGCTGATCGTCACCGGCAGCACGCAGGGGCTTGGCGCCGAGATCGCGCGCCGCGCTGCGCGGCTGGGCGCCGCCGGCATCGTGATCTGCGGGCGTGCCGGCGATCGCGGCGAGGCCGTCCGGGAGGAGCTCGAGGGGCTCGGCTCCGAGGCGGTCTTCGTCGAGGCCGACCTGGCGCAGGCGGAGCCGCCGGTGGCCGTGGTTGGCGCATGCGACGAGCGCTTCGGCCGCCTGGACGGCCTCGTCAACGCGGCCGGGCTCAGCACGCGCGGGACCCTCGACGACACCACAGTCGAGCTCTGGGATCGCCTCTTCGCGGTCAACGTGCGGGCGCCTTTCCTGATGATGCAGCAGGCCGCTCGGCTGATGCGCCAGGGGTCGACTGGGGGCAGCATCGTCAACATCATCACGATGTCGAGCCACGGCGGCGAGCCGGTGCTCACCGCATACTCGGCGTCCAAGAGTGCGCTGGCCACGCTCACGCGCAACGCCGGTTATCAGCTTCAGCCTGACTGCATACGGGTCAACGGGCTGAACATCGGCTGGACCGCTACCGAGGGCGAGCACGGCGTGCAGACGGATACCGGCCAGCCCGCCGAGTGGCTGGCGGCGGCGGACGCAAGCCGCCCGCTCGGGCGCCTGCTCCGGCCAGACGACATCGCTCCGATGGTCACCTACCTGCTCAGCGACGCGGCGCGAATGGTCACCGGGTCGGTCATCGACTTCGACCAGACCGTGCACGGCCCCTACGGCGAGCACGTCCCGCCGAGCGCCAGGCAGCGTCCGCCGGCGTGAGCGCGCTACGGTCGTCCCAGAACTCGAGCGAGGAGAAGAGCATGGCCCACACAGGCGCTACGCAGGATCAGGAGATCGACCAGGCCTGGGCGAAGGATTTCGCCAAGCGCTGGGAGGCGGCGTGGAACTCTCACGAGCCGGACCGCCTGCTCGATTTGATGACCGATGACATCGTGTACGACGACTCGGCATGGCCGACGACCATGCGCGGTCACGGTGCCGTGCGCGAGTTCCTCGACTTCACCTGGCGGGCGTTCCCGGACCTCGAGTTCGACATGAGTGACGGGCCTTACATCGTCCCGGGGGAACCGAAGGCCGCCTTCTACTGGACGGGACGAGGCACCCATAGCGGGCCGATCGATCCGCCCGGGCTCGCGGGCACGGGGAAGCAGGTCGAATTCAAGGGCGCCGACTTCCACGAGTACCGCGACGGGCGCGTCTGCCGCCTCCGGATCGTGTTCGACATGATGGACGTGAGCCGCCAGATAGGCATGCTGCCGAAGGCGGGCTCGCGCGTCGAGCAGGCCGGCGCCGCCGCGCAGCGGCTGGGCATAAAGGTGCGAGAGCGACTGAACAGCTGAGCGGCCGCACGTGGCCACACTTGTCACCCAAATCGACTAGCTGGTACACCTGTAGAACCGACACTCAGCTCGTTCGGGGGTGTGCGCGAAGGGGCGGCGAGCTGAGGCGCCGAACGGCCGCCGCTAGTCCGGCGTGAAGGCGGCCTGGATGCCCGCACCTGGCGCCGTCCGGAAGCGGATCGGTCGGCGCGGGGAGAGGCCCGCCTGGCGCTGTCAGTCGGAGATCTCATCGAGCGCCCATGTGCCCGACTGGCTCGTGAGCGCGAAGTAGAACTCGAGCAGGGCACCGACCTGTCCGGCGTCGCTCGCGGTGTGGGGCCGGAAGGCGTCGAGCACCGCGTAGACGCACCGGGGCGCAGGGCGCGGGCACCTCGCTTGCGAGCTCCAGGTGCTGGTCGCGCCGGCGCCTGCGTCACCCGCATAGGCTGTGGCTGCGGTGGCCACGATCCTCCTGTACGGCGACACGGCCCGCTACCCGGCGATCCGGCACGAGGTTCCGCTCGAGATCCTGGATCCGCTCCTGGTCGTGTCTCGCGACGGGCGCGCGTACGTAATGACCAGCTCGCTCGACGCGGCTCGAATTGCACGTGCTCTGCCGGATGCGGAGGTCGTGACCGCCGACGAGCTCGGGTTCCACGAGCTCACCAAGCAGGGCATGTCGGCTGATGAGGCGGACCTCGAGACGGCGGTCCGGGCGCTCAGGAGGTGGGGCATCGAGCACGCGGTCGTGCCGGCGGACCTGGGGGTGGGGGTGGCCGATCGCCTGCGCAGCGAGGGCCTCGCACTTGAGATCGACGCTGACACGGTGAACGCGCGACGCCGCGTCAAGACGCCCGCGGAGCTGGCAGGCATCCGCCGCGCCCTGCGCGCGGCCGAGGCGGGCATGGCCGCCGCCGAGCGCCTGATCCGCGGGGCGCGGCGCTCGAACGGCGGCCTCGATCACGATGGCGAACCGCTCACCGCCGAAACGGTGCGCGCGGCGATACGCGCCGCCTGCGCGGCGGCGGGCGCGCCGGCGCCGGCTGACATCATCGTCAGCTCGGTCCTGTCGGGGGAGGGCGGTCACGATCCGGGGTCCGGGCCGCTGCCCTCCGACCTGCCGATCAGCATCGATCTCTGGCCGCGCGACGAGGAGAGCGGCTGCTGGGCGGACATGGCCCGCACGTTTGTGGCGGGCGAGGTGACGAGCACCGTGGCCGAGCTGCGCGACGTCGTCCTCGAGGCGCTCGAGGCCGCGCGGGCCGCCGCGCGTCCGGGCATCACCGGCCGCACTCTCTACGACATCGCCGCGGACATCATCGAGCGCGCCGGCCATCCCACGCAGCGGAGCAACACCTCCGGCGAGCCGCTCATGCACGGCTTCTACTTCAGCCTGGGCCACGGCGTGGGCCTCGAGGTGCACGAGCCGCCGCTGCTCGGGCTCGCCGGCGACGAGCCGCTCGTCGCCGGCGACGTGGTCGCGATCGAGCCGGGGATCGAGGGCCTCGACGGGATCGGAGGCGTTGGCTTCGAGGACCTCCTCCTGATCACCGAGCACGGGAGCGAAACCCTCACCGAGTACCCGTACGCGCTGTAGTGCGCGACGGCTACTCGGAGCCCGCGGCGCGCACGACGTTCTGCAGCGGCTCGCCGCGGGTGAAGCGAACCAGCTGCTCCGCGGCGAAGCGCACCGCGCGATCGTCGGCCGCGGCCGTGTCGCCGGCGTTGTGCGGTGTGATGGCGAGCGCCGTCTCCCAGAGCGGATGGTCGTCGGGCAGCGGTTCGGGGTCGACCACGTCGAGCACGGCGCGCAGGCGTCCGGACCGGAGCTCTGCCAGCAGCGCGTCCGTGTCCACGACGCGGCCACGAGATGCGTTCACGAGCAGCGCGTCGTCGCGCATGCGGGCGAGCAGCGCGGCGTCGAACAGCCCCTCAGTCTCGGGCGTCAGCGGAGTGAGCACGACCACGACGTCGGCCCGCTCGATCAGCGCGGGCAGCTCCCCGATCCCGTGTACGCCGTCACGGGCGTGGCGGGCCACGCCCCTGACGGTCACGCCGAACGGCTCCAGCCGCCGCTCCACCGCTCGCCCGATCGAGCCGTGGCCGACGATCAGCACGTTCGCGCCCTGCAGCTCGCGCGGCAGCGCGTCCGACCACCGGCGCGTGCGGGCTGCGATGAACTGGCCGTAGGCATCGCCCAGCAGCGCCCCGACGACCCACTCGGCCACCGGGGCGTCGCGTGCCCCGCGCGCGTTGCAGAGGGTCGCCCAGGCCGGGACTCTCGACTCGATCCAGTCCGTGCCCGCCGAGAGCACCTGCACCACCCGGAGCGGCTCGAGCTGTGGCAGCGCCGCGACCGTCTCGCGGTCTCCCCACTCGGGCAGCACGAACTCGGCCGCGTCCCGCCCGTCCGGCAGTCGCACCACCTCGACCCCCGCGGGCGCGAGCTCGGTCGCGGCGTCGAACGCGCGGGCGGTGACGGCGGCGATCATGGGCGCCGCACGGTAACGCGCGGCGCCCAAGCCGCCTAACTAGCCGCCGGGAATCCGGATCAGCATCAGCTGTCCGCCTTCGCGCTTGAAGGTGAAGTCGGGGGCGGTGTTGGCATCGATGAACGTGTCATAACCCGGCGCCTTCTCGACCCACAGCGTGTGCGCCTGGACGTTGATCAGGAACGCGCCCGCGCCGAAGACGCTGGAAGCGTCGACGACGCCCGTCGACTCCCAGGCGCCCTGGTTGCCCGGTGTCGGCTTTCCGTCCACGTCAGCCGTCGTGTTGTCTTGGGACTGGTTCACCTTCGCGACCACCTCGGGGGCGGCCGGATTCGCGATCGGGATCCGCCAGAGCCTCGCCGTGGTCGCGTTGGATGACGTGTCGTCGAACGCGAACTGCTGGCTGAAGCCCGGATCCTCGGTCACGAGGACGCTGTTCGGCGTCGTCTCGAGGTTGTCGGGCTGGTGGATCTCGCCCAGTGTCTTGACCGGGTGGTCGTCGCCCTCGGCGAACACCGTGAGCGAGTCCACCTGCGTCGGGTCCTCCGGGTCGAGCACCATCTTCCAGACCCTGCCATTCGTGGACCGGAAGTTGGTGTCGAGGCTCTGAGCGTCGGTCCGGCCCCTGCCCGAGTCGGCGATGTACACGACGTTCCCCATGCCCGGCCGCTTGTCGTACGCAATGTCCTCGACGCGGACGAACTGGAACACGTTGTTCAGGTCGCTCCAGTACTCCAGCACCCACTGGGGCCCGTCGATGCCCAGCGGCGCCACGGAGCGGAGATCGGTCTGCCAGTTGCTGAGGTTGTTGGGAGGCGGCGGGAAGCCCACGTCGGCCGACTTCAGCTCCGAGCCGTCGTCGTCGAGACCGGTCGCGATGTCCTTCGGCACCTGGATGAAATGGCCGCTGATCGACATGGTGGAGCCGGGCGGCACGTCGTAGTAGTTCTTCACGCCCGGCGTGTCGGAGACGAACGCCCATAGGTCGCCCTCGTCGGCCATCAGCTCATCGGTGCTGCCCGCTATGTACGAGTAGAGCTGCGACTGCGCCGGCGGCACATAGGAAAGGCCCTGGACCGTGCCGAGCGGCCCGCTCGTGAACGTGTCGTCACCCGAGAGAACCACCGGGCTTCCGTAGCCGGGAACCGCCACGCTGTTCTCGTGGTTGTGCCTCCCCATCCCGTAGATCGGATGCTGCTTGCCGCTCCTGACGCCACGGGCCACCACGAGCCCCGCCTCGCGCTCGGCAGGGTGGCCGATGGGCGGCGGCCACGAGTCCTCCTGGCGGAACACGTAGTCGGGCGTCTCCTCGTTCGTGAAGAAGATGCTGCGGCTGAAGCCCTCCTTCTGCGTGGCAAGGAAGTTCGAGCAGAAGCGCTGGAAGCCGAGCCGACTCGGGATCGCGAACTTGCCGCTGAGGACGCCTCCGGAATGCTGGTTCAAGACCAGCTGGCTGACCTGGGCATTGTCGAAGTCGTTCTCCGAATTTGCCTCGTTGGGGCCGGACGTGACGAAAGGGAACGGCACCTTGCTCGTCTCGTGGTTCACCAGCAGGTCCAGCCGCCCTGAGCCACGCTTGCGCAGGGAGATCCCGTCCGGGATCGCCTCGAACCGGAAGCCGTTATTTAGCGTGTCGCCGACCGTTAGGAACGGCGTGATGTCCACACCTGCCTTGACGCCGGTGAGCATGGCGCGCTTGCTCGTCCTGAAGCCGCTCTTGTTCGCCGCGAGCGCTGTGGCCGATGCCGACAACGCGATAGCCACCGCGAGCGCCATGCAGGCAAGGCCGGTGCGTCCCCTCATTAGTCCTCCCTCGCTTAGGTGGGGTACGTCTACCAGATCGGCGTCTGCGGTGCCGGCTAGTCGTAGCTCCGGATCATCCTCACGTTGAGGAAGAGCATCAGCGCCCCGAGCACCGCGACCACCCCGAAGCCGGGCAGCACCGTGCCCCAGTCGAGGTCCTCGAGAAGGAGCGAGCGGAGCGCCTCCATCACGTAGGTCACACGGTTCAGCGTCGCCGCGATCTCGATCGGCCTCGTCAGCAGCTCGCGCGGCACGAAGTTCGGCGTGAGGAACAGCAGCGAGAAGAAGATCAGTCCCGCCGAGTTGGTCGCGGCGGCGCTGCGCGTCTTCAGCGCGACCAGTTGCATGAAGCTGACGAACACGACCGCCCACAGGGCGGTCAGGCTGATCAGCAGCACGAAGCCGAGCGGCCCGCTCGCCACCGAGATGCCGAAGGTCAGGCCCAGCACCACCAGCGCGGTCGCGATCAGAACGCCCTTCACCAGCTCGGCGATGAGGCGGCCGAGACGATCGCGGTGCGTGACACGGGTGCCGCGCGTAGTTTGTGGAAATAGCCGCCCTCGATGTCCTCGACGAGGAAGAGAGCCGCGGTCCCGAACGACGCGGCCAGGAGCAGCGAGTTCGGCATCTGGAAGGCGCCGTAGCCCTGGCCGTGCAGGAACTCGGTCGACGACGACGGGAAGATCTTCGCTACCTGGCCCACGTTCACGACCAGGAAGAACAGGGGGATGAACACAGTGGGGAAGAGCGGGCGTCCGCCAGCCCTCGCGGAGCGCGCGCTGTCCGAGCAGCCAGGCCTGACTCATGCCTTCACCTCCTGGACGTCACCCTCGACGCGGCCGCGGGTCCGGCCCGTCGCGTCCAGGAACACCTCGTCGAGCGACGGCTCGTCGGCGAGGCGCAGGCGCTCGCGCGAACGAATGGACGTCCCAGCCGAGCGCGTTCATGTAGCCGACCATCTCGTCGAGGAAGTGGATCGACTCGAGCATGCCGACCGCGTCGTAGCAGGGC
>JBKPME010000120.1:0-5196 GCA_046731915.1 Actinomycetota bacterium
CGAACCATCGAGGAGCTGGGCCGGTGATCGAGCCGATGAAGGCGGTCCTGTCGGACCAGCCGTTCTCGGACCCGGGCTGGATCTTCGAACGCAAGCTCGACGGCATCCGCTGCATCGCCTACAAGGACGACTCCGGCGTCAGCCTGCTGTCCCGCACGGCGCATCCGATGAACGAGCAGTTCCCCGAGGTGGCCACAGCGCTCGAGCGCGAGCCGGCAGAGCGCTTCGTCGCCGACGGGGAGATCGTGGCGTTCCGGGACGGCATCACGAGCTTTGAGCGGCTCCAGCAGCGTCACCGCGAGCGCGTACCGGTCTTCTACTACGTGTTCGACCTGCCGTGTCTCGACGGCGAGGACCTGCGGCCCCGGCCACTGCACGAGCGCAAGTCACGTCTCCGGCGGGCGCTCGACTGGGGCGACCCGATCCGCTTCAACCCGCACAGGAAAGGCGAGCACGGCGAGGAGCTCTACCGCGACGCCTGTCGGAAGGGCCTCGAGGGTGTGATCGCGAAGCGCGCCGACAGCGCGTACACCGGCAAGCGCTCGCGCGACTGGCTGAAGCTGAAGTGCCACGCGGAGCAGGAGCTCGTGATCGGCGGCTTCACGGCGCCGAAGGGATCGCGTACCGAGTTCGGCGCGCTGCTCGCGGGCTACTACGAGGGCGGCGCGCTGCGCTACGCCGGCAAGGTCGGGACCGGGTTCGCCCAGGCGACGCTGCGCGAGCTCGGCGCCCGTTTGCGGGAGCTCGAGCAGGACGAGTCTCCCTTCGAGCCGTTCAAGCCGATACCGCCGAGCACGCGCTGGGTGCGGCCGGAGCTCGTCGCGCAGGTCGCCTTCTCCGAGTGGACTCGCGACGGCCGCCTCCGCCATCCGCGCTACCTCGGCGTGCGCGACGACAAGCGGGCGCGCGAGGTGGTGCGCGAGGTGCCGTCGTGAGCGCAGTCGAGATCACCCACCCGGACAAGGCGCTGTTCCCGGATGACGGGATCACCAAAGCCGACGTCGCCGCCTACTACGAGCGCGTCTCCGAGTGGATGCTCCCCCACATCCGCTTCCGCCCGATCAGCATGCAGCGCTTCCCCGACGGGATCGGTGGCAAGGGCTTCTTCCACAAGGACATTCCGGGCTACTTTCCGGCCTGGCTGAAGCGTGTCGAGGTGCCCAAGTCGAACGGGAGCGTCACGCACGTGTACGCGTGCGACGCCGAGACGCTCGTCTACCTCGTTGGGCAGAACACGATCACGCCCCATGTGTGGCTCTCGTGCGCGGACCGCGTCTGGCAGCCGGACCGCATGGTGATCGACTTCGACCCTGCGCCGGGGAGCGACTTCGGAGCGGTCCGCCGCGCCGCCCGCCTCGCCGGCGAGCTGCTGGAGGAGCTCGACTTCACGCCATTCGCGCAGGTCACCGGGTCGAAGGGCATCCACGTGTGGACGCCGCTGCGGCGTCGCGCCCGGCACGACGAGGTGCGCGCGTTCGCGGGTGACCTCGGGCGCGTGCTAGCGGCGCGCCATCCCGACGAGCTCACGACCGAGTGGCACAAGGACAAGCGCGAGGGCCGCATCCTCGTCGATACCGCGCGCAACACCTATGCGCAGACCGCGGTGCCGCCCTACGCCGTGCGACCGCGCCCGGGCGCACCGGTCGCCACGCCGATCGAGTGGGGAGAGTTGTCAGACTCGAAGCTGCGGCCCGACCGCTGGAACATCAGGAACGTCCTGCGGCGGCTTGCCGCGAAGGGCGACCCCTGGGCCGACATCGCGTCGTACGCGCGCGGCATCTCACGGGCGCGCCGCCGCGTCGAGTCGCTGCTCCGCTGAGCCCCGCTACGCGGTCGCCGCGCGCTTTTCCTCGAGGCGGCCTTCCCTGATCGTCGCCTCCATGTCCTTCGATTCCGCGCGGTAGACGGAGCCGTCGTCGAACTCGATCACCGGATATTTGCGCTGGCCGGTCATGCGCTCGACCTCGTCCCGCTTGCTTGGGCGGAGAGGCCCCTTGACGAGCTCGTACTCGACCCCGGCCTCGTCGAGGGCCTTCTGCACCTTCCAGCAGGGGTGCCCGCTGAGCTTCACCCAGACGTTGGGGCAGCGATGGAGCCGTACCGCCATGGGCGGCACGATACTCCGCTAGTGGATCGCCGTTGCCGCCTGCGCGGCGCCGCTCAGCTCGAACAGCCAGAAGTCCTGGCCCATCACCGGCACCGACACGTTGTAGACGGGCACGCCGTCGAGCTCGGCGTGCAGCCGGCCCGCGTGGGCGTGCCCGTGCAGGACGAGGTCGGGCCGGTGCTCGAGGATCGGCGCGGCCAGGCGGTCGCAGCCCAGGAAGGTCCAGATCTCGGGCGGCTCGCCGTGGAGCGTCTCTGGGATCGGCGCGTAGTGCAGAAGGGCGATGCGGAACGGGCAGAGGGCGATCTCGTGCAGACCGGCCGCGAGCGCCTCGACCTCGGCGGTCGTCTCCGCGTAGATCGCTCGCAGCGACGGCTCGCCGAAGTCCGGCAGGCCGAGCCCGCGGAAGCCGCCCACGAATCCCTTCGTTCCGGCGATGCCGATGCCGCAATCCCGGATTATCGTGTGTGAGCGGTCGAGGACCTCGATCCCGGCGCGCCTGAGGACCTCCGTCACCTCGTCGCCGCGGCCGGCGTGCAGGTCGTGGTTGCCCAGCACGGCAACGACCTGCGTCTCCATGCCGCGGCACGCCTCCGCGAGAATCTCCGCCTGCTCGGGCTCCCCGTGCGTCGTCAGGTCGCCGGCCAGCAGGATCACGTCGGCAGCGCCCTCGATTGCATCGAATGCCGTGAGCACGGCGTCGCGGCTCTCGGGAGCGCAGTGCACGTCGCCCGCCGCGGCGATCCGGACGCTGGCGTCCCCACGCAGATTGGCCGCCAGAACGCTGGTTGGGGCCTTCACGACCACTGTGTACCCCTCCTCCAGCGGGGGTACACGACACGCATGTCGGAGCCGTCCGACATCGAGCATCCACGGCCCGCGATCGAGGCGTCGATGAAGAAGGCGGTTGCGGCGCTGCGGGAGGCGGATGTCCGGTTCCTGCTCGCCGGCAGCCTCGCCGTCTGGGCGCGCGGCGGACCCGAGGCGCGCCACGACCTCGACTTCGTCGTCAAGCCGGAGGACGCCGACCGCGCCCTCGGGGTGCTCGCCGACGCCGGCATGACACCGGAGGAGCCGCCCGAGGAATGGCTCCACAAGGCCTGGGACGGCGACGTGCTGATCGACATCATCTTCGCCCCGCGCGGGCTCGAGGTGACCGACGAGGTCATCGAGCGCGGAGAGCTGCTGCATGTGGTCGGCATCACGATCCCGGTGATGGCGATCGAGGACGTGCTCGCCACCAAGCTGATGGCGCTGCACGAGCACGATCTCGACTACACGTCGGTGCTGCGCATCGTGCGCTCGGTTCGCGAGCAGATCGACTGGCCGTCGCTCCGCGCGCGAACCCGCGGCTCACCGTACGCGCTCGCGTTCTTCGTGATGTGCGAGGAGCTGGGGATCGTCCCCGCCGACTTACACGGCTCGCACGGCGCGAACGTGCGTGTGCTCACGCCTCGAGGGCGTCACTGACCTCCATCGCGTGGCGAGTTCAGAGCGGATGGAGCGCCGACTCGTCGCCGGCGCCCCATCGCTCTGCTTCGGCTGAGCCGCTGCCCCCCAGCGGCTCCAGCAGGAAGACGGCTGCCATCACATCTGGGTCGTGGTGAGCGGAGGCAAGTACGGCGACCACGGCCCGCCCTACCGACCTCTCCACGACTGTTCGCATGTCGTCTTCAAGCGCTTTGAGCACCGCATTTCGGTACGTGATGGCCGTATCCAGGCGTCCTTGATCCCACAGCGTCTTCTCGGCCTTCGTGTATCCGCCACCGAAGAGGACCAGCAGCCCGTCATCGCCGGCCCAGAAGGACTTCGCCCGAGTCGGCCCGCGGCCCGCGCGGTGCCTGAAGAGCTGGACGAGGCCGCGCGACAGCGGCGCAAGCGAACTCTGGTCGGGCGGACTGCTGGGCTGGGCGGTGGTCGTCGTCGACACTCGCGCGAAATCGTTGCCGATATCGCCTCAAGCATAACCGAAATCGTTGGCGATATCTCCGGATGTCGTACTATCCCCGAATCGGCTCCCGCAAAATGCACCAGACGACCGTTCGCTTCGGCCCTGACCTCTGGGAGGCGCTCGAGAACGAGTGTCGGCACCTCGGCGTGAGCGTCGCGCAGTACATCCGTGAGGCCTCCTTGACGCGGCTCGTCTATGCCGCCGGCAGGCGTGGCGACCACGAGTTCGAGCACTCCCTCGGCCTTGTCAAGGCGGCGGGGGGCCGCGCTGGGGGGAGGGTCGACTTGGAGCTGGTCCAAGGGGCCATCCCGATCGCCCGGGACGTTAATGACCTTGCCGTCCGGGAGGGCTCCGGGTCTGCGGCGGCAGCCGGACGGGGGCGCCGCGAGCGCCAGTCGCCTGGTGATCTGCCAGAACGCGGCACAAGGCCCACCGCAGGCTGACCCCCGTTTTCAGTACGGGCCGTCGGGTACGCGTTCAGTATGAGCACGTTGACACTCGACGCCCTCGTGGAGCGGGGCGACGAACTGGGCTGCGTCAATCTGTCGGAGCTCTCCGAGTTCACGCAGGAGCTGCCCGAGGCCGAAGCCCAGGCGCTCGCCGACCGGCTCGAGGCGCGTGGGATCGAGGTGACCGACGATTGCGGCCGCGCCGGCGAGCCCGGCCCGAGCTACGCGATCGACGAGCTGTCCGCCATGACCGGCGACACGCTGCAACTGTTCCTCCGCGACATCCGTCGCCACCCGCTGCTCACGGCTGTCGATGAAGTGGAGCTCGCCAAGCGCATCGAGCGCGGCGACCTCGAGGCCAAGGAGCGGATGGTCAACTCGAACCTCCGGCTGGTCGTCTCGGTGGCGAAGAAGTACCAGGGGCACGAGCTCTCGCTGCTCGACCTGATCCAGGAGGGCATCCTCGGCTTGATCCGCGCCGCCGAGAAATTCGACTGGCGCAAGGGTTACAAGTTCTCGACCTACGCGACCTTCTGGATCCGCCAGGCGATCCAGCGTGGGCTCGCCAACCAGGGCCGGACGATCCGCCTGCCGGTGCACATCGGCCAGCGCGAGCGGAAGATCGCACGGATGGAGCGCGAGCTGGCCGTCGAGCTCGAGCGGATGCCAACCGACGAGGAGATCGCGAA
>JBKPME010000121.1:0-6338 GCA_046731915.1 Actinomycetota bacterium
GAGCACGCCCCGGTCTTCGAGGAGCAGGGCGCAGTGTCCGGGTGCATGCCCGGGCGTGGGGATCGCTCGCAGGCGGCCGGGCACGTCGAGCACCTCGTCGTCGCGGTAGGTCTCCGCGCCCTCCACATGTGGCGGCTTCAGCGCGCCACGCCGGCCCATGTGGATCAGCATCTGCCAGGCCGATGGCCGCCAGAGGTGGCGCAGCAGGCGCACCGTCCGCGCGTCGCCGCCCTTGGGACCCGGGTTGCGCAGCACCTCCTCGGCGTCCGCGTGAACGACCACGCGCGCACCCGCCTGCTGAAGCGCGGGCACGACGCCGGTGTGGTCCGCGTCCGCATGGGTCAGCACGACTGCGCTCACGTCTTCCAGTCGGAAACCGATCGCCTCGAGGTCGGCCTCGAGCGTCTCGGTGAAACCGGGCACGCCGGCGTCGACGATGGTGAGCTGGCCGCCGGCCTCGAGTGCGTAGTAGTTGATGAACTCGTCGCCGAGGCGCCAGACGCGATCGGCCACCGCGGCGGTGTTTGGGGAGTCCGTTTCCACCATGGTCGCTTAGGCGAAGTAGAACACGAGCCCGAACACCGCGTACAGCGACAGCAGCTGCACGCCCTCGAACCAGTTCGACTCGCCCTCCTGGGTCACGAGGTTGGCGATCAGCACCGCGAACAGGAGGGCGCCAAGCTCGTAGCCGTTGAAGACCAGCGCCATCGGGTCGGGTCCGAACACGAATGACAGGAGGACGAGCACCGGCGCCACGAACAGCGCGATCTGACCGCTCGACCCGAGCGCGATGTTCACCGCCAGGTCCATCTTGTCCTTGGCCGCGACGAGAACGGCCACCCAGTGCTCGGCGGCGTTGCCGACGATCGCGACCACGAACACGCCGACGAAGAACTCGGAGAGGCCGATGTCTTCGGACGCCTCGCTGATCGAGCCGACCAGGATCTCGGACATCACGCCGACCGCGACGGCGGAGAGCCCGAGATAGACGGCGGCACGCTGGACGGTCCAGTGGTGCGCCTCCTCGTCCTCCTGCTCCTCGCCGTACGGGTTGAACACCGCGCGGTGTGTGCGCAGCGAGAACCAGAGGCCCGCCGCGTAGCTCACCAGCAGCACGATCGCTACGCCGAAGGAGAGCTTCTCGAGGTCAGAGCCGAAGTCCACGTGCTCCTCCCCGACGGCCGGCAGACCGCCCCCGTGGATGAGCTGGAACAGGGCCGGGGAGATCAGCGCCGCCACCGCCAGCATCAGCATCGCGCACTGCGCGTTGGCGGCCGTCTGGCTGAAGACCTGCTTCTCACGGCTCCAGCCGCCGACCAGCATCGCCGCTCCCATCACCAGCAGCACGTTGCCGATGATCGAGCCGACTATCGAGGCCTTCACGACCTCCTGCAGGCCCTCGATCAAGGCGAAAAAGGCGATGATCAGCTCGGGCGCATTGCCGAAGGTCACGTTCAGAAGTCCGCCGATCCCGGGGCCGGTTCGAGCGGCGATCGCCTCCGTGGCCTCACCCATCACGGCTGCGCATGGGATCACGCCGAGTGCCGCGGCGCTGAACACGATCACCGGGTCCGCGTGGGCGAATTCGACCGCGATCGCGATCGGAATGAAGACCCCCAGCCAGTGGACGGGACGCATGGCGCGCGAACCTTAAGGGGTACAGTCGGTGTAGAGGGTTGATCGACCACGTCAACAACCTGAAGCTGCAGCATCTGGTCGAGCTCTCGAAGCTGGGCGATCGCTGCGCGGGTATCGAGGAGGAGATTGAGGGCTGGCTGGCGGAGCACGACGTCGTGTTCGCCGGGCACACGATCCCCTTCGTGCTGATGCCGCATTTCGTGTCGCCGGGCCAGCTGCGCCGCGTGAAGCGAGCCGTCGCGTGCCTGTCCGGCGTGCTCGACCGCTTCTGCGACGCGTACGCCGAGGACGAGCGGCTGCGCGAGGAGCTCGCTGTGCCGGCCGCGGAGGATGCGCTGATCAGGCTCGATCCGGGCTTCTCGCAGCCGCTCCGGATCTGCCGGCTCGACGCCTTCCTCCAGGGCTACGACGTGAAGTTCCTCGAGTTCAACGCCGACTCGCCGGCCGGCATCGGCTACACGGACGTGCTGCACGAGGGCCTCGCGAGCGCGATTTCGCTCCCGCGCGTAAACGCCGAGTTCGAGACCTCGTACAGCCCGATGGTGCCGGTGCTGATCGAGACTCTGTTGTCCGCCTACCGAGAGCTGCGCGAGGAGCGCGGCGACTTGCCGGAGGCGCCCCGGCTCGCATTGGTGGACGTCGCCGGCAGCCCGTCGGTGCCCGAGTTCCGGATCATCTGCGAAGCGGCCAAGCGGTCCGGGATCGAGGCCCTCCACGCGACGCTCGAGGAGGTCGAGTACGACGGCTCGCTCTTGCGAGTGAAGGGTGAGCCCGTGCACCTCGTCTACCGGCGCGCCCTGCTCGAGGACCTGCCGGAGGGCGACCTGATCGCCGCGGCTCGCGACCGCCGCGCCGCGGTCGTGAACCCGTTCCGCGCTCGCGTGGCCAACAACAAGAAGCTGTTCGCGCTGCTCGCGGACGCGCGCTTCGCGCACCTCGTGGAGGACGGGGAGCGCCAGGTGATCGCCGAAACGATCCCCTGGACGCGCGTGCTGCGCGAGGGCCGCGCGGCCTACGGCGACTGGGTGGTGGACCTGCTGGCGTTCGTCTCGGACAACCGCGAGCGGCTCGTCCTGAAACCGGCCTCGGACTACGGCGGTCACGGCGTCTCGCTGGGCATGGAGACCTCGCAGGCCGACTGGGACCGGCTGATCGAGGAGCACCACGGGCCCGGCGACTACGTCGTGCAGGAGTACGTGCCGGTGCCCGAGGAGATGTTCCCCACGGTCGAGGACGGCCACGTGCACATGCGCCTGAAGCGCTTCAACATCAACCCCTTCGGGATCGGCGCCCGCTACGCCGGGATGATCACGCGGATCTCGGATCAGGCGGTCATTAACGTGTCTGCCGGAGGGGGCCTCCTGCCGAGCGTGGTGGGGAGGCACCGGGAGAGACTGCTCGCGGAGGAGGGCGCGGACGATGAGGCCGCTCGGCTACGACGTTGACGACAACGCCACCCGGTTCTCGAACTACTTTCACGTGCTGCGCGAGCTCGTGCACTTCACGAACGGGTGGATGCCGCTAGAGCCGAGCTGGGAGCGCAAATACGCGCTCGGCGACCACGTGCACGACGACGCGCGCGCCCTGACGAAGATCAAGCGCCGTCTCTACGAGCTGCGGCACCCGAGCGAGTACCCGGGTTCGCCGTCAGCAAAATTGGTTGAGTTGCTCGACCGGATGGCGGACGCGGACAGCGCGCAGGAGTACCTGACGGTGGCGTACACGGAGGCGAAGCCTGCGCTCGTGCGCGCGATGCGCATCGACCTCGAGAACCTCGACCCTGTGGCCGACGAGCCCTCGCTGCGCCTGCTCACGCAGATCGTCGAGCGGCAGGAGCGGCATACGGAGGGCCATGGGAGCTTCGACGCCGACATCGGCACGTTCCCGGTCCAGCTCCGGGCGGAGCCGCGGGAGCTCCGCATCCTGCCGCCGCTCGACGAGCCGCTCCGCGACGACTTCGTCGATGTCACCGAGACCGGCGACCCGTACCTCGGGCGCGAGCTGTACGTGAACGGCGCCGAGAACCACGTTCCTGTGGAACGCGAGGAGCAGCAGCACTTCTTCCACGGGCTGATGGACGCGGAGCTGTCGGCCGCGGAGCTCATGGCGCGCAACTCGCACGAGCACCCCGAGATGCCGTGGGACTTCCACGTGGACATGGCGCGCCAGAACTGGGACGAGGTGCGCCACGCGCGGCTGCACGACCTGCTGATGAAGGACGAGCTCGGCTGCGCCTGGGGCGACTTCGCGGTCGGCTTCTCCTACTTCAAGTCGATCTACGCGTACGACCTGCTCGGGCGTCTGTGCCTCTTCAACGGGACGAGCGAGCAGAAGGCGATGTGGCGCCACTCGCATCGGCGCAAGACGCTGATGGAGCTGGGGCAGGAGCGGGTCGCGATGGTGTTCGACTACCTGCTCGCGGACGAGGTCCCGCACGTGCACAACGGGGTGCGCTGGGGGTCGTATCTGCTCGGCGGCAGCGAGTCCGCCTACCGCGACAAGGTCAGGGAGCTGCGCGAGGCGCTGGACGAGACGGGCGCGCCGGCGTAGTGCGGCAAGCAGCGGGCTGTCCCCGCTGGGGAGCCCTGCTATCCGCTAGATGTCGTCGACTTCCTCGTCGGGCTCCGGCGGGGCGTTCTCAGCCTCGTCGACGAAGTCGTCGTCGTTGTCGTCCAGCGAGGCGGCGCGGATCTCGGAGGTTCGGCCGTCGCCGCCGTGGTAGGTCGCCTGGAAGGTTTCGAGCAGCTCGTCGCGGCGAGCCTCGTCAACAGGGACCTCGTCGGCGATCAGCACCCAATCCGCGCCCTCGAACTCCTCCAGGTTGAAGATCTCGCCGTCGATCGAGGGAGAGTCGTCGACCACGACCATGATCTCTGTCTGCGGATTGAGGTAGCAGCCGGGACGCAGGAGCACGTCCTCTAGATCAAAGCGGCGTTCGTCGGCCATCGGGGCGCAGCCTATACCCGGGATGGGGTCAATTCACCCCTCCAGGTCACGCAGTTGTCGGTCGACCTCGGCCTCCACGTCGAGTGGCTCTTTGCCCTGCCGGAGGCGGCGCTCGTTGCGGGCGATCACGAGCTGGCGCACCTCCTCGCGGAGCGCTGGGTCGCCCGAGCCGGGGGCCGCCGCCGTGAGCGCCGCGAGCTCGGCGTCCACGTCGAGCGGCTCCTCACCGCGAGCCTCGCGGCGGCGCGACTTCGCCTCGAGCATCTGGCGAATCTCCTCCTGAGTCTCGGCAGCGGTGGCGACAGGCTCCTCGCGCCTCATCTCGAGGTCGCCGCTCCCGAGCTTGCTGTAGATGCCGCCGCTTCCCCAGTAGGACAGCGCGGCGGCCAGCACGCCGAGCACCGAGACAACGATCAGAATGATCCCGAACGCTTCCACCGCCGATATTTTGACCGCATGTGGAGGCGCCTACGCCGCCGAACTTTCGCGCCCAGCCGGCCGGCGGTTTTCCCCGATCAGATAGGGCTTCTCGTCATCACGCTCGTCGCGATGGCAGTGGGTACCTACGTGGTCTTCCGTTTCCTCCTGTAGCCTTTGGGTAGCCGTTGACTGACGAGTCAATCAGAGGAGCATCAAGCAGTGGTCGACTTCACGCTTTCTGACGAGCAGAAGGACATTCGCCAGCTCGCCCACGACTTCGCCGAGAAGGAGATCCGGCCCGTCGCGTGGGAGCTGGACAAGGACTCCACCTTCCCCACCGAGATCATCAAGCAGGCCTGGGAGCTGGGCCTGATGAACAACCACATCCCCGAGGAGTACGGCGGCCCAGGCCTCGACTACCTCACCGGTTGTCTCATCGAGGAGGAGCTGGGGTGGGGCTGCTCGGGCATCGGTACGTCGCTGATGTGCAACGGCCTTGCGACTGCTCCGGTCCTCATCGGCGCCTCGGATGAGGTCAAGAAGGAGTTCCTCGGGCGTTTGACCGAAGAGCCGAAGCTCGCCTCGTTCTGCCTGACCGAGCCGGACGCGGGCTCGGACGTGTCCGGGATGCGGACTACTGCGGTGAAGAAGGGCGGGTCATACGTCATCAACGGGACCAAGTGCTTCATCACGAATGGCTCTCACGCCGACTGGTACACGGTCTATGCGAAGACCGACAAGGAGGCCGGCCACCGCGGCATCTCGGCCTTCGTCGTCCCGCGCGAGCTCGACGGCGTGACCGTCGACAAGAAGGAGGACAAGCTCGGCCAGCGCGCCTCCGACACGGCGATGATCTCCTTCAGCGACGTCGAGATCCCCGCCGAGTACCTGATCGGCGAGGAGAATAAGGGCTTCAAGCTCGCGATGATGACGCTCGACCGCACGCGCCCCGGCGTGGCGGCGATGGCGGTCGGCATTGCGAACGCCGCGTTCGAGTTCGCCCGCGACTACGCCAAGGAGCGCGTGCAGTTCGGCGTGCCGATCGCGATGCACCAGGCGATCCAGTTCATGATCGCCGACATGGCGACGAAGGTTGAGGCCTCGCGCCTGCTCGTGTGGAAGTCGGGTGTCGAGCTCGACCAGGGCAAGCGGAACACGCTGATCTCCTCGCACGCCAAGCGCTTCGCCGCGGACACCGCGATGGAGGTGACCGTGGACGCCGTGCAGGTCTACGGCGGCTACGGCTTCATCAAGGAGTACCCCGTCGAGAAGCTGATGCGCGACGCGAAGATCATGCAGCTCTACGAGGGCACGTCGCAGATCCAGCGGCTCGT
>JBKPME010000122.1:0-13270 GCA_046731915.1 Actinomycetota bacterium
GTCTGCCATCGCGCACATCACCTTCCTGTAGATCGGGTTCCACCACAGGCTCGTGGCGAGTGAGCGGCGCACCAAGTCCTCTCGTTTATGGCTCCCCAGCGCAATGGTTCTAGGTCGCGCAGTGGGGCAGGCGACACTTTCGGTGTAGCTCATGATCCCGCTCTCAGATGGCATCCCCGCGCGGCGCTTCCCGTACGTCAACGTCGCGCTCATCGTGGCGAATTTCGCGGTATGGATCTTCTACGAGCTACCGCAGCTGGGCTCGTCCGTTCACGACGCCGCGTTCTACCCATGCACGGTCGCCGGAGACTGCCACCGTCCGCTGTCATGGGGCGTGAGCTGGCTGACGGCGATGTTCATGCACGGCAGCTGGGATCACATCCTTGGCAACATGCTCTTCCTCGCGATCTTCGGCAAGAACGTCGAGGACTCGTTCGGACACCTGCGCTATCTCGTCTTCTACCTGGCCGGCGGCTTCGTGGCGACAGCGACGCAGACGCTGGTCACTCTCCTCGCCGGAACGGCGGCGGAGGGACGCGTGCCCAACCTCGGCGCATGCGGTGCGATAGCGGCGGTACTGGGCGCCTAATTCGTTCTATATCCCGGCTCGCGGATCATCACCTGGATCTTCTTCTTCATCAGACGCGTGCCAGCGTGGATCTTCCTCGGCGGGTGGTTCCTGTACCAGCTCGTGGAGGCGAACTTCGGGCTGCTGTCCAGCTCCGCCCACGGCGGGGGGATCGCGTTCTTCGCCCACGTGGGCGGTTTCGTCTTCGGCTTCCTCGTCGCGAGGGTGGTGGTGGCCGGCGCGGGCCGACGCGAACCAGTCCCGGTCTAGTCCGGTCCAACCACGGGACCGGTGGGCTCGTCGAAGTCGACCGTTATCCGTTCGCGGCGGTCCGCGCGCGCCGCGTCGACGCCGCGCCGCATGGCGATTCGGTCCGCGGGCTCGAGCTCGCCTGTAAGCGACCGGGGCCACAGGCGCCACCTCCGCACGACGTTGACCTCGGCGGCCAGGAGCAGCAGCTGCGAGCCGAGCCAGAGCCATGAGAGCAGGCCGATCACGACGGCGAAAGTGCCGTAGGTCGCGGTCGAATCGGTGATCGTGCGATCGACGTACCAGCCGCCCAGCGCCTGCAGCGCCAGTGCTCCGAGGGCCGCGAGAGCGACTCCGGGCAGCAGGTCGCGCAGCGCCCACGGGCGAGGGGTGAGCAGCGAGAACACGGCGAGAAAGGCGACCGCGTTGGCGGCGAGCGAGACGAGCTCCGCCGCAACGCGTGTGCCGGCGGCGTTGAGACCCCCGCCGGCGGCATGCCCGCCGACCGCGGTGGCGGCCACCAGCGTAAGCGCAAGCACGAGGAAGACGGCGAGCCCGCGCAGCCTCGCCATCACGCCGCTCGGCTGACCCAGCCGGGGCACGTCCCAGATCTCGGCGAACGCGCGGCCCAGAGCAAGCGTCACCCCGAGGGCCGCCCAGAGCGCTCCGAGCAGCCCTATGGCGAGCGCAGCGCCGCTTCCCGTGAGGGGGTGGACCTCATCAGCCAACTGTGAGCCGATCACCGGGATCTGCGCGAGGGCCGTGTCGAGGACGTCGTCGCGCAGTGTCGGGTTGTCCTCGAGCACGAACCCGAGGATCGAGACGAACGCAAGCAGCAGTGGGAACAGCGAAAAGAACGCGTAGAACGCCACCAGCGCACCGAGGCTCGAAGCGCGGTCCTCGCTGAACTTCTTGACCACCGCGACAGCGAATCCCCCGACTGTATATCGGCGCTGCCAGCGGTCGAACGGCGCGACGATGCGCCTCACGAGGTGAGCTTTTCAGAGCGCGACACCGGCGTCAGGTCGGGTGACCGGCTGACGCGCCCCACGCGGCCGTCATGCGGGGGCGGCCCCCACTCAACCCGAACACGATCTCCAGGGCTGGACGCTGCGGGTCCGGAAGTCTCGCGCGGCGATCGAGAATCGGCCCGCACAGCTATGGCTGGGGGTGCCCGCCCGGCGCTCGAGCATGTCGCGATCTGGTCGTGGTCCGATGGTCGGCGACCTCCGTATGTGGCTCGACCGGGCACCCCGGCAACCCACGCAGATTCGCAGGCGCCGACCACTCTCACCGAGCGCCCGGACTGTCCCGCCGCTCCATCCGGTCTAGACAGAGGCGCTGTCGTTCAGCACTCGGTCGAGCTGGTTGCGCGATGTGAGGTCGAGCTTTGTGAACACCTTGCGGAGGTGGTAGGCGACAGTGTGCTGGCTGAGAAAAAGCCGGGCACCGATCTCTTGGTTAGAGAGGCCGTCGCGAGCCAACCGCGCGACCTGCTGCTCCTGGGGAGTCAGGTCGTCGCGCATCTCGACGGTCCGCTTGTGCACATGCTCGCCTGTCGCCCGCAGCTCACGATGAGCGCGTTCGGCGAACGCCTCCATCCCAATCGAGCTGAATCGATCGTGGGCGGCGCGGAGCTGCTCGCGCGCGTCAACCCGCCGCCGCCCACGGCGCAACCACTCGCCGTAGAGCAGGTGCGCACGGGCGAGCTCTGGAGAAAGCCGCGTGCGACTCAATCGATCGATCGCCTCGCGGTACAACTCGTCGGCAGCGACGCCGCTGCGTAGGAGCGCGCGAGAACGGGCCAGGATCCCGAGCGCCCAGTCTGTGGGAGCTACAGCAGTGGCCGCGACAATGCGCTCGAGTGCACGGTTCGCCGCCTCCGGCTCATCGCTTCTGGTTGCCGCTTCGATTAGCTCGATGGCCGCCCAGACGGCGACGAACAGGTCCGGGGTGTCTTCAGTTGCGTGCGCAGCGGCACTCAGCGCCTCCGTGTGACGACCGAGGCCGTTGAGAAGAAGTGACCTCGCCCAATGTGAGTATTGGACCGCGGTTCCCTGTCCTCCCGCGGTGAACGCCTCGATGGAGCCGTCGATCAGCTTTGTGGCGCCGGCCTCGCGGCCCTGAAGACCGGCGAGCACAAGGGCGCCGTAGGGGGCGACTCGGGTGCCCGTGGCTTCGGTGACGACGTCTGCCTCAGCGACCAGCGTCGCCGCCTTTCCGAACTCTCCACCGAGCACGAGCGCTTGCGCCATCGCGTTGGCGCTGACCGGGAGGACGGTCAGCGCCCCGGCCTCGCGGGCAAGCTGAACTCCTCGCGTCGCAACTGCGAGGCAAGTCTCGTAATCCCACACCATCACGGCCGCGGCGGTCGCGAGCCACCCCCAGCGAAGAACCTCCTCGGTGGAAACGTCGGTGCCGGCAAAGCCTCTCGCCGCCCTTTCGAGGACGGGCGCCGCCGTGGAGCGCCCGTCGGTGAACGCCCGGGCGAATCCCTCCAGCAGCAGGTCCGATGGGCGCGGGGGACCGGCCGGGCGTGGCGCGGCCAGAGCTTCGCGGGAGACGTCGTGCAGGCCGCAAGTGGTGGCCAGCCGCCCGGCGAACAGGGCCGCGCTCCACGCGTCGAGATAAGTCTCACGGGCGAGCTTCGGATCGAGGGGATCGAGGGTCTTGGCGGCCCGCAGGAGCAGCGCAGGCGCTTCGCTGCCGCGGCTCTCCGAGTACTTCGCCTCGGCGCGCAGCAGGTCCAGGCGGGCGCGCTGAAGCTGGTCCAGCGGACCAACCTCCGCTGCAGCCACGAGGCCGCGCGCGACGTCAATCGCGCCCGCCCCCAAGCTGGATTGGGCGGCGGCCAGTGCTCGCTCAGTGCGTCGCGCAGGGTCGTCGGTCAAGGCAACCGCCCGCTGCAGGAACGCGGCCGCTGCGGCCAGCCCGCCGCGCTCTGCCGCCAGCCCGGCGGAGCGCTCTAGCTCTGACGCCACTTCCTCATCAGGCCACGCCGCGGTTGCCGCCAGATGCCACGCCCGGCGATCCGGGTTAGCCCCCCGATCCGTCACCTCCGCCAACGCCGAGTGCACCGCGCGGCGGTCTTCGACCTCGGCTGATCGGTACACGGCGGACCGCATCAACGGATGACGGAAGGTCACCTGCTCGCCGATCGCCAGGAGCCTGTGCGCTTCCGCGACTTCCGCAGCCTCCGGTCCGATCCCGAGCCGCTCGGCCGCACGCGCGAGCAGGAGTGGATCGCCAAGCGGTTCCGCCGCCGCAACCAATAGGAAACGCCGTACATCGTCAGCGAGCGTCTCAAGTCGTCGAGTGAAGCCCTCCTCGATCCGCCCGGGTAGATCATGTGCGCCCAGCAGGCCGAATCCGCCAGCTAGCTCCGTCGTTGTCAGACCTCGCGGCAGCTCGAGTAATGCCAGCGGATTCCCGTGCGTTTCCGCGATGATCCGGTCCCGCACCGTCTGATCCAACCTGAGGCACGCCAGCGAACTCAGCAGCGCGCGGGCGTCGCCGTTGATCAAGCCGCGCACCTCCAGCTCCGGCAAGTGGGCGAGCTCTTCGCCCGGCTCGCGCGCCGCGAACACGATGCCGACTGGATCTGACCGCAGCCGCCGGGCGACGAATGCGAGCGTCAGCGCCGACGCCTTATCCAGCCACTGCGCGTCATCGACAACACACAGCAGCGGCCGCTCCTCGGCCACCTCCGAGAGCAAGGTCAACACGCCCAAACCGACAAGAAACCGATCCGGAGCCGGACCGGCGCTCAACCCGAACACGATCTCCAAGGCCTGGCGCTGTGGAGTCGGCAGCCTCTCGAGCCGGTCGAGCACCGATGCGCACAGCTGATGCAGGCTCGCGTAAGGCAGCTCCATCTCCGAGGCCACCCCCGCCACGCGCACGACCGTTAGGGCTGACGCCAACCCGATTAGGTATACGAGCAGCGCCGTCTTCCCGATCCCCGCCTCGCCGCGCAAGACCAACGTCCGACTCCTACCCAGTCGGACGTCCCCGACCAATGCACCCAGCAGCCGGCGCTCGCTATCGCGTCCCAGCAGACTCGTGCTCAGCTCCGGTCGCGGAGCACGGTCTGTCACGTCCACCCCTCCTTTTACGGACGCAGATGTGATGCCCATGCGACCAGTGTTCTCTCGGGACTGGCGCGAGTCGATCCCGCTGGCTGGCTTCTTATCGTGGGGTTGGCCCCACGCAAGGGGGAGGCAGCCGGATTGCCACGCCGGACGTCCTATTCGCGTAGCGTTGGAGCGTGGGCGATGCCAAGCGATTAAGGGTCGTGGTCGGCGAGGATGAACCGCTCGTTCGGACGGGCGTCGTGACCGTGCTTGAAAGGGGCGGACTTGAAGTGGTCGGCGCAGCCGGCGACGCGATCGACCTGGTTCGCAAGGTCCGCGCTCATCGACCCGACGTCGTCGTGTCGGACATTCAGATGCCGCCGGGGAACAGCGATGACGGGTTGCGCGCAGCTCAACAGATACGCGCGGATCATCCCGACATCGGTGTCGTCATCCTCTCGCAGCACCTGGAAACCCGGTATGCGCTCGAGCTGGTCGACGAGCGCGCCCAAGGTGTTGGATACCTACTGAAGCATCGAGTCGGCGATCTGTCGCTTTTCACAGATGCAGTTCGCCGCGTGGCGGGCGGCGGCTCGGCGCTCGACCCCGAGGTCGTCGAGCGCTTGGTCTCACGACCGCGCGCCGCGGGGAAGCTCGGCGATCTCACACCTCGCGAGCGCGAGGTTCTTGCCCTGATGGCCCAGGGGCTATCGAACGCAGCGATCGCCGCAGAACTCGTGGTAACCGTCGGGGCAATCGAGAATCACGTCACTGCAATCTTTGACAGGCTTGGCCTCCGTCCCCGACCCGATCTCCATCGACGCGTGCTCGCCGTGCTCGAGTACCTCAAGGAATAAGTCTGGGGCTACCCCCATTGCGGGTCGCCGTAGCTCGAACGGATACTGGGGAGGTGCCCGCCGATCACCGCACCGAAAGGCAACGCCAACCACAGATCCTGATCGTTGACGATGACCCGTCGTTTCGCACCTCGGCGCGTATCCTTCTCGCGGCTCGGGGCTACCAGGTTGTCGGGGAAGCCGACTGCGGCGCGGAGGGGTTGGCTCTTGCCTCGGTGACCTGTCCCGACGCCATCCTGCTCGACGTGAACCTTCCCGACAGCGACGGGCTGGCTGTGGCTGCCCGTCTAACTGCGGCTGGGGGACCCCGCGTCCTGCTCACCTCCAGCGACCCGAAGGTGGCACCCGATCATCTCATCCGGACCTCCGGCGCGGTCGGCTTCGTCGCGAAAGAAGATCTGGCCAATGCCGCATTGGACACCTACCTCACGGGCTGAGCCCGGCTTCCGCCCGCGGGATATCGGCCCGCAGCGTCGTCCCGGCCCCGTCTGGGCTGTCAACGGTCAGCACACCCCCAGCCGCGCCCACCCGGTCGGCGAGCCCCGTGAGTCCTGAGCCGTCGCCTCGGGCGGCGGCGCCGCCCACGCCATCGTCACGGACCTCGACAGTGAGCGAATCTTCGGCGACACCGATCCGGATAGCCGCCGATGTCGCCTCGGCGTGCTTGACGATGTTCGTCAGCGCCTCTGAGATCAGGAAGTAGACCGTGCTCTCGACGACGGGTGCAAACCGCCTATCGGGAATCACCAGCGGCTCGATGGGTAGCGGCGACTCCTCGGCCAGCGCCTCCACCGCAGCGTGCAGTCCACGCGTGCTCAGAAGCGCGGGATGGATGCCGCCGGCAAGCTCTCGCAGGTCGCTGATCGCGCCGTGCACCTGCTGCGTCACCGTCTCGAGAAGCGCGTCCGCCCGGTCCGGCTCGGACGCGATCATCTCCCTGGCCAGCTGGACATTGAGCACGAGGCCGACCAGCTTCTGCTGGGCCCCGTCGTGCAGGTCGCGCGTCACCTGACGCCGGGCCGCGTATCCCGCCTCGACGATCCGTCGCTGCGCCGCGCGTGCTTCGCTCTCGCGCGCCTGAGCTATGTCGCGCTCCCGTTCCGCCCGTTCTGCCCTGCGCTGCTCTTCGATGTCCGAAAAGGCGAGAACGGCGCCGCGGCCATTCGGCGTAGCAATCGGCGCCGACCAATAGCTCACCGGGAACATGCTGCCGTCGCGCCGGAAGAACCAATCAAGGTCGGTGTGCACGGTCTCGCCGGTCGTGCGCGGTCGGAGCAGCGGGCACTCCTCGGCTGGAAAGTCGGACCCGTCGGGGTGCTTGTAGTGGATGGTCTCGTGGCTCGCCTGTCCTTCCAGCTCGGAGGGGTCGTCATACCCGAGGGCGGCGAGTGCTGCGGGATTGGCGAAGAGGATCAGGCCATCGTGGTCCACGACCCACACCGGCTGGGCGACGCAATCGAGGATCGCCTTGAAGGGCGGCGATTGGACGCTCCACTCCTGGCCGCTGGGCGGGAGGGGTTGCGACATCGTCAGCGACCGAAGCGCCGGATGACTGCGAGAACTGGGCTGTGGTCCACGGCGACCATCGCTCCGGGAGCACGATTCTTCATGCACCCTTGGGCAATGGTACGCCGCGCGGGACGCGGACGGTAGAGGCGATCAGGCGGCCACCCGTCGGGCGTCGCCCAGCGACCTGAGCCGGTGGAGCGCCTCGCGCTCGAGCTGGCGGCTGCGTTCATCACCGACGCCGAGGCGCGCGCCGATCTCGGCGTGCGTCTCGGGCTCCTCGCCCCGCAGTCCGTAGCGCCGCAGAAGGACCTCGCGATGGCGGTCAGGCAACAGGCCGACCATCGACCACAGCTGCCGGTGGCTTTCGCGCTCGTCGGTCTGGCGCCACGGGTCGACGGCGTGATCGTCCGCGATCAGTTCGCCGAGCGTGGTGCCGTTCTCCCTCACCGGCTCGTCTAGCGACGCGATGACCGTGGCCGCGTCGCGCAGCGTACGCACGCGGCGGACGCTCAAACCGATGCGCTCGGAGATCGCCTGGGTGGATGGGGAACGGAGAGCGGACCGCTGAAGCTCGCCTTCGGCACGACGGATCCTCGCCAGCCCGTCCGATGCGTCGGACGGGATCCTGATTGTCCGCTCGTCGACGACCGCGTCGGCCAGCGAGCGGCGGATCCACCAGACCGCGTACGTCGAGAACTTCAGCGCGCGGCGATGGTCGAATCTCTCGACGGCGCGGACCAGGCCGATGGCGCCCTCCTGTACGAGATCCTCGTACGGAGTTCCACGTCCGCGGTATCGCTGCGCGAGCGAATAGACCAGCCGCAGGTTTCGCTCGATCATCTCCCGCCTGGCCGCGAGGTCGCCGCGCTCGATGCGCTTGGCGAGCGCAATCTCCTCGGCGGCCGTGAGCAGGCGATCGCCGCCCCGCGCCATCTCACGCCACCGCCGCCAGTATCGCGCGTGGGGTACCGGCGCGCGCCTTGGCGGACCGGATTAGCGCATCGAGCGCGGGCGCTGGGGTCTCATCGCGCCAGAGCAGCGCGAACTCGACGCGGCGCACCGGGTGAATGCTGCGCGCGACTACCCCGCCGATCGCCGCCCCGAGCGCAGTGGTCAGGGCGAGGGAGTCGCCGGCGGCGACCGCCGCGCGCATCGTCGGAGCAGGCCCTCCGCGGTCGAGCGTCGCGGTGACGCCGAGCGCGGCGAGCGTGTCGACGACGAGCCGGTCATAAGCGGCGCCGCCGCGGTGGCCGGTGACGACGAACCGGTGCCCCTCGAGCTCCGTCGCCGCGACGGGTCCGCTGCCGGCCAACGGGTGCCCCGGTCCGGCCAGGACGAGCCAGGGCTCGTGCGAGAGACGCGCCTGGCGCAGCTCGGCGGAGCCGAACTCCGACGGCGCGATCATCGCGTCCAGGCGCCCGTCACGCAGGTCGCGCAGCAGCGTGCCGGGGTAGGAGTCCACGACCGTCAGCTCGACGGCGGGCCGCTCGGCGCCGACGTGACCGAGGAGCGCCGCCGTCCCGGGCCAGGCCGTGCCGGAGAAGATCCCGAGGCGAATACTGCCGACGAGCCCCTCCTCCAGATCGTGGCCGGTTGCACGCGCGGCGTCGGCCGCCTCGAGCGCCGTCCGGGCTCGTTCGAGAAACAGCTCGCCGGCGCCGGTCAGGTCCACGCCGCGCGTGTGCCGCTCGAAGAGCCGGATGCCCAGCTCGGACTCCAGCCGCCGGATCTGCGTCGACAGGCCCGGCTGGGCGACCCACAGGCGCTCGGATGCGCGCGTGAAGCTTCCCTCCTCGGCAATCGCCACGAAGTACCGGAGATGCCGCAGTTCCATGGCTCAGGCCGCTTCGGCCAGATCGGCGAATGCATCGGCGAGATCGGCGGCGGCCGTCTCCTCGGCGTCGAGCGCTGCCACATAGGCGGCGAACGCCTCACGGCGCGACGGGCGGTCCGCAACGAGAAAGGTGTCCCAGCCCAACCGCACGACCTCCTCGGCTTCGCGCCACGCGTTTAGCGCGCAGGTCTGCAGCTGAGCCTGGTGCAGCGGCGTACCGCGACGGACGAGGAAGGTCATGTCTGCGCCCCTTCTGTTGGTCCGAACAGGGCTGAAACGCTATGTCCGACCGGGCGCGCTCGCATCACCAACGTTGACAGTCTTGGGCTGACTTGACAGCCGGGACCCTGGTAGCCGAGCGATGCGGCACGGGTCCCGACACGGCGACGACCCAGGGGCCGCACTGGCCAGTGGGTCGTCGCGCCCGGTGGGCCCGGGCCGCAAGGCGAGTGGGCCCTGGTGGACGCCTCCGGGACCGAGCGCGAACGGCTTTACGACCGATCCGGTCGCTTGTCAACGGTCGACAGCAATTCTAGGATCAGCTCCGCAACGTGTTCGGCAAGCTGGGGATCCGCTCCCGTCGGCAGCTGGCCGCCGCGCTTCCGAGCTCCGACTCCGAGCCGATCCCGAACTAGGGCGGCTCCCCGCACTCACGACTCTACTGCTCGCCGGGCCACGGGTGTCCGAGCTGTGCCAGCTCGATGAGTCCCAGGTGGACCTTGCGGCACGCAGGATCCGGATACCCCGGGTGAAGACCGACGTCTCAGAACGCACCGTCCCGATGGTGCCCGGTCTGCACGAGACCTTCTTGCCGCCAGGGCCGCGCGGGAAACGCACGGCGGGCCCGCCTTCCCAACGCGCAATGGCACGCACCAGCATCCCGACGACGTCCGCTCGCGACTGGTCGCATCTGTACGGGAGCGCGCGAACGAGCTGCTCGCCGAGCGCGACCAGCCCGTGATCGGCCACATGACTCCGCACACGCTGCGGCGGACGTTCGCGTCGATCCTGGCCGAGGTCGGTGTGCCGCCGCGGCGGGCGATGTACCTGCTCGGTCACACCGACCCGACGCCTACGATGCGCGTCTACCAGCAGGTGCTCGATATGGGCGGAGCGGCAGTTGGGCAACTTGAAGGGGTGCTCGGCTGCACGATCCAGGAGGCCTTAGTGACTTACTCCGGCCGCGAAGGTTTAGGCACGCAATGGGCACCCGGCCCGGAAATCACTTCGCAGGACCGCCGCCAGCAGGGGCACCGAGACACCGTTTGAGGCTCTGTAGAGCCTGATCCGAGAGAGCGGCTGAAGGGATTTGAACCCTCGACCTTCTGCATGGCAAGCAGTAGATCTGCGGCACCTAGGATGCAGAAACGCCTGCAAATCGGCGTTTCCGGGGCGCCTGGACCGCACGCTTGCGTTCCAGGAATTGTGCGGAGATACCGGGAGTTAAGACAATGAACGGACAATGAGCGATGAGGACGGCGACCGGACTAGCGACGAGGCGGCCATTTGGTCCGCATAGCCCTCCCGGCTTCGAGCCTCAGCCGGCTTCGTGGCCGCTCCCGCTACGACGGGCGCTCGCCGGGCGATTGCCAGCCCATATCGACGGGCTGCTGCCGTAGAGAAGCCGGAAGTTCGGCAGCCGATCCTGTTCCATCTTAGGGCGCGGCCCGCCGGGCGTGTGGCGCGCCCGGCCCGGGCGGAAGGTGGAGCTCACCGGGCGCAACGGCTTTGCCGCAACGCTCGCAACGGAACTCGGGGCCGATGTTGCCGCCGCAGCCGGCGTGCAGGGTCAGCCGTGGCGGACCCTTCGGCGTCGGGTAATGCCGATCGCCCCACTTCATCAGCAGGATCATCGCCGGACCCAGCTCGCGTCCCTTGTCGGTTAGGACGTACCTCGGCCGGCCGCGACGCTCGGGGTCAGGACCACGCTCCAGCACGCCCTCGTCCGAGAGCAGCTTTAGTCGGTTGGTGAGCACATTCGACGCGACTCCGAGGCTCTCTTGGAAGTCCTCGAACCGCTCGATCCCGAGCAGAGCGTCGCGCAGGATCAGCAGCGTCCAGCGTTCGCCGATCACTTCGAGCGAGCGCGCGATCGAGCAGACCTGATCTGGATAGTCGCGCTGCAGCATGTGTGTAGGGTAGCTAGCTTGCTTGACAAAAGCCAGCCTCTACCGTAGTTTGCCTTGCATCACGCAAGGCAGCCACATGGAAGTGGAGAAACCGTGCACCGCAAGCCCCTGATCCTCGGCTCGCTGCTGCTGGCGGCGTTTGTGATCAACCTCGATACGACGATTGTCAACGTCGCGCTGCCGAGCCTCGCGCGCGAGCTCGACGCGTCCAACTCGCAGCTCCAATGGGTAGTCGACGCCTTCAACCTGCTGTTCGCAGGATCGGTCCTGGCCGCCGGCAGCCTGTCGGACCGGTTCGGACGCAAGGGCATGCTGCTCGCCGGCCTAGCGGTCTTCGGCGCGGCGAGCCTGGTAGGCGGGCTCACAAGCAGCGCCGGCGAGCTGATCGCGGCACGCGCGGTGATGGGCGTGGGGGCGGCGATGGTGTTCCCGGCGACGCTCTCACTGATCGCGAACGTCTTCACCGAACGGCGCGACCGGGCCCGGGCGATCGGCCTCTGGGGCGCGATCACCGGCGTCGCGATCGCGCTCGGGCCGATCGTCGGCGGCTGGCTGCTCGAGGCGTTCGAGTGGCGCGCGATCTTCGTCGCGATGACGCCGGTCGCCGCGGCCGCAGGGGTTTTGGTGGCGGCCTACGTCCCGACCTCGCGCGACCCGCGCGCGCCGCGGACCGACGGCGCCGGCTTCGCGCTGTCGACCGCGATGATCACCGTGCTGGTCTACACGATCATCGCGGCCCCAAACCACGGCTGGGGAAGCGTGCTCACGCTCGCCGGTTTCGCGCTAAGCGTCGTGCTCGCCACGGCGTTCGTGGCCTGGGAACGCCGGACCGAGCAGCCGATGCTCGACCTGAGCTTGTTCTCAAACCCGCGCTTCACGGCCGCGAGCGCATCGGTCGCGATCTCGTTCTTCGCGCTGTCCGGCTTCATCTTCCTGGTCACCCAGTACTTCCAGTTCTTCAAGGGCTACGGCCCGCTCTCGACCGGCGTGCGCCTGCTCCCGGTCGCGAGCACCGTCGCGATCGCGTCGATCGTCGGAACCAAGCTCGCGGTGCGGATCGGGACGAAGACCGTCGTCGCCTCGGGGCTCTTCCTGATGGCCGCGTTCTACCTGTGGGTCACGACCACGTCGACGACGACGCACTACGGGACGATCGCAGCGCAGATGGTCGTGCTCGGTACGGGGATGGGCCTGACAAGCGCGCCAGCGACGGAGGCGATCATGGACGTCGTCCCGAAGGCGAAGGCCGGCGTCGGCTCGGCGGTCAACGACGCCACGCGGCTCCTGGGCGGCACGCTCGGGGTCGCCGTGATCGGCAGCATCTACGCGTCGGTCTACGCCAGCCGGCTCACGAGCGCGCTTCCAGCCGGATTCCCGGGCACAGCCCGGTCGACGGCGGACAACTCCGTGGGTGCCGCGCTCGGAATCGCGAACGGGCTGGATCACGCTGGGCATCCCTCGCTCGGTGCAGCGGTCCACGACGCCGCGAGCTCGGCGTTCTTGCAGGGCTTCCACGCGGGCGACATGGTGGCGGCGGGTGTCGCCGCCGTCGGCGCGCTGATGGCGCTCCGACTGCTGCCCGCGCATCCGCTCGGGGCGACACCACGCCCTCTCGTGCCAGAACAAGACCATGTCGGCGCCGAAGAGGCGCTTCCCGTGCCGAGCACCACCGGCTAGATCTACAGCGAATACTTGCCACGGGCCGCGATAGCGTGACGTCGTGGTATCGAAAGCCATGCTGTCTCCTGAGCGCGGATGGTCCGGATCAGCAGAACTTCGCCCGCCTCGGTCAGACGTGTCGAGCGCAGATCGCGGTGAACGAGGACTTCGCCGAGCTCTGCCTCGAGGCGCCGGATCTGGTGACGCGACGTTGACGCATACGGCCGCCGTCGGGTTGAGTGGCGCCATGGCTGAGTTCACCGCCGCAGTCGAGAACTACGACCGCTTCATGGGCCGCTATGCCACCGGGCTGGCGCCGAAGTTCGCCGATGCCGCCGGCGTGCGCGCCGGCATGCGGGTCCTCGACGTCGGCTGCGGCCCGGGCGCGCTCG
>JBKPME010000123.1:0-17171 GCA_046731915.1 Actinomycetota bacterium
GTCGAACTTCTCGACCGCGCGGATCAGACCGAGCATGCCCTCCTGGATGAGGTCACCCAGGGGCAGTCCCTGGCCCTGGTACTTACGCGCGACCGAGATCACCAGACGCAGGTTGGCGTTGATCATCCGCTCCTTGGCCTCGAGGTCGCCGCGCTCGATGCGCTTCGCGAGCTCGACCTCCTCGTCGGCGGTGAGCAGCGGATGCCGGCGCGCCTCATTGAAGAAGAGCTGGAGGGAATCCTCTAGCTCCGTGGGTGCCGCCCGGTGCGTCTCCGGCGTCTCCGCCGGACGGATCAGCTGATCAATGGTCGTCTTGAACTCCTTCGATTTCGATAGTTTGAGACTTGTCTAAGAGTATAGACCCCAATGCAAGCCCTTTGTTACACAGGATGTACGCAATTTCAGGGCTTCTAGCCCACAGAAAGTGGTCTGACGGCACCCGGCACAGCTTCTTGGCATACCCGGAACGGTCCGGGCTAACAGCCCGGCCCCGAACGGGTGGAACGTAGGTCCGTCGGGCCCTTGGTACGGCGGGTAGCCTTTGGGTAGAACCCGTGGCATGCAGGTAAGCGCTCCTGACCGAGACCAGCTCCGCAGCCTCGCCGAGCTTCGGCTAGACCGCCCGGTCGTCCTCAGCCTGTACCTGAACCTCGATCCGTCGCAGTTCGCCACGCCGCCGGCACGCAAGACCTCGGTGCGCTCGCTGCTGGACGAGGCGGAACGCCGCCTACGCGGGGGCAACTGGCTCTCCCACGACGACAAGCTGGCCCTTCAGGCGTCGCTCGAGCGGGCGAGCGCTTTCCTCGAGAACGATCTCCCGAGCGACGGGGCCCACGGTCTCGCCCTGTTCGCGAGCGAGCCCAACGACCTCTTCGAGGCGCTGAAGCTGCCCAGGAGCGTGCCCAACCGTGTCGCCATCGGACGCTCGCCCCTCCTCGGCCCGCTCGCGAAGCTCGCGCGCCGCGAGCGCTGGTGCGTCACGCTCGTGAACCGGCGCGACGCGCGGATCCTCCGCGGCTCGCCCGACGGCCTGCGCGAGCTGCTGCGGATCCACGACGACGTCCACGGCCAACACGACCAGGGCGGCTGGTCGCAGGCGCGCTTCCAGCGCGGCATCGAGAAGGAGAAGGACGACCATCTGAAGGACACGGGCGACGCGCTGATGCGCCATTTCAAGCGTCAGCCGTTCGAACGCCTGATCGTGGGCGGCCCGCGCGAGGTCGTCACCGACTTCGAGCACAAGCTCCACCACTACCTCCGCGACCGCCTGGCGGGGCACATCGAGGTGGATGTTGAGCGCTCCAACGCGGACCAGGTGCTCGACGCAGCGCGGCCGCTGATCGAGAAGCTCGAGCAGACGCGCGAGCATGAGGTGATCGACAAGCTGGGCGAGCGTGGGGCCTGCGGCCTCGACGACGTGCTGCCGCCGCTCAACGAGCGCCGCGTCGGGCTCCTGATCCTCGACGAGCAGTTCGGCGGCGTGACAGGCGTCCAGTGCCTCGAATGCGGCTGGCTCGGCCTCGAGGGCGACCGCTGCCCCGCCGACGGCTCCGAGCTGGCGAAGCTCGACGACCTGACGGAGGCGATGATCGAGCTATCGGTTCAGCAGGCAGCGGACCTGCTCGCGGTCCGGCACGAGCGCGACGCGCTCGAGGCCCACGGCGGCGCGGCCGCGCTGCTGAGGTTCTAACCGCGCCGGTCCGGGAACGGGTCAGAGAAACCCGACCCCAGAAAGGATGGCCATGTTGAAACTTCTCTTCGGGGCCGCGGCGGGCTTCGCGGCGGCCTGGTTCCTGGATCCGAACGACGGCACGCGGCGCCGCAACGTGGTGCGCGACAAGGCCATGAAGTACGCACGCAAAGGCAAGGACGAGGCCGTGCACAAGGCCGACTATGCCGCCGGCCAGGTCAAGGACGCGGCCAGCTCCGCCACCCCGAGCTCACCCGAGGACGCCGAGGAGCGCCTCAACGATCCGGCGCTCGTGCAGAAGGTGGAGAGCGAAGTCTTCCGCGGCGACGACCTCCCAAAGGACAAGATCTCCGTGAACGCGGAGAACGGGGTCGTCTACTTCCGCGGCGAGGTTCCGAGCCAAGACGTAATGGACGAGCTCACTGCGCGTGCACGCTCGATCGAGGGCGTGCGCGAGGTGGAGAACCTGACCCACCTGCCCGGAGAGCCGGCCAAGACTGCTTAGCCGACCGGACCGCCCCCTGCGTAGTGTGGGGGGCGTGTCCGACGCCGCGATAGAGACCCAGCGCCTCGTTCGCGAGTTCAAGAAGGGCCCGCGCGCGGTCGACGGCATCGACCTCCGCGTGGAGCCGGGTGAGGTGTACGGCTTCCTCGGGCCAAATGGCGCCGGGAAGTCGACGACCGTCCACATGCTGACCACGCTGCTGCCCCCGACCGACGGGCGGGCCTGGGTCGCCGGCCACGACATCGTGAAGGAGGGCGCGGAGGTGCGCGCGGCGATCGGCGCGGCGCTGCAGGACGCTGCGCTCGACCCGTTCCTGACCGGCCGCGAGCACATGAAGCTGCAGACCGCGCTCCACGGCCTGACCGGCGCCGACGCACGCAAGCGCTCAGACGCGCTGCTGGAGCGGGTTGGCCTGGTGCAGGCCGCAGACCGTCGAGTCCGCGGCTACTCGGGCGGCATGAAGCGCCGCTTGGACCTCGCCCTGGCGCTCGTCCACCGTCCTCGGATCCTGTTCCTCGACGAGCCCACCACCGGGCTCGATCCGCAGAGCCGCAGTGCCCTGTGGGAGGAGGTGCAGCGGCTCGCCGCCGACCGCGGCGTGACGGTCTTCCTCACCACGCAGTACCTGGAGGAGGCCGACGTGCTCGCCGACCGCGTGGGCATCATCGACCGCGGCAAGATCGTCGCCGAGGGCACGCCCGAGGAGCTGAAGGCCGAGATCGGCCGCCCGAGCGCTGAGGCGATCCCGCGCGACCCCGGCGACCTGGGTCGCACGAAGGAGGTGCTCGCCCGCTTCGGCGAGGCGGTCACGGGCTCGCCTAAGGGCGCGTCGGTGCGGCTCTCGGGCGGCGACGCACAGCTGGCCGAGGTCGTGCGCGGGCTGGACGCGGAGGGGATCGAGATCCAGCATCTTCAGCTGCACGCGCCGACGCTCGACGACGTGTTCCTTGCCAAGACGGGGCGCTCGCTCGAGGGCGAGGCCGAGCCCGAGGTGGCCGTCGCGTGAGCGACGTCGCGATGCTGGCGCAGCGCTCGGTCGTCCGAACGCTGCGCCAGCCGGCGATGGTGGTGCCGTCGCTGGCGTTTCCGCTGTTGCTGCTCTCGATCAACAGCAGCGGCCTCGAGACCGCCACGCACCTCCCCGGCTTCCCGACCAGCTCCTACTTCCAGTTCGCCCTCGCGATCCCGTTCGTCCAGGGGGCGCTGTTCTCCGCGAACAGCGCGGGGACGAACGTCGCGAGCGATATCGAGAGCGGCTTCCTCAACCGGCTCTCGCTAACGCCGCTGAAGCGCGTGTCGCTCATGCTCGGGCAGCTCACCGGCATCGTCGCTCTCGGCCTGATCCAGGCGCTGACATTCTTGCTGGTGGGCGTCGTCTTCGGCGACGGCCTCGCGGCCGGGCCGGCCGGGGCCGTGGTCCTCGTGCTCCTGTCGCTGACTATTTCGCTCGCGTTCGGCGCGATTGGCGCCTTTGTCGCTCTCCGGTCCGGGACCGCGGAGGCGGTGCAGGGAACCTTCCCGCTCTTTTTCGCGGCGCTGTTCCTCTCCTCGATGTCGCTGCCGCGCAACCTGATCGAGACGGATTGGTACCAGACGGTGGCCACCTGGAACCCGGTCTCGTACATGATCGAGGGCATCCGCTCGCTCGTGATCGAGGGCTGGAACGGCGAGGCGCTAGCACTCGCCTTCGCGTGCGCCGGCGGCGTCGCGCTGATCGCGATCACGGCGGCCGGGGCCGCGCTGCGAACCCGGATGGTGCGCGCATGAGCTCGTTCTTCTCGGTGGCGCGCGCGGTCGCGTGGCGCAACGTGCACAACTGGGTTACGAACCCGGCCCTCTTCATCCCCGGGCTCCTGTTCCCCATGTTCTTCTTCACCGCCTTCGCCGGCGGGCTGTCGCGCATAGACAACGTGCCGGGGTTCGACTACGAGGCCGGCTACACGACCTTTGTCTACGGCTTCGTCCTGCTCCAGGCGGCCACCTTCGGCGGCATCTTCAGCTCCTTCGCGATCGCACGCGACTTCGACTCGGGCTTCTCGCGGCGCCTAATGCTCGCCGCCACGCACCGCGGCGGGATCGTGGCTGGCTACTGGATCGCGGCGCTCACGCGCGCCGCGACGAACATCGCCGTGATCACCGCGGTCGCGCTGCTGGTGGGGCTCCAGATCTACGGCAACGGGATCGACCTGGTTGGGCTCTACACGCTCGCGCTCCTGATGAACGCGTTCGCGCTGCTGTTCGGGACCGGAGTGGCGATGCGGCTGCGCACGATGCAGGCCGGCCCTGCGATCCAGATGCCCGCCTTCCTGCTGCTGTTCATGGCGCCGGTCTGGGTCCCATACGACCTGCTCACCGGCTGGGTGCACGGGGCGGCGACGGTGAACCCCGTGACGCTGGTGCTCGAGGCGGGGCGAGGCTTCCTGGCCGGCGACCCCACCAAGGTCCTGCCGGCGTTCGCCGTGGTGGCGCTGCTCGTGAGCATCTCGCTCTTGTGGGCGCGCGGCGGCCTCCGGAGCGCGGAGCGGGCGGCATAGGCCGCCGTGGCCGACGCGGAGGCTTACCCGCCGTGGCCGACGCGCTGGGCGCAGACCACGCGGAGGCTTACCCGCCGTGGCCGACGCGCTGGGCGCAGACCACGCGGAGGCTTACCCGCCGTGGCCGACGCGCTGGGCGCTGACCACGCGGAGGCATACCCTGTTCACATGGCTGACGAGACTCGCGAGGTGGTGCAGGGCGACGGGTATGCCGTCGCAAACGTCGAAGCGCTCGGCGAGGGCCCCGGCTTCCGCAAGGTGCGCCGGGAGCTCGGCGTGACCGCGTTCGGCGTCAACGCGATCGAGCTCCCGCCGGGGTTCGAGACTGGGCGCCACTTCCATGACGAGCAAGAGGAGCTCTACTTCGTTCACCGCGGGCGGATCCAGATCCGGCTGAACGACGACACGGAGCATCTGCTCGGCCCGGGCGGCCTCGCGCGCGTGGACGCCGCCACCGTCCGGCAGATCAAGAACGTGGGCGGCGAGCCAGCCCTGTATCTGATCGCCGGCGGCAAGGACGGCTACGTGGGCCGCGACGGCCGGCTGCCCGAGGGCGAGACGAGCCGCTTCGGCGCCGAAGGCCAGCCCGGCTGACTTGGTCGGCAGCCTGAGGTGGCGAACAGCGCCCGTTTGCCCCGTCCGTAGGCGGGTATCTCGCAGGTATGTCGGGATTGACAGCCGTTGTCGCCGTCTTCGCCCTGGCCGTCGTCGTGATGTCGCTCACGTTCATGGGCGGCGCCGTCGTGGTGGCCGTGCCGCTGGCGATCGTCGCCGTCGCGATCGCCGCGGCGTTGGACTTCCACCGTCGCCGCAAGACGGTGCAGAGCATCCACGCGCACCGGCCCGACGACGACCGCGACGTCGATTTCACGGAGCGGGACCGCCGCACGCTCGTCTCCGAGTAGGCTCCCGGCATGCGGCCGGTCCGCGTCGGCTGCTCGGGCTGGCAGTACGACGACTGGCGGGGCAGGCTCTATCCGGAAGGCCTGGCGAAGGGACGCTGGCTCGAGCGCTACTCGCAGGTCTTCGACACCGTCGAGGTCAACTCGACCTTCTACAGGCTCGCATCGGCAGACGCCGTCGCGCGCTGGGTCGGGCAGACGCCCCCCGATTTTCTGTTCGCCGCCAAGGCGAGCCGCTACATGACCCACATCCGGCGCCTCCAGAATCTCGCGGACGGGATCGGGCGCTACTACGAGGGCATCGAGCCGCTGGCCCAGTCCGGCAAGCTGGGGCCGATCGTCTGGCAGTTCCCGGCGAACTTCAGGCGCGACGACGATCGGCTCGGCCGCGCGCTGCCGCTCCTGCCACCCGGGCGGCATTGCTTTGAGTTCCGCCACGAGAGCTGGTTTACCGAGCCCGTCTACAAGCAGCTACGTGCGCACGGGGCGGCGCTCGTCATTGCCGACCATCCGCGCTGGCCTTTCCAGGCCCGCGAGCTCACGGCCGACTGGACCCTCGTGCGCCTCCACCACGGCCATCGCGGCCGCGACGGCAACTACTCCGAGACCGAGATCGCGGAATGGGCCGAGCGGATCGCCGGATGGAGCCGCCGCACCGAGGTGTTCATCTACTTCAACAACGACTGGAAGGGCTACGCCCCGGCCAACGCGGAGTCGCTCAGGCGGCGGCTGCGGCGGATTCGAGACGGTTGAGCGCGCGGCGGAGGAGCCGCGACACGTGCATCTGCGAGTAGCCGATCCGCTCGCCGATCTCCCGCTGCGTCAGGTCGTGCATGAAGCGCAGCTCGAGCACCTGGCGCTCGACCTCGGGGAGCGCGAGCCACGTGCTGGCAATCGCCTCGCGGTCCTCCACAAGCTCGTAGGAGGAGTCTTCCTGCCCGAGCAGGTCAACGAGCGCCGCTGACTCGCCATCGTCTTTGGTCGCCGGCGCATCGAGCGACGCCGCCTCGTAGCTGGCGGCGGCCTCCTGGGCCTCGAGCACCTGCTCGACCGAGCAGCCGAGCTCTTCGGCCACCTCGCGGACCTTCGGCGACCGGCCGAGCTCCTTTGAAAGCGTCTCGGTCGCACGGCTCACCGCGAGCGTCCGCTCCTGCAGGTCGCGCGGCACGTGCAGTGACCAGCCCTTGTCGCGGAAGTGCCGCTTCAGCTCGCCGAGGATCGTCGGCGCCGCGTAGCTCGTGAACTTGGTGCCGCGGCCCGGCTCGAACCGATCGATTGCCTTTATGAGACCGAGGCTTGCAACCTGCAAGAGGTCGTCGAGCGGCTCGTCTGTGTAGGTGTAGCGCAGGGCGAGGTCACGCGCGAGCGGCAGGAAGCGCTCGCAGAGCTCCTCGCGCGCGGCCAGGTCGCCGTGCTCGTGATAGCGGATCAGCAGCTGGCGCTCCGCCTCGTGGGGGTCGCTGGCATGGCATGGTGCTCGGCGTTCGACCCGCAGCGTGCGCGCGGCCGCCAGTGTTGCAGCAGTCATTTACGAACCTCTCGTCTTCGGTGACGTGAGGTCCGCTTCGCAACCGCTTTTCGCGACTGCGCTTCGTCCCCCTTGGAACATCGGCGCCCACCTGGACCAGTGTTCCTGGTAAGCGACCTAGATGGAGTGTCTCCCTCCGGTTGGGTAACTAAACCCGTTCCGGGTAGGCAGCGCGTATGGCACGCACAGTTGAAGAGATCATGACCCGCGACCCGCGGACAGTTAACGCGGACGACCCGGTGACCGACGCGGCGCGCATCATGCGCGACGACGACATCGGCGACGTGATCGTCCTGCAGAACGGCGAGGTGGGCGGCATCGTCACCGACCGCGACATCGTCGTGCGGGGCGTGGCCGAGGGCCGCGACGCCCGGTCCACCCCGGTCAACGACATCTGCTCGAGCGGCATCGACGCGATCGAGCCGAGCGCGAGCGTCGACGATGCGCTTCGCAAGATGCGCGAGAGCGACATCCGCCGGCTGCCGGTCGTCGAGGGCGACCGTCCCGTCGGGATCATCTCGCTCGGCGATCTCGCCGTTGAGCGCGAGCCCGACTCGACACTCGCTGACATCTCGGCCGCCTCGCCGGACAGTTGACCGAGCGCGACCCACATCATCCGCTGACCAACCCCGTCGGCGAGCCGGACGAGACGGAATGGCCCGATCCCTACGAGAAGCGCGACGACCCGCGTGACGAGGACCATCCGCCGACCGGGAGCACCAGCACGAGCGAGCCGCACCCCTCGCAAGATCCGGAGGCGGAGCCTTGGGAGGGCCCTAAGCGGGACCGCCTGGACGACTGAGCTAGCTGCTCAGCCCTCCACCCCGGTCGCGGTGTGCGGCGCGCCGACCGGCTTCGACTCCGGCGAGCCTCGCATCCTCAGGTAGACCGCGAGGATCGCCATGGAGCCTACGGCGAGGAACTCGGACTGCCAGTTCTGAAGCGTCTTGTCCCAGAAGTCGGGCGTACCGATGTAGTGCCACCAGCCGACGGTATCCAGGTGGTGGTCGAGCCGCCCGCTGTTGTACTCCGCCCGCCCGGTCAGCGATTGCGCGAACCAGGTGCCCAGCCAGATCGTGCCCATCACGAGGACAAGAGAGTTCTCGTAGAGCTTGCGCTTGATCCCGTGCGCCTTGGCCCAGCGCGGTGAGTTCTGCTCGGCGTGGGGGCCCACCCTTTGGTCCTTGTCCGACTCGCGCCCCGCCTTGCTCAGCTCCTTCGACTCCGGCGAACCGCGCTGGAGGAGCCACACCGTCGCGAGGATCATCAGCGTGAACTGCAGGTACTCGGACTGCCAGTTCTCCATCACGTCGACCCCGAAGTCCGAGGACACCAGGTAGCGCCCCATCGAGATCTCGGGGTCGCCGTGCTGAACCTGCTGCTCGTTGAAGTCGGCGTGCCCGGCCACGGCCTGCCCGGCGAGTGCGGACAGGAACAGGACCAGAAAGACGATCGAGAGGCTGTTCTCCTTCAGGAACCGGCGCATCAGTTGTGCATCAGCCCGATGACGGAGCAGTAGGCGATCCCCGTTGTGATCAGGACGATGTAGACGACGAACATCACTCGCATCTCAGCCCTCCAACACGCACTCGTATGGCTGCTCCGGCGCCGTGGGCTCACATCCCACAGCGGAGATCTTCCAGCCCTCGGGACCCTCGCTCAGGAAGTCGGTGCCGCCCTCGGCGAGGCCCATCGAGGCGTTCAACACCTCCACGCGCCTCACTGCGACGGTCCCTCCCTTCGGCAGCTCGAGCCCGAGGATGGCCTCCTCACATGGCTTCTGCTCCTGTTGCTCGAGCTTCGACGCGGTTTCCTCGCTGAGCTCTTCGCATGCCGCCCGTCCGTCGTTCGCCTCGAGGGCGGTGTGGAAGCGCTCAGTCACGGCCGCGGCGTCGGTCTCGCGGTCCACCGTTCCGCAGGCGCCAAGGGACAGCGCGAGAAGGCATGCGAGAACGGCGGGCTTGGGTCCCACGACACCCACCTGATGCCCGTGTGTGCGCGCTCCGCAAACCGGGTAGCACCGCGCCGTGCTGCGCTCACTGTGGCTCGAAGGGCGCGCGGCCGCCCCTCGGCAGCCGCTCGATCGCGACATCGGCGTCGACGTGGCCGTGGTCGGCGCGGGGATCGTCGGGCTCACGACGGCACTCCTGCTCGAGCGCGAGGGGATAAGGGTCGCCGTGCTGGAGATGCGCCACGTCGCCGCGGGGGCGACCGGGTACACCACGGCGAAGCTCTCGTCGCTCCACGGACTCACCTACGCCAAGCTCGCGAAGCGCCTCGGCCGCGAGACGGCGCGCATCTACGGGGAGGCGAACGAGGCCGGGATCGCGCGTGTTTTTGAGTTCGCGGATGAGCTCGAGATCGACTGCGAGCTGCGGCGGAAGCCGAACTACACATACACAGAGGATCCGGCCGACGTGGAGCGGGTGCGTGAGGAGGCCGAGCTTGCTCGCGAGCTCGGCCTGCCGGCCTCGTTCACAGATGAGCTCGACCTGCCGTTCCCGGTGGCGGGCGCGGTGCGCTTCGAGGAGCAGGCCGAGTTTCACCCGGTGAAGTACGCGGAGGGGATCGCCGCGGCTCTGCGCGGGCGGGTCTTCGCGGAGACCATGGTCACCGGCATCGGCTCGGGCAAGGTGAACACGGCGCGCGGGCCACGCGTAAGCGCGGATCAGGTGGTCGTGGCCACGCACCTGTCGTTCCTCGACCGCGGCCTCTACTTCGCGCGCTGCCACCCCGAGCGCTCGTACGTGGTCGCCGGCCGAGTCCCGCAGCGTCCGGCCGGTATGTACCTCTCCACGGAGTCGCCCGCGCACTCGATCCGGGCTCACGGCGACTGGCTGCTGGTCGGCGGCGAGAGCCACAAGACGGGCCAAGCCGACGCGGCGGAGCGCTACGAGCGGCTCGGCGCGTGGGCGCGCGAGCGCTTCCGCCTCGAGCCCGAGCTGCGCTGGGCCACCCAGGACCAGATGCCCATGGACGGCGTGCCGTACGTCGGCCGCCACGACTTGCTCTCGCCCAACATCTGGGTTGCGACCGGCTTCAAGAAGTGGGGCCTCGCAATGGGCACAGCCGCCTCGGAGCTCCTGACCGCCCAGATCGTGGGCCGCGATCATGAGTGGTCCGCTCTCTTCAACCCGAACCGCCTCCGTGCCCGCGCGAGCGCGGTGACGTTCGCCAGGGAGAACGCGAACGTGGCGTACCACTTCGCCGCGGACCGAGTGCTGAAGCACGGCGCGCCGCGCTGTACGCACCTGGGCTGCGTGCTGGACTGGAACAGCGTCGAGGAGACCTGGGACTGCCCGTGCCACGGCTCGCGCTTCGGCGGGACGGGCGATGTGATCGAGGGACCGGCGGTGAAGCCGCTCGACAGTCCGCCCTCGCCCCCCGGCCAAGGACAGCATTGAGAGGCAGCCACTGTCTTAGCCGAAGCGTCCTATCTAGGGGGTGGATAGCAACTCCTATCCAGGATGCTTCCGCGGAAGCAGAAGCACCTTCACTGCTGCCGTTCCCGGTCCCGTTACCCCCCGCCGCGCTAGGGATCGGACATCCGGCGGCGGTCGGGGGCAATTTCCAGCACAACCTCGACGTCGCCGTCGATGTGCGCGTCCGCGAGCGTCACCTGCTCGCCCGCCCGCTCGAAGCGCAGGTCGATGCGAGCGTTGCCCACCTCGAGCCCGGTCACGTCGATGCGCTCGAGCCAGCGCGGCAGCGACGGCCGGACGATCCTGAGGCGCTTGCCGAGCGCGTCGGGGCTCAGGCCAAGGCCCCACTTGAGGAGAAGCGGGATGGCGCCCGCCGCCCACGCCTGCGGCTGGCACGCGACCGGGTAGGGCACCGGCTCGTCGAACGCCCCCCGGGCGAAACCGCCGAAGAGCTCGGGCAGCCTGTAATCGTTGAAGCGCGAGGCCGCCTCGAGCAGTCCCTCGAAAATCAGCGTGAAGTCCTCGTCGAACCCATAGCGGCGCAGCCCAAACGCGATCAGCGCGCTGTCGTGCGGCCACACGGAGCCGGTGTGGTAGCCGACGGGGTTGTACGCCGCATGGCTCTCAGCGAGAGTCCGGATTCCCCAGCCCGAGAACATGTCGCCGCTCATGAGGACGTCGCGGATGCAGCGCGCGTGCTCCTGGTCCACGGCGTTCGACCAGAGCAGGTGGCCCTGATTCGACGTCAGCCCCGTGCCAGGCCGCTTGTCCCGGTCGAGCGCGATCGCGTAGCAGCCCGGGTCCTCGAGCCAGAACCGCTCCAGCTGCGCCTCGAGGGCGGCCGCCTCGTCGCGCAGCCTGTCGGCGCGCGCGCCGTCGCCGTCCAACTCGAACATCCGAGCCATCAGATGCTTGGCCCGGATCACATAGCCCTGCACCTCCACCAGCGCGACCGGCGCCGCGAGCGGCTCGCCGGCGTCGTCCGGGATGCCGTCGGCGGAGTCCTTCCAGCCCTGCGTCTCAAGCCCGCGGGGCGAGCGACGCCTGTACTCGACGAGTCCGTCGCCGTCGAGGTCGCCGTAGCGGTCGATCCACTCGAGCGCTGCGTTCGCCGGCTCGCGCAGCTCGCGGAACAGGTCTAGGTTCCCGGACCAGTCGGCGTGGTGGCCGAGCAGGCAGAGGAACAGCGGCGTCGCGTCGACGCTGCCGTAGTAGCGCGCGAAGGGCGTCTCGCCGAGCGTGGCCGGCTCGCCGACCCGCCACTCGTGGAGGACCTTGCCGGGCTCCTCGTCGCGCTCGTCGTCGTATTCCTGCCCCAGCCGCTCGGCGAGCAGCCGCAGCGTCCCCTCGGCGATCCCGGGGACGAAGGAGAGCGTCTCGAAGGCGGTGATGATGCTGTCGCGGCCGAACAGTGTCGCGAACCAGGGCAAGCCGGCCGCGTAGTACGAGTGGCCGTCGAGCTCGGAGTGGAGCAGCTCGAGGTCGTCGAGAGAGCGCCGAAGGATTCGATTGAAGAGCTGGTCGTCGGACTCCACTCGCGCGCCGTCCCCGTGACGGCGGCGCGGGATCACCGCGGCCAGCTCTCCGTCCATGTGCTCGGACACCTCGAAGTCCAGCGTCAGGTCGATCGCCCCCCGGGCCGGCAGGTCGAGGTCGAACACGAGCGTCCCGTCGTCGACCGCTCTCGGCGCCGGCGCCGCACGCAGCGCGGTCGTGCGCCGCACGCCGTCGCGGCCGACCGTCGCGAATGTCTCGGGCCCCGCGGCGCAGAGCGTGCGCTCGTGTCTGGGCACGATGCCGCGCAGTTCGAGCATCGGCACGAAGTCGGCGCCGAGGGACACCTCGAGGGGGAGCTGGATCGGGCCGCGGTGGTAGCTGCGCACCGCGATCCGCTGCCGGAGCGCGCCGTTACCGTCTGCGCGACGCTCGATCCGGATGCGGAGGCGCTCCGCCGGGAGCCGTTCTCCGCTCACGAGGTCGAGGTCCGGATTGGTCAACTCGTGCACCGCTTGGATTCCTTCGGCGTCTGTTGCGGTAAGTAGACGGGGAACTTGCCCGCAGAGCCGCAGCTCGTGGACGCTTAGAAAGCGGCAGTCCCGGAACCACAGACCCAGGGGGTGCTCGACGTCCGCAGGAAGCCGGCCGTCACGGAGGGTGACCATGAAGACGTTCCCGTCCTTGATCACAATCGTGTCCGCGAGGTTCGTGAGTGCACCGAGCGGGCTGCTCATGGCAGGCAGGCTATGAGGGTCGCGATGTTGGCGCCCCCGTGGATCCCCGTGCCGCCCCCGGGGTACGGCGGAATCGAGCAGGTGATCGCCCTGCTGGTTGCGGAGCTGACGGAGCGCGGCGACGACGTCACGCTGTTCGCCGCCCCCGGCACACGGGCGCCTGCCGAGGTGCTGTCACCGCTCGAGGACCCGCACCCCGACGAGATCGAGATGTCGCTCTACGAGAGCGACCACGTGGCGTCGGCGTTCGCCCGCATCGAGCAGGCGGACCTGCCCTTCGACGTGATCCACGACCACTGCGGGTTCGCCGCGTTCGCCTTCGCGGACCGGATCGAAACAGCAGTCGTCCACACCCTGCACGGGCCGTTCACCGAGCAGACCTTCGCGTTCTACCGCCGCCACGGCCACAAGGCGCGCGCGGTGGCGCTCAGCCGCTACCAGGCTGACCAGGCGCCGGACGAACTCGACATCATCGCCGTGATCGGGAATCCGATCGTCGTCGACGACTTCCCCTTCAGCGAGGAGGGCGGTGGCTACCTGCTCTGGATCGGGCGCTTCAACGAGGACAAGGGACCGAACCGCGCGATCGCGGCCGCGCGCGAGGCGGACCGGCCGCTCCTGCTCGCCGGTCCGGTCCAGCCGGGTCAGGAGGAGTTCTTCGCTCAGGAGGTCGAGCCGCACCTGGACGGGGACCGGATCCGCTACATCGGTGAGGTCGGCGACGAGAAGCGCGACCTGTACGCCGGCGCGAGCGCGCTGCTGATGCCGATCCGCTGGCCGGAGCCCTTCGGCCTCGTGATGACCGAGGCGATGGCCTGCGGCACGCCGGTGATCGCGTTCCCGGAGGGCTCGGCGCCCGAAATCGTCCTCGACAGGGAGACCGGCTTCGTCGTCGATGACGAGCACGGGATGGCCGCTGCCGTCGGCAGGATCGGTGAGATCGACCGGGATCGATGCCGCGAGAGCGCACGGGAGCGCTTCGACGTGTCGGCCGTCGCCGCGGCCTATGACGAGGCCTACGCGCGCGTTGCAAGCGCGCCGCGAGTTGCTTGAAGGTCTTCGTGGATCTCACCCATATATTGACCTGGCGCGCGAGGGGGGGTACCCTGCCCGGCTCATGGCGTACCTGAACTGCCCGAGTTGTCGCCTGACTGTCTATAGCCCGGCGATGGGATTGACCACCGAGGAGTGCCCGCGCTGCCGGGCCAAGCTCGGGAAGGTGAGCAGGCTGTTCAGGTCGTCCATCCCGGCAAGGCTTGCGGAGGCCCGCAAGCAGGACTTGCCAAAATCCCCGACCGATGGAGCACACTCCCACCCCTGAGAAGGGGGTCCACTACGGCGAGCAGCTTGCCGCCGTGACGAACGGAATCGTGAGGCTGTTCCGCGAGTACTACGGTCGCGGTCCCACGAAGGCGAAGAGCTACGTGCTCGACGACCGCATCCTCGTCTGTGTGCTCGAGGAGACGATGACCAAGGTCGAGAAGACGCTCGTCGAGAACGGCCACGGCGACAAAGTGCGCGAGGTGCGCCTGACGTTCCAAGAGGCGATGGCCGAGGAGTTCACGCGCGAGGTCTCCCAGCACATGGGCCGGAAGGTGGTCGCCTACCACAGCCAGCTGGTCCTCGACCCGGACATCGGGTTCGAGTTCTTCGTACTCGAGTAGACCGGACTACTCGCCGTCGCCGAGGCCGCGCTCCTCGGCCGCCTTGTAGACGATCTGCAGGAAGTCCGAGATCGTCATCGCGCTCAGCACCGACACGCTGAAGCGCGTGGCGCGCGGTGCGAACAGGAGCCCGGCATGAAAGCCCCCTGACGCCCACAGGCCTAGGCAGTACGGGCACAGCAGGAGCTCGCCGAGGGCGCGCTGGAGCCCGCTGCCGCGCGGCTTCTCCTCGAGCTCGGCGGGGCCGCCCTTGCCCTCGAGCTCGGTGAACGGCGCGCGGACGAAGGCGGTGACCTTCTTCTTCGAGATCAGCCGGCTCAGCTTGAAGCTGGCTGTCCCGATCAGGACGACATCGCCAGCCTCGACACGCTCCGGCAGGTCGTGCCCGGAGCGCTTCGCGGCCGCGACGGCCGCGGCCATGGCAGCGTGGAAGACGGTCGCGAAAGTGGCGTAGGCGGCGAGGGGCGGCCGCTCGCGGGGCGGCGCATACCCGGCGGAGGTCGCCGTCACGTGGCCTTCTGGTTCTCCATCTTGCGCGTATCGCGCGGCTCGGCGTACGGCTCCCGGTCCTCGGGTTCCATGCCGCCCTTGATCGCACGCTCGCGCTCGAGCTCGGCATTGAACTCGGCCCCCAGCAGGATCATGATATTCGAGATCCACAGCCAGATCAGGAACACGATCACGCCGCCGAGCGCGCCGTAGGTCTTGTTGTACGAACCGAAGTTGGCCACGAAAAACGCAAAGCCTCCCGAGGCGATCAGCCAGCCGATCACCGCCAGGATGCCGCCGGGCGAGACCCAGCGGAAGCCGGGCCGCTTGACGTTCGGCGCCGCCCAGTAGAGCAGGGCGAACATGAGCGTCACCACGAGTAGCAGCACCGGCCACTTGGCGATGTTCCAGACCGTGACGGCCGTACTCCCGACGCCGATCAGGTCGCCGACCTTCTGGGCGAGCCCGCCCGTGATCACCACTGCGACCGTCGTGACCGCGAGCAGCACGAGCAGGACGAGCGTCAGGCTCACCCGCACCGGGAGCGTCTTCCAGACCGGCCGGCCCTCCTCCATGTCGTAGATGGCGTTCGACGCGCGCATGAATGCGGCGACGTATCCGGACGCCGACCACAGGGCGCCGACCAGGCCGACGACGAACAACACGCCTGCCGCGCCCTGGCTCCCCTGGAGGTTCTTGAGCGAGCTCGTGAGGATCTCCTTCGCTGGACCAGGCGCCACCGTGCCGAGGTTGTCGATCAGCGGCTGAGTAGCCGAAGTGCCGATCAACCCCAGGATCGACACGAGCACGATCATCGCGGGGAAGATCGCGAGCACGCCGTAGTACGTGAGCGCGGCCGCCCAGTCGGTGACGTTGTCCTCCCTGAACTCGCGGACAGTCCGTTTCAGCGCGGCCCACCAGCCGCCCTTGCCGAGCTCGGTGGGTGTATCCGGAGCCTTGTCTCGATCAAATCGCATCGCCTCAGCGCCTCCGTATGAGCAGGAGCAGCACGAGCGCGGCTATGCAGCCGCCGGTGATCGCCGCGTAGGGAACCGGGTTCGCGCTGACTCGCTCCTGCACTTCCTGCTTCTTGATACGCGCCTGCTCCTTCACGTCGGCCTTGTGCGAAAGCGCGTCCACGGTCTCGCCGAGCTCGCGCCGCGTCCGCTCGATCTCGGTCCGGAGCTCCTCGGGCGTCTGCTGCGGGGTCATGACTTCGCCCTCGCCTTCACGGTCTCGACGTCCTGCTGCATGCTCTCGATCGCCTGCTCGGGCTTCGGCGGCCCCGCCTCGTCCAGCTCCTTCTTGCCGGTCAAGGCGAGAATGCCCGCGATCAGGAGCAGGCCCACGCCGATTGCCGCCGCGGCGATCCAGGGCTCGATTACGGTCGCCAGCCCGATGATCGCGGCGGCCACCAGTGCGCCCACGCCGTAGAGCGCAACAACGCCCGCGCCGCCGAACATCCCGGCGCCCTTGCCCGCATGCCTGCCCTTCTCGGCCAGCTCGGCCTGCGCGAGCCGCATCTCCTGGCGGATCAGCGTCGAGGTCTGGCGCGAGAGGTCCTGGACGAGCTCGCCAAGCGGCCTGTCGTCTTCCGCGTCCCTGCGGAAGCGCGTTGAAGATTCCATGCGGGTCGACTACCCAGGCTGCCGAGCTCTATGCCACCTGGTTTAGACCGTCACGCGATGTCAGGCGGCCTCGGCCAGCCCCGCCACCTCGCGCGTGCACGCCAGCCGCTCGAGCGCCTTGTGCTCGATGCGGCGCACGCGCTCGGGGGAGAGCCCCAGCCGCCGCCCGGCCTCCCGCAGGGGTGTCGGCTCGTCGCCGTTGATGCCGTAGCGGAGCCGGATCACCTGCTGCTCTTGCTCGGAGAGGTTCTCGAGCGCTCGGTGCACCGCCTCCTGACGCAGCCCGATCTCGACCTCTTCGACCGGCTCCAGCGCGTCGCTCGGGAGCAGCTCGCCCAGCTGGGTGTCGCCCTCCTGGCCGACGGGCCGCTCGAGGCTCGTGACGGTGCGGCTGAACTCACGCGTCTCCCGCAGCTCCCGCAGCGAGATGCCGGCCGCGTTCGCGATCTCCTCGTCGGTTGGCATCCGCTCGAGCTCGACGGCCAGCTCGCGCTCCATCCGTGCGATCTTCCGCTCGCGCTGGCCGATGTGCACCGGCAGGCGGATCGTCCGGCCCTGGTTGGCGAGCCCACGCTGGA
>JBKPME010000124.1:0-9529 GCA_046731915.1 Actinomycetota bacterium
ACGGTTCGTGAGCCAGCGGCTCGTCCCGCTCACGGCCGTCGACCGCCGCGCGGACCTGCTCTTTCTCAAGGACATCATCGAGGACGGCAAGCTGACACCCGTGATCGACCGGACGTTCGCGCTCGACGACGCCGCGCAGCCGCTCACCGACGCCGAAGAGGGCCACGGAAGCGGCAAGAAGGTAGCTGGTCACCGACCACATCGCCGAGCTCGTCGGAGCGAACTACACCCTTGCCGATGGCTCGACGCGCCCACTGACGGCGACGGACCTGATGGTCGTCGCCCCGTACAACGCCCAGGTGCGCTGCCTGCGCGAATGCCTAGACCGCGCCGACCTGGCCGACGTCGCGGTCGGGACGGTCGACAAGTTCCAGGGCCAGCAGGCCGCGGTCGTCTTCTTCTCGATGGCCACGTCCTCCGGCGAGGAGATCCCGCGCAACGTCGCGTTCCTCTACTCGCGCAACCGGCTCAACGTCGCCGTGTCGCGCGCGAAGTGCCTGGCGGTATTGGTTTGTAGCCCTGAGCTGCTCACGATCCGGTGCGGTACCGTCGAGCAGATGCGGCTGGTGAACGCCCTGTGTCTCCTGGCAGAGATGGCGGACGAGCAGGCGCGACAGCACGTAGAGCCAGCGTAGGTCACTGTGTGAGGCTTATTAGACATCGGCTCGCCGCGCCTTTTCCACTCGGAGCAGGCACCTGGGTTGCGGCAGAGGGGCCCAAAATGCAGGATGGGCGCCGAGAGGGACTCGCAACCGGTCGATGGAGCTGAGCAACCACTTTCTGGATAGGGCAAGGGACTCGACCCTTGTGGACAACACGGCGCAGGCCGTGTTCAAGCACCTCGACCGACTCGAGGACCACCGGGCGGCGTTCGGCGGCAAGTGGATTTGGGAACGGTTCGCAGCAGCTCCGATGCCGGCCAAACGTGGCAGATGGCCGGAATGGTCGGGGGGCGGCCCGCAGCCTTCGACAACGCCGGCGACGAGCTGCTCGTCGCGCTGCACGATGGGACGGTAAAGCGCTCACTCGACAGCGGCCAAAGCTGGCAGCTGCGCTCCCGCCCGTGAACCTGCGGGCCACCCGGAGCGTCAGGTTCTGGACCGCAGCAGGCCGCGCGGGCGCCCCCCGCGTGTGCCATGCGCGTGGTGCGCGTAGTGCTCCGGTTTTGTCAGGAACTCTTCCTTGCAGCCGCTCGAGCAGAAGTAATAGGTCCGCCCCTCGAACGCCGAGCTGTGAGGGGTGGCGAAACGGTCGACGCGCATGCGGCAGACGGGGTCCTTCGCACCCCGCCAGATCGTGAGGTAGACGAGCGCCGCGCCGACGAGCGTGAACAGGATGTTGAGCACGGCCGTGTAGTTGAAGCTGATGCCGCGGTCGGTGACCGACTCGATCGACGGGCGCGTCGTCGGGATTACGCCGAGCGCCGAGAAGAGCCCGTCTACCGCGAGGGCGGCCACGATGATGCAGGCAAACATCATCCCGGCGAGCTTGAGCGCGAAGCGGGTGCCGTAGTACTTGCGGTAGATCAGCAGGATCGGGAGCGTGATCAGGTCGGCGTAGATGAACGCGATCACGCCCGCGAACGAGATCCCGCCTGCCCACAGGATCGCCGCCAGCGGGATGTTGCCGATCGAGCAGACGAAGCTGAGCACGGCGATCAGCGGCCCGATGATCACGTTCTGGACGGTCTGCACGGCGTCGGGTGCGTCGGTCAGGAAGACGGCCTCGAAGACGCTCCCGGGCAAGACCGCTACGAAGCCGGCGATCACGAAGCCGGCGGTCATCTCCTTCCAGAGCATCTGCCAGTCGCCGCGGAAGTTGTGCGCGACATCGGACCATGCCTGGAGCGAGCCGAGCCGCTCGCGCCAGGATCCCGAGCGCGAGGCGATCGTATGTACATGGCCGGTGTCCGCCTCTTGGGCGTGCGCCCGCGCGTCCTCCTCCTCGCGCGTCGAGACGAGCGCGCGCACCGCCGCCCACAGCAGCAGGATCAGCAGGAAGCCGCCCACGAACTCGGCGGCCGTGAACTCCGGCCCTAGGAAGATCCACAGCACGATCCCGAGCTCGAAGACGAGGTTCGTCGAGGCGAACATGAACGCCAGCGCCGCGGGTAACCCGGCGCCTTTCTGAAACGCGCTCTTCGCGATTGCGATCGCCGCGTACGAGCACGATGACGACGCCGCGCCCAGGCCCGTGCCCTTCAGCGTCGCGGCGAGGCCTCGGCCGCCGAGGATGCGCTCCATCTGGCCGCGCGTGACCCAGGCCTGCACGATGCCGGAGAGCAGGAAACCGAGGATCAGCGCCCACCAGACCTCCCAAGCCATCTGGAAGCCGTTTCCGAGCGCATCCCCGATGGTCCCGAGCACCTCGTCCATGGCGATCTCGCGTGTCCGATAGTAATTCGCGTCGTCACGCCGACGCCAGCGCTAGTCCCGATGACTACCGGACGAGACACGACAACCGCAACCGAGACCGAGCGCGTCCGACGCCTTCAAGACAAGGAGGCGCCCCGCTACGACCGCCAGATGGGGTTCTTCGACCGAGTCCTGTTCGCCGGCGGGCGCGAATGGGCCTGCGCGCAGGTCCGCGGCGAGGTACTCGAGCTCGCGTTCGGGACCGGTCGCAACCTGCCCCACTACCCCGCCGACGTCCGGCTGACCGCGATCGAGCTGAGCCCACGGATGCTTGAGATCGGACGGCAGCGGGCCAACGAACTCGGGCGCCAAGTCGACCTGCGGCTCGGCGACGCTCAGGCGCTGGAGTTCCACGATCAGAGCTTCGACACCGTGATCATCACCTTCGGCCTCTGCACCATTCCCGACGACCGCGCAGCCCTGACCGAGGCGCACCGCGTGCTACGTCCCGGTGGGCGGCTGGTGTTGCTCGAACACGTGCGCAGCCCCTCAGCTCCGGTACGCGCCGTGCAGAGACTGCTCGACCCGCTGGCCGTCCGCTTCGGCGCCGACCACCTGGTGCGAGACCCGCTCGACCACCTAGGCAGCGTCGGCTTCGAGATCGACAGCGTGCAACGACTGAAAGCCGGAATCGTCGAGCGCGTCATCGCCCGCAAGCCCGATCGGTCGGACCTGGGCGGAGCGGCACGCACCGACGTGTAGTAGGCCCGACGAGTCAGTGTGTGTGCGCGCCCTTGTGGACCGTGCGCCAGGAATCCCAGGTGATGCGCAGGATGATCAACGTGATCGCAAGCCCGATGAGTGGATCCGCGATCGGCGCGCCGGCCGCCACGGCGCCCGCGCTCCCGACGACCGCGAGGCTGACGTAGGCGTCCGCCCGTGCGTGCGCCCCGTCGGCGACTAGCGCGGGGCTGTCGAGCCGGTGCCCGGCGCGGCTGCGGATGAGGGCCGCGATCCAGTTTCCGGCGAAGCCGAGCAGCCCGGCGATCGCCACGGCCCCGAGCGCGTCGACCTCGCGCGGGTTCACGAGCCGGTCGACGGCCTCGTAGCCGGCCACGCACGCGCTGGCGAAGATCGCGACCACAACCGCGAGACCGGCCCAGCGCTCAGCGCGAGCGCTGCGCAGGGCGAAGGCGATGCCGAGTGGGATCGCCGTGGCCGCATCGCCGAAGTTGTGGATCAGATCGGCGAGCAACGCCACGCTGCCGCTGAGGACGAAGACCAGCGCCTGCCCGGCCGCGGTGACGCCGAGCACGAAGAGCGCGAGCAGGACCGCTCCCACGCCCTCGCGCGAGCGCTTGATCGAGTCGTCGATCAACCCGTGCGAGTGACCGTGCGAGTGGGCGGCCGTGCCCTCTCGACGGAGAAGCCGTGCAGGGTCGAGCAGCTGCGACCGGCGGGGCCGCAGTACATGCCGGTGCGGCCCGCGGTAGGCGTGTACGTGCAAATGAGCGCCGTGCCGATGAGCAAGCTCGCTCGTCACCGCACCCACGGTAGCCGGGGCAGGCGGTCACGAATGTGCGCAGACCGTGCGCGCCGAGCGTCGGCGCGAGGACCCGAAGTGCTGCTAGAGCGCGCCGGACCTGGCCCACAGGGTCCATACCCCCCGGAGGCTGGCTCTACCACGGCCGAGCCATGCAATTGTTGACGGCTCGCTATGCCTGTGTTCGACTCGCGGGCTCCCGCACGATCAGGCTTGCGTGCGCCGGGTCGACCTCGACCCCTACCGATTCGCCAACGCGGGGCGGCGTTTGGTCGAGCCGTAGCTGTGTGTGCAGGGTCTGCGAGGCGGTAAGCGTCAGCTGCCAGCAGCCGGGCCCTTGCGCGACGCGCTCGACCGTGGCGTGGAGCGGCGCCGCGCCCGGCGGTGTGATGCGGAGCGCCGCGGCCCAGGCGGCAAGCGTGGCCGGCCCTGGGTCGAGGGCGGAGGTGAGCCCGCACCGCGCGCCCCCGATGAGGACCTGCCCCTCCCGGTCAACCTCAACCGCGAGCACGTTGTCGTAGCCGAGCAGTGTGGCGACGATCGGGTCGGCGGGCTGGCGCAGGACCGACGCGGGGTCCGCGACCTGGCGTGTGGCGCCGTCGACGAGGACTGCGATCCGGTCCGCGAGCCGCAGCGCCTCGTCCGCGCGGTGCGTCACCTGGACGACTGTGGTCGCGCGGTCGGCGAGGGCGGACTCGAGGTCGTCGAAGAAGGTGCGGTGAGCTTCGGCATCAAGCCCTGCCGCGGGCTCGTCGAGGAGCAGCACCTGCGGCTCGACCGCGAGCGCGCGCGCGAGGCTCACTCGCTGCGCTTCGCCGCCCGAGAGCGACAGCGCCCTCCGCTCCGCGAGGTGGGCGACATTGAGGCGCTCGAGCGCGGCGAGGGCGGCCTGCCGACGGGATGCCGCGTCAAGCCCGCGCCAGCGTAGCGGTAGCTCGACGTTGCGGATCACCGTCGTCGAGAGCAGCCCTGGGCGCTGTGTTGCGTATCCGATGCGCCGCCGAAGGTCCAGGTCGGCGCCGGCCACCTGCACGCCTTCGAGCTCGACGCTTCCCGCGCTGGGTGCTTCGAGCCCGGCGAGCAGCCGGAGCAGGGTTGTCTTGCCAGCTCCGTTCGGGCCGAGCACCGCGAGGCGCTCACCGGCCTCCAGCTCGAGCGCGTCGATCGTGAGCACCTCGCGTCCGGCGCGACTGTGGCGCACGCCGCGCAGCTTCAGGACTGGGCCCATGCGGACGCGCGCTGCTGCACCGAGGTGAGCAGCGCGTTGATCGTGAACGCGAGGCCGAGCAGGATCGCGGCGTAGATGAGGGCATCGTCGAAGTCGCCCTTGCCGACGTTCTCGACGATCGAGGTGGTCATCACTTGTGTCTGGCCGTGGATGTTGCCGCCCACGATCGTTGCCGATCCGACCTCCGAGATGGCGTGTCCAAAGCCCGCCATCGCCGCGGCGAGTAGTGGCACGCGCGCCTCGATCCAGAGTCTCCAGACGAGCTGGGGGGTGTTGGCACCGAGCGCGCGCAGCTGGTCAGGGAGGTCAGCCGGCAGCGCCTGCAGCCCGGCCATCGTGATGCCGGTGATCAGTGGGGCCGCGATCAGCACCTGCGCGATGATCATGCCGCACAGCGTGTAGATCAGCTCGAGCCCGCCGAGCGGCCCGCTTCGCCACAGCAGCAGCGCCACGACCAGACCGACAACGACCGTCGGCACGGCCATGCCCGTGTTCACGGCGGTCGCGAGCACGCGCCGCCCGCGCCGACGGGCCAGAGCGAGCCAGGTGCCGGCCGGCACGCCGATCGCGAGCGCGATCGCGGTGGCGGTCAGCGACACGAGCGCGGAACGCCCGAGCACCTCGTGGACGGCATCCATCAGCCCTTGGCGTCGGGGTGGAATAGCGGCTCGCCGTACTCGGCGACGCCGAATTGGCCGATCTCCTTCTGGGTCTCCGAGGAGATGATCCAGTCGGAGAACTCCTGCGCGCAGCCCCGGTTCACCTTCTCGCCCTTGACGACGATCACGTGATAGGGGTTCAGAAGATCGTCGCCGCCCTCGACCAGCAGCTCGAGATCGAGGTTGTCGGTTGCGAGCCAGGTGCCGCGATCGGACAGCGTATAGGCCTGCTTCTGGCTCGCGATCGTGAGCGTCTCCCCCATCCCCTGGCCGGTCTCGATGTACCAGGAGCCCTTCGGCTCGATCCCGGCCGCCTCCCAGAGCGCCAGCTCCTTGGTGTTGGTCCCCGACTCGTCGGCGCGCGAGGCGAACGGCGCCTCGGCTTTCGCGATTAGCGTGAACGCGTCGGCGGCGGAGCCAGAGCCATTGATCTCCGCCGGGTCTCCGGCCGGGCCGACCACCACGAAGTCGTTGTGCATCACCGCCTTGCGGCTCGCGCCGTGGCCGCCGTCCATGAACTCCTGCTCGGCCTCCGGAGAGTGCACGAGCAGAACGTCCGCGTTGCCCTTCTCGCCCAGCTCGAGCGCCTCACCCGACCCGACCGCGACCGTCTTCACCGAGCAGCCCGACAGATCCTCGAAGCTCGGCACCAGCTCGTCAAGCAGCCCCGAATCCTGCGTGCTGGTTGTGGTCGCGAGAATCATCTGCCCCTTGTCGTTCCCGGAGCCCGACTGACCCGAGTTGTCGTCCCCGCAGCTGGCGCTCGTCAGGACCACGAGCGCGACCAGCACCCCGGCCACGGGGCGCCTCAAGCCGCCGTCCTTGCTTGGCCGCTCCGCGAGAGGTCGTAGCCGGGCATGGCGGCGAGACGAGCCTGCACGCTCGCCCGCGCAAGCGCGTCAAGCAACGGCCCCGCCGCGGCGCTCGCGGCTGGGTCAAGCGCCAGCTCGAAAGGCTCCCTGGCGACCGGGATCCAGTCGAGCCCGGCGGACTCCGCGACCGCGCGCACCGCGAGGCCCGCGTCGGCCGCGCCCGCGCTCACTGCGGCGGCAACCGCGAGGTGTGACTCGACCGGCTCGCCGAGCTCGGGACGAGGCTCGCGGCCGGCGGCTCGCATCAGCCGCTCGAGCAGCAGCCGCGAGCCCGTGCCGGGCGCACGCCAAGCGATCCGCTTCCCACCCAGATCGCCTGCGCCGCGGATGTCATACGGATTCCCCGCCGCTACGACCAGCCCCTGCTCTCGCTGCCACAGATGGATCAGCTGCACCGGCTCGCCGCCAAGCGCGCCGCGCGCGAGCGGGTCGTTCCAGCGGCCGCTCGCCACATCGAACAAATGCAACGCCGCCGCGTCGGCAGTTCCGCGCGAGAGCTCCACGATCCCGTTGACGCTGCCACGCGGACCCGGCACCACCGACACCGCGTCGCCGGCCTCCCGCACGAGCAGATCGAGCGCCGGGTCATCGCTCCCGGCCAGCCGCAGCGCGGCCGCATCATGACCCCATCGCACGGCCCGCGCGGCGCCACCGGCCGCAACCACGAAGCGCGACCTCGGGCTACCCGCCAGCACACCCGCCTCGCGCAGACTCGCGTACGCGCGGGCCGCCGTCCCCGCAGCGCAGCCGACGTCGCGGGCGAGCCTCCGCACACCCGGGAGCGGCTCACCCTCCGACCAGCGGCCGGCCGCGATCTCCCGGGCGAGACGAGCTGCGAGCGAGGCGGCACCCATCTGTAGCGACACAGCAAGATACAGACGTCGCTATCGCGCTGACCCATCCTCCAACAGGGCACTGGAGTTGAGGGGACCAGGGGCGAGCTGAACTCAACTCAATGGCCGTTGAGGTGTTAGGCTGACCGCCCTGTGGCCGACGACCGCTGTGACCTCCTCTGCCTGGACCTCGAGAAGGCCGAGCGGCTGCGTGCTGAGCGTCTGGACGAGGCGAGCGCGCGGCTGCTTGCCGAGCGCGCCCGGGCGCTGTCGGATCCGACGCGCCTGACGCTGGCGGCGGCACTCGGCGGCACCGACGAGTTGTGCGTCTGCGACCTGGCCTGGGTCAGCGAGCGGGCCGAGAACCTGGTCTCGCACCACCTGCGCGGGCTGCGATCGGCGGGCCTTGTGAGCAGCCGGCGGGACGGCAAGATGGTGATGTACTCGCTAACCGAGGCCGGCCGCTCGCTGCTGCAGGCGGTCCTCGACCGCGCGGAGCTTCCTTCGTGAACAGCCAGGCGCTGCCGCTCGCTCCGCCGGCATCGGCGCACGCGCTGCGGCTGTCGGACGCGCATCGCCGCCGGCTGGCCGCGCGCGTGCGGCTGTTGTCGTGGGTGAGCCTCGGCTATATGGCGATCGAGGGCGGGATCGCAATCCTCGCCGGCGTGCTGGCGGGGTCGATCGCGCTGATCGGCTTCGGGCTCGACTCCGGGATCGAGGGCTTCGCGAGCGCAATAATCGTGTGGCGCTTCACCGGCCACCGCATCTTCTCCGAGGCCGCGGAGACGCGCGCCCAGAAGCTCGTCGCGCTCCAGTTCTTCCTGCTCGCCCCCTACGTCGGCTTCGAGTCCATCAGGGCGCTCGCCGGGGGCGATCATCCAGAGGTGAGCTGGCTCGGCATCGCGCTCAGTGCCTCGAGCGTGCTGGTGATGCCCTATCTCGGGATCGCCAAGCAGCGCCTCGCCGAGCAGCTCGGCTCGCCTGCGACCAAGGGCGAGGGCCGTCAGAACATGCTCTGCGCCTACCTCGCCGGTGCACTGCTGCTCGGACTGCTCGGAAACGCGCTCTTCGGCGCCTGGTGGCTCGACCCCGTCGTCGGCCTCCTGATCGCCGCTCTCGCCGTCAAGGAGGGCCGCGAGGCCTGGCGCGGGGAGGGCTGCTGCGTCGCCCCACCGCTCTCGGCCGCCGCCGGCGAAACCGACGCCTGCTGCGACGACGGCTGCTGCGACTGATTGGCGCTCCCGCGCGTTGCGCTCGGGGACGCGTTGCGTTTGCGCAGCCAAGGGGCGGCCCGTTCGGGCCGCCCCTTTCGGATGACTGACTGCTAGGCGAGGCTCAGCGCAGGCGCGCCAGGCGATGGCCCTCGTACTTGAAGCGGTACGTCCTCGTGCCCTTTCGGGCTGAGCGCTTCCTGGCTGCGCTCGCCGTCGCCACGCGCGGCGGCGAGGCGTCCTTGACGCGCGCGAAGTACCAGACCGCGTGCACCTTGCGCTGTCAGATGGTCCTCGGACCTGATGAACCGCCCATGCCGCAACCAGAAGCAGTGGTAGAGGTCGCTGTCCTGCGCCACGCCGCTCGCCCGTCCCTCCGCCCAGAAATGTCCGCGGACGAAGACCCGGTCATCGCCGATCGTCCGCACGTCGTTGACGACGTATCGATAGCGCTCCCAAGCGGCGATGTAGCCGGTAAGGAAATCCACAATTTCCTCCCGCCCGTGGCATGGCTGGGCCTCCGGGAACCCGCGTATCGGGTAATAGTCGCCGTCGGACTCCCAGAACTCGGCGATCCACGCCGCCAGGTCTTCGGGCACTTTCGCGTCGCTTTCCCCCGCAGTCAGGGGAGTCTCCAAGTAGGCCCGCACGACCTCTACGTTCTCCTGGGACATCGCCTACTCCCGCAGCCCTAGGGCTTCGAGGGCTTCGCGCTCGGTGCGAAAGAAGGCCCACCAGGTCGCCTTCCCGTCGCGCAACACGATGGCCTGCCACATCGCCTGCTCGACTGGGACGCCGCCGAGCGTGCCGGTCATGCGGAAGTGCATGA
>JBKPME010000125.1:0-9100 GCA_046731915.1 Actinomycetota bacterium
AGGGCTTCGAGCGGGCGATGAGCGTGCCGGTGGACAAGGCGCACGGGATGACTGGCCGGATCCGCGAGGGCGATCGCGTTGACGTGATCGTCAGTTCGGACTCGGGCGCCGGCCTCGTGACCGTGGCCACCGTCGCGGCGCGGAACGTGCTCGTGCTGTCGGTGCCCGACAGCGACGGCACCGGCGTGAGCGCGCGCAAGGAGCAGGCGACTCTCCGCGTGCCGGATGCAGCCGCCCCGACGATCGCGGCGGCCGCGGACGGCGGCGAGGTCTGGCTGATCCTGAGGCCCGCTGTGGGTGCCCGCGCTCAGTCGCCGGTCGTGACACCGCGCACGCTGCAGAAGGCCCTGAGCGACATGAATGCGAGGAACCGCTGATGGCGGCCTCCATCCGGCTGCTCGTCGCGCTCGAGTCGGGCGCCGAGCGCGACACCGTCGAGGCAGTCCTCCCCGTCGAACCCGGCCTCGAGCTGGTCGGCGTGGTCGACAACCTCGACCACACCTGGCACGAGCTGTCCCACGGCAGCGTCGACGCCGTGCTGATCGGCTGCGAGGAGAACCCGGACGCGGCGCTGGCGTTCACGGAGGGCGTGGCGGCAAACTTCCCCGACCGTGCGGTGCTCTTCCTGTCCATGGGCACCGCCAACGGGTTCGCGGGACGGGCTCTTGCCGCCGGTGCGGAGGACGTCGTGGAGCTGCCCTTCTCCAACGGAGAGCCGCCCTCGCCTGAAGACCGCGAGCGCGCCGCCCGAGAGCTCGCCGCCGCGCTTCGCAAGGGAGTCGCCCGGCGCCGCCGCGCGACCTCGGGCCCGCGGGTCGCGCAGGGACGAATGATCGCTGTGGTCGGCCCGAAGGGTGGCGCCGGCAAGACATTCGTCTCCGCCAACCTCGCGGTGGGGCTCGCCCAGAGCGGCGAGCGGGTGGTCCTGGTCGATCTCGACCTCCAGTTCGGAGACGCCGCGATCACGCTGGGGCTTCCTCCGGCCCAGACGGTGTACGACCTAGTTGTATCTGGCGGGTCGCTCGATGCGGAGAAGCTCGGGGACTATCTGGTCCCGCACGAGTCCGGCGCCCGCGTGCTCCAGGCCCCGGCGCGGCCCGACCAGGCCACGTACGTCGAGATCCCGTTCCTTCGGCAGCTCTTCGACCTGCTGCGGGCCACGGAGGACTTCATCATCGTGGACTGTGGCCCGGGCTTTACGCCCGAGGTGATTGCCGTGATCGACGCGGCGACCGACGTCTGCATGGTCGGCACGGTCGACGCCGCGGCCCTGAAGAACACGAAGCTGGGCCTGGAGGCGCTCGATCTCATGGGAGTCGAGCTCAACCACCTCAAGCTGGTGTTGAACCGCGCCGACAGCCGCGTCGGCGTCTCGCCCCACGACGCGCAGAGCGTGAGCGGGCGCGAGGCAGACGTGTTGATCCCAAGCCACCGCGACGTCGCGCGGTCCTCGAGCGAGGGCGAGCCCATCATCCTGAGCCAGCCGCGTTCTCATGCGGGGCGCGCCCTGCGGGATCTCGCCGACTCCTATCTCGGCATGGGCGACCGGCAGCGCAACGGCGGATCGCGCCGGCGGTTGTTTGCGAGGCGCGGCTGATGGAGCTCGCACGACGCCTGAATGGCGCCGGCTCCCAGCCGGTGGTAGCCGAGCGGGATCCGTTCGGTGAGGTCAAGGACCGCATCCACAAAGCGGTGATCGCGGGCCTGGGCCCGCGGCTGTTCAACACCGAGACGGATCCGCGCTCGCTCCGCACGCGCGTACGCGCGGACGTGACCGAGCAGCTCGAGACGGAGCCCGGCATCGCCCGGGCCGACCGCGAGCGACTCGTCCGAGCGATCACCGACGACATCATCGGCCATGGGCCGCTGGAGCGCCTGCTCGCCGACGAGACCATCACCGAGATCATGGTCAACGGGCCATACGAGGTCTGGATCGAGCGGCAGGGCAAGCTCTATCGGACCGACGTCCGGTTCACCGACGAGTCGCACCTGCGCCGGATCATCGTGAAGATGGTCGCCCAGGCCGGCCGGCGCGTGGACGAGTCCGTGCCCATGGTGGACGCGCGTCTCGGCGACGGCAGCCGCTTGAACGCCGTGCTGCCGCCACTGTCGCTGACGGGCCCGCTGCTGACCATCCGGAAGTTCCCTGCCAGGCGGCTGGACGCGCAGGATCTGTCGCGGCTCGGGACCCTCTCGTCCGAGACCGTCGACTTCCTCGACCGGTGCGTGCGCGCTCGCCTGAACATCCTCATATCGGGCGGCACCGGCACCGGCAAGACCACGCTCCTCAACATCCTCTCTGCCTCGATCCCGGAGGAAGACCGCGTCGTGACAATCGAGGAAACCGCCGAGCTGCAGCTGCACCAGCGCCACGTGCTGCGCCTCGAGTCGCGGACGCGAAACGCCGAGGGTGAGGGCGAAGTCTCGATTCGGGAGCTCGTCCGCAACTCCCTGCGCATGCGCCCGGACCGGATCATCGTCGGCGAGGTCCGCGGCGCCGAGGCGCTGGACATGCTCCAGGCAATGAACACGGGCCACGACGGCTCGCTCTGCACTTTGCACGCGAACACGCCGCGCGATGCCCTTTCTCGCGCCGAGACGATGGTCCTGATGGCCGGCTATGACCTGCCGGTGCGGGCTATCCGCCAGCAGGTCTGTTCCGCGCTCGACCTCGTGGTGCACCTCTCGCGCGTGCAGGACGGCTCGCGGCGCGTCACAGCGATCTCCGAGGTCCTCCGCATGGAGGGCGAGGTGGTCACCCTCCAAGACATCTTCACCTTCGAGCAGGAGATGATCACCTCGGGAGGGAAGGTCGTCGGCAACCTCAAGGCCACGGGAATACGTCCCACGTTCCTCGAAAAGTTCGAGCGCTATGGCGTGGCGCTGCACACGTCCCTATTCCAGAGCGGGCCCAAGAGGGTGGCGGCTGCGGGAGCCCGCCGGTGAGGGCCTCGTTTCGGCGATCCGCCGTCGTGGCGGGGCTCGCAGCGCTGGGAGGGCTTGCCCCGGGCGGTAGCGCGCACGCCGCGCTGTCCCTCTCGCCGACCGGAGATGCCCCATTCCCGGAGCGCGCTTTCGTCCTGACGCTGCCACAGCACACCGAGCTCACGTCCGGCCAGGTCCGGGTCACGGAGAACGGGCGCCAGGTGCGCGGTCTCGCAGTGACGCCGGTGGGCGCGGCCCGGCGGGTGAAGATGGGCGTGGTCCTTGCCATCGACGCGAGCAGCAGCATGCGTGGCCGAGCCTGGGATCAGGCGATCGCGGCCGCGCGAGCCTTCGCGGCGGAGCGGAACAGCCGGCAGCCATTCGCGCTGGTGACGTTCGGCACCGACTCGCGCGTCGTCCTGCCGTTCACCGATGACGAGGCGAAGATCGACGCTGCGCTGACCGCACCCGGCTCACCGCGCGGCGGCACGTCCCTGTACGACGGGGCGCTCCAGTCGGTTCAGCTGATTCGCGCGGCAAAGCTTCGAGGCGGCTTCGTCGTGGTGCTTTCCGACGGCACGGATCACGGCAGCAGCGCCTCGGGCAATGATGTGATCTCGGCTGCACGCGCCGCGAACGTGAAGCTCTATTCGGTCGGGCTTCAGTCCACGAGCTTCGACCCGGTGGCTCTGCGGCGGCTCGCCGCGAACGGCGGCGGCGAGTACACGGAGGCGGGCTCGGCGGATCAGCTGCAGGACATCTACCGCGCGCTGGGCGCACAGCTCTCGAACGCTCACGTGGTGAGCTACCGCTCGCTGGTCAACCCAGGTCGTAAAGTGCACGTCCAGGCCACCGTGACCGGGCTGGGAAGCGCGACCGCCGACTACCGGTCGCCGCTGCTGAACATCGACGCGGAGGGCGGCGGCGGAGGGACCTGGGATTCGCCCGTGGTGCTCACCCTTATGGTGCTCCTGATCGCGGGACTGCTCGGGTACGCGGTTTCGCTCGTCCTGAGGGCACCCCGCCAGACCCCACGCCAGCGCGTGTCGGAGTTCGTCGATCAGGGCCCGGCGCGCGACGAGGACACGACCCTTACCGGCCGGCTTGCCGAGGGCGCCGAGCGCTCACTCGCAGGCGCGAGCTGGTGGGGCGATTTCACCACGGAGGTCGACGTGGCTGGAATCCAGCGCGCTCCCGGCCAGGTTGTGGTCATCGCGCTCGGTGTCGCGCTTACCGTCGCCTTGCTCGTCGTGTCCGTGACCGGGCTGGGGCTTGCAGGAATGGCCACCCTGGTCATCGCGCCCGTCGCGGTCTGGGCTTTCATCCACCGACGAGCACAGAGTCAGCGAAAGCTCTTCGGAGAGCAGCTGGGGGACCACCTGGCGGTTGTCGGCGGGTCGCTGCGAGTCGGACACGGCCTCCCGGCGTCGCTTATGGCGGCTCTCGACGACGCACCCGACCCCGCCAAGCGCGAATTCGCGCGCGTGGTGAACGACGAGCGGCTGGGGAGGCCGATCGAGGACGCGCTCGAGGAGGTATGCGTCCGGATGCACAGCCGCGAGGTCGAGCACGTTTCGCTTCTGGCACGGCTTCAGCGCGAGGCTGGTGCCGATGCCGCGGAGATGATCGACCAGGTCGTCGCGACGGTCCGTGAGCGCCAGGAGCTTCGCCGGACCGTGCAAACCCTCACCGCGCAGGGACGGCTGGCACAGCTCATCCTCAGCATCCTCCCCCCTGCCGCGCTCTTCCTCTTGACCGTGACGAACCCGCCGTACGTCGAGCCGCTGTTCCATACGTCCATCGGGCATGTGGTGCTGGGGATCTCGGCTCTCCTGGTGCTGATGGGCTCGCTGGTGATCAAACGAATTGTGGCTATCAAGGTCTAGGAGAACGAGATGGTCTTGCTGGTAATACTCGCCCTGATCCTGGCCGGCGCGGCTTTGAGTCTCGTCGCACGCGCCGTCGTCCTTCCACGAATCCGCTATGGCGAGAACCTGGGCCGGGTCGCGGCCTATGGGTTCGGCGGCGAGGGGACCGCTCCGGAGCCGCCGGCGCGCACGCCGATGTTCCCCCAGCTCGCCACGCGGCTCGGGAGCCTCCTCACAAGCGAGACCCCAGGGAAGCGCGAGGCGGAGCTGCGGAAGACCATCCTGGCGGCCGGGCTCTGGGAGACGAAGCCCGCGACCGTTCTCGGTTACCGCGTGCTCTCGACGGCGCTCCTTGGCGGGATCATCTTCTGGGCCGGGGCCAAGAGCGGCTGGAGCCCGATCGTAGTCCTAATCGCGACCGGGTACGGCGCCGGCCTCGGCTGGGTGGGGCCGCTCTTCCTCTTGAAAGGTCGAGCGCGGCGGCGCACCGAGCGCATAGAGCTGGAGCTTCCAGAGCTGCTCGACCTGCTCGTGGTCACGCTCGAAGCCGGAATCGGCTTCAACTCGGCTCTTCAGCGGTCGGCTGAGCGGATGACCGGACCGCTCGGGGACGAGATGCGGCTGACACTGCGCGAGCACAATCTGGGTCTCGCAATGCACCAGGCCCTCGGCAACCTCCTCGACCGCTGCGACGTGCCTTCCATTCGCGCCTTCGTCCGCTCGATCATTCAAAGCGAGTCGCTCGGAGTGTCGATCGGCCAGGTCATGCGCGACCTGGCCGGCGACATGCGCATGCGGCGGCGTCAGATCATCGAGGAGAAGGCCCAGAAGGCGCCGATCAAGATCCTCTTCCCCCTCGCGTTCATGATCCTCCCGGCGCTGCTTCTGATCATCCTCTTCCCGGGGCTCTACAGCCTCGTACAGACGCTCGCCAACACGTAAATGGAGCTCGCCGGGATCTCGGTCGCCGACACGCCGCTTGCGCGGATGAAGGGCCTGCTGGGCCGGCGCTCGCTGGACGCCGGCGAAGGCCTTCTCCTGCAGCCCGCTGGGTCTGTTCACACCGCGTTCATGCGGTTCGCGATCGATGTCGTGTTCCTCGACCGTGATTTCAGAGTCCTACGCGTCGCACCGAGGGTGCCTCCGTGGCGATTGGTCGGCCAGCGCGGAGCGAAAGCCGTGCTGGAGCTATCCGCCGGCGCCGCCGAGCGGGCCGGCCTTGCACCGGGGGTGCAAGTGACGCTCGGCGACGGGAGGCCGACATGAATTGGGTGGTGTCGAAGGCCGGCGCTTCGGGGACGGCGCCGGCGGAGTGGGACGTCACCCGCGCGGCCGCTGCTGGGGTTGCCGGCATCGGCGCGCTCGCCGGAGTGGCGCACTACGGCTTCAGCTCGCGCGGTCTGGTCACGAGCTGCCTACTCGGAGTGCTGGGCGCCGTCGCCGTAATCGATTTCCGGGAACACGTCGTGCCGGTCCGGCTGGTAGTACCCGCCTCGGCTCTGCTGCTTGTCATGCAGGCGGTGCTCTTCCCGGACCAGGCGCTCGAGTGCCTGGTCGCCTCCGTTCTCGCGTTTGGGGGCCTCTGTGGACTGTGGCTCGTCAAGCGCGACGGAATCGCGCTGAGCGACGCGACGCTCGGCCTCCTCCTGGGAGCTGGGCTCGGCAGCGATGTCGCAACCGCGATGTTCTTCGGCTTCCTCGCGTTCTGGCCCGTGGCCGTCTACCTCGTGTTGCGGGACGGCACGGAGGCACGGAAGGCGAGCGTGCCGCTCGCGCCGGCCTTCGCTGTCGGCGCGCTGCTGGTGAGCTTTGCCTAGCAGGCGGTAGTGGCGGCAGAGGCTCGGTAGAGCTCCACGGCCGAGGCACGGTCCGGCACACCGAGCTTCTCAACGATGGTCGAGATGTGGCGGCGGACGGTCACCGGCGACACGAACAGCCTCGCGGCGATCTGCGCGGTGGTGAGACCCTCTGCGAGCAGGTCAAGCACCTGCCACTCGCGGCTCGTCAGCTCCACGCCGCGCCCGCCGATGAGCGGCAGGCGGCGGGTTCCGCGCTCGCGAAACTCATGGATCAGGCGTGCCACCAGCGAGCGCGGCAGCGCGGCCTCACCGGCGATCACGCCGCGCAGCGCTTGTGGCAGGCGAATGGGGTCGGTGTCCTTCAACAGGTAGCCGGCCGCCCCAGCCCGAAGCGACTGGAAAAGGTCACTGTCGTTCCGCGAGACCGTGAGCATCACCACGGCGCATTCGGGCAGCGCTGCGCTGATCTCGGTCGCCGCGCGTATGCCCTCGCCTGGCATGTGCACATCAAGAAGGCACGCGTCGGGGCGCTCGCGCAATGCCAGGTCGATCGCGTCCTGCGCGTTTGCGGCCTCTCCGCAGACCTCGAAGCCGCCCTCTTCGACGGACTCGCGCACCCCGGCGCGCGTGGCCGCATGGTCGTCCGCGATCACTACCCGCAGCGAGCGCATTGGAGTGCTGGCCTCGGCGGCGGCCAGGGTCATGGCAGCGTTACCTCGACAAGCGTGCCCTCGCCGGGGGCCGACTGGACGGTGAGATCTCCGCCGAGGGCCCGGGCGCGCTGACGCATCGATGCGAGGCCGAAGCTGCCACGGCGACGCGCGCCGCCAGGCTTGAAGCCGGCACCGTTGTCGCGCACCGCCATGCGGATACCTTCGCCCCGGGTCAACTCGAGCGCCACCTCGGTGGCGCGCCCATGGCGGACGCCGTTGCTGATCGCCTCACGCATAATGCGTAGAAGCGCCTCTCGGTCTGCGCTCTCAACCTCGACGTCGGGATCGACGTCCACGATCAGGCGCGCGCCCTCACGAGTCGTGAGCTCATCAGCCAACTCGGAGAGCTCTACCGAGAACGCGCCATCCTTACAAGAGCGAAGCTTCTCGATGGCGCCCCGAGACTCCTCTAGCGCGCGCTCGGCGGCAACCGCCAGGCGCGCGGCGCGTCCGTCCCCCCGGGCGGCGGCCATGCGCTGCGTCTCCATCCGGATGTACGCGAGCTCCTGCGCGAGACCGTCGTGCAGGTTCCGGGCGATCCGCTGGCGCTCTTCGGCGAGCGCCCACTCGGCGGCGCGCCGCTGGCGCCGGATGGCGAGCGCGCTGCCGCCCGCGCCGATCAGGGTCGCGTACGCGAAAGTCCGCGCTATGTCCTGAGGATGACCTGCAAGGGCGAGTCCAGCCGCCACGCACGCCGCCGTGAACGCGATCATCAACCCCAGGCTTCCGCTGTCGCGCCCGCGATATCGGTCGACACCCAGGATGGGGTCGAGCTCGATACCCGGGCGAGGGACAGCGCGAGCCACTGAAAATTCGACACCTGAATGGTGCATGAACCTTCTGAAAGTAGGTCTGATCGTCCGATTCCGCCAGTTTTGCGGCCGGATTTTCATGATGATGAGGCTGCCCGGATCTCTTCGAGGCGTGTGCGGAGCGCCTCGAGCTCACGGCCCAGGGCGCGGCGCGCTCGCATGACCGCGCGGATCTGCTCCCCGTCGGCACCGTTCGCCACGAGCACCTCGCAATGGCGCTCTAGCTGCAGGCTCCTGGTCTCGAGTTCATGCACGGTCGCGTAGCCGTCCGCCAGGACGTCTGCAAGCCCAGATTCAGATTGGAGGGAAGCGGCCTCCGCCTCGTGCGACATCTGCGTCCAGCTTGTGGGCGCCCAGATTCCACCGATAGGGCCGCCCCGCTCATCTTGCGTTCATACAAATGAACGCTCGCGGGGCGTTCACTCCTATGAACCCCAGTTGAGCCGTTCGCCCTATGGCCCGTTCAGTCCAGGGCTTCCATGCTGAAGGCAGGCGGCACACGCAACCATGTCCTCGAACGACTTCCCCCGGCTCCTAGTCGCGCTCCTTTTGCTGGCAGCCGTCGCGGCGACGGTGGCGACCGTGCCCGCGCATGCCGAGCAGTACCAGGTCGTGGTCCAGCTTGAAGACGGCACGACGAAGACGGTTGTGCTCGACCTCGCAGCTGGGACGACACTCGACCAGGTGGTAGGCAATGCAGGGCTTCCCGCCGGCACGCCGATCTCGATCCAGGAGCTGCCGAGCGACCCGCCGCCCCAGACTGTCGCACAGGATCCACCGCCGCCGCAGGAGCCGCCGGCCGACCAGCCGCCGGCCACTGATCCGCCGCCGGCCACTGATCCGCCGCCGGCCGATCCCCCGCCGCCCGCGGACCCGCCGCCGAGCGACCCGCCGCCGGCCTCGGAGGACCCCGGCTCGCCGCCCGCGGATTCACCCCTGTCTCTTATACACATCTGACGCTGCCGACGATAACAGAGTAGTGG
>JBKPME010000126.1:0-21709 GCA_046731915.1 Actinomycetota bacterium
CGCGCGGCACCTTGTCGATCCCGGCCACCATGCGCTCGAGCTCGCGCCGGCATCGTTCTCGCGCCCGGCGGAGATGTAGGCCAGCGGCAGCCCGGACCGCCACACGGCGAGGACGGGGTATTCCTCGATGAAGTGCTCGACCGCGTCGACCAGCTCGTGCAGGCGGCCCTGCGCGATCCGGATCATGAACAGCTCGCCCGCCTCGGCGAACGCCGCCGAGAAGTCGGACTGGGCAGCGCTCGGAGCCGAGTGCACGGCGCAGCCCGGACAGGAGCGTGCTGAGCGTGGCGGCCGGGTCGCGCGGCACGCTCTCCGGCCAGAGCGCGCCCATCAGCTCGTCGCGTATGACCAGGCGGTGCCGGTTCAGCACCAGGTAGGCGAGCAGCGCTCGGCCCAGGCGGCCCGGCAGGCCGCTTTCCACACGGCTGCCCTCACCTCCAGCCGGAGCTCGCCCCGGAGCTGGATCGTCACAGGCGGCCTATCGTCTTGAGTGTTGGCCACTTCGCGGAAAAGCGCCCTACTCGTCGTCGACATGCTCAATCCCTACGAGCACGACGACGCGGACCAGTTGACTGAGAGCGTCGAGACCATCCTAAAGCCGTTGCGGGACCTGATAGACCGCGCCGCCGAGCGGGACATCGACGTCATCTACGTGAACGACAACTACGGCGACTGGAGTTCCGCGCGCGAGGATCTCTTCGAGCGCGCCATGAACGGCGCCCGGCCGGACCTGGTCGAGCCATTCCGGCCTCCGGACGAGGCGGGGTTCATCGAGAAGGCGCGCCACACCGTCTTCTACATGACCCCGCTCGAGTATCTCCTCGGCCAGAGAGAGATCGGCCACCTCGTGCTCACCGGCCAGGTCACCGAGCAATGCATCCTCTACAGCGCGCTCGACGCCTACGTGCGCCACTACGACGTCTCGATCCCGCGCGACGGCGTGGCGCATATCCACGAGCAGCTCGCCAGGGCCGCGCTCGAGATGATGGAGCGGAACATGAACGCCGAGCTCACGTCCTGCGCGGACGTGAGCATCTGAGGCACTACTGCTTCGCCGAGCCCGTCGGCTGCTTCACGCTCACCACCTTGCCGGTGTTGGCGTCGATGCGGACCACGGCGAGGTTGTGGAACGTGCCCTCGACCTTGCCAGGAGTCGACAGGGACACGATCCAGTATGGCTTCGAGTTGAGTCCCTGCCGCAGCAGGCGGATCTGGGTTCGCTGCGGCGTGAAGTCAACCTGGCGCTCCGCCTTCGCGATCGCCTGGTTCTTGTTGTACCGGATCTGCGACTTCTGGCAGGTCTGGGCCACCACGAAGGCCAGCGCGAGGACTACGACGATAAACCCGACGCGCACCCAGACGGGCTGCCTCGGGGTCAGCCGGGTACCCCAGTGACCAGCCTCCGCTTCGGCGGTCGGCGTCATCGGCTTGGCAGGTGGGTCAGGCGGTTGGACGGAACTCGTTCCCGATGTTCGTGAACAGCACGATCACCAGGACCACTATGGCCATCACGATGCAGATTGCAAGCATCGCGTATTCGAAGCTCTTCTTGTGAGTCTGGAGCGGGAGGAACTCGATCTGCTTCCTGTTGTTTCCGTTCATCGGGCGTCTCCTGCCATTCCGGGCTGGGGTGGCGGTTCCTGAAGGTTTGGTGGCGAGTACCCCTCGATTGGGGTGCCGGCCGCGCTGACGCCGGCGATGGCCCCGAGCAGCCGCCGGTTCTCGTAAAGCACCCACGCCACGAGGACGATCACCATCACGGCGATGCCTACCCACGTGAGGATCATGTAGAGCGTCTCCGCCCCGGTCCCGTCGTCGCCATACGTCGAGCCCGGCATGAAGGTGCCGAAGCCGGCGCAGTCCTTGAAATTGTCCTGGAGGATGAAGTCGGCGCCGTCCTGCGCGAAGTTCCGCCCAGTCTCGATATGCGTGACACAGTCCGGTGCACTGTCGATCACCGCCGGCATCTAGACCACCACCTCATCTCTCGCGGTCTCCAAGACCGCCTTCGAGTCCACGTGCGTCCCGTCCGGCTCGACGATCACCTCGCCGGGCGACGCCACCTCGGGCAGGTACAGGTCGGGCACGTACTCCGCCGTGTCGAGGCCCATCAGCTCGACCTCGGGCGGCACCCTGAGAATGTTGAGCTTCTTCATGATGAAGGAGGCCACCCAGCCGGAGAGGAATCCGAGCGGCACGAACGTCGCGATGCCGAGCAGCTGACCCCAGATCGAGCTGTCGACGTTGTTCACGCCGGTCGGATAGCCGGCGGCGAAGATGCCGACCCAGATCAGGGCAAGGAAGCCCATCGTGCCGTGCACCGCGACGGCACCGACCACATCGTCGACGCGCATGTTCACTTCGATCCAATTGCCGATGTAAGGCACCATGTAGGCGCTCACCATCGCGAGCAGATAGGCCAGTGTCGGGGCATAGATGTCGGCACCGGCGGACACGCTGATGACGCCGGCGAGGCCGCCCGACACCGTCCAGAATGGGTCACCTCGCGATCCGAAGTAGCCGCCCGTGAACCCGCCCGCAAAGCCGAACGTGATCACCATCGCGATCGAGCCGAGCGTCGTCGGGCTCAGGTAGATGGTCGCCCAGCCCGGGAACGCCGTCGATGCGATCACGAGGCAAGCGGCGTAGAAGCCATAGAACCCCGTGAAGATCAGCATCAGTCCCAGCAGGGTCATATGGATGTTGTGAGGCTTGAACTGCCTCGCCAGCCCCTCGCGCGTGTATTTCCCTATTCGCGGTCCGAGGTTGAACAGCACACCTAGCGTGAAGGCGCCCGCCACGCCGTGCACGACGCTCGAGGCGATCGAGTCATGGAATCCGAAGCGCAGCGTCATCCAGCCGCCCGCGCTCCAGCCCCAGGCGGCGTCCAGGATCCACACGACCGAGCCGAGGATGCACGCAAGGATCAGGTAGGCCGTGAGCCGGGCGCGCTCGATGATCGCGCCCGAGAGGATCGACGCTGTGGTCCACGAGAAGAGCAGGAACGCGAGGAAGAAGACGAGGTTGATGTTGTTCGTCAGGTTGGGTCCGAAGGTGTCGGACCACGGGATGCCGCCCTGGCATGCGGCGGCGGTGAAGTCGCTCGAGTTCGGGCCGATCGGGAGCCCGGCCTGGTTGCAGTTGTAGATCCACCAGCCGAAGTAGTAGAAGGTCGGTGTTACGACCGCGATCGTGAGGATGTTCTTCATGGCCGTCGCGATCGCGTTCTTCTTGCGTGCGACGCCCGTCTCGTACGACATGAAGCCGCAGTGGATCAGCCACATGAATACGACGGTGAAGAAGTAGAACTGCTCACCGAGAACGAGGCTGTCCTGCGTCTGCCCGGCGGCGCTGGCCGCATCCTTCAGGTTCTCAACCTGCGCGATCAACGATCCGAACATGCTGCCTCCATGGGCCGGGCTTGAACGCTTGCTGTCAGGTTCGCTGGCCGAAGCCAGCGCCTCTCAGGGCGCGACCGTACTCCCGCGTAACACACTCCCGCAACGTATGATGGCCACATCGTTGTGACCCAACGAGTGTGAGAGCGGCACATATGGCGCGGGAGTGGCCGCGGTTACCATTGCCGCTCTAGACGAGGAGGGCTCGCTTTGACGGTGTCCCGGGTAGCTGGTGGTGGCGACGCTCTGGCCCGCGTCCAGCGCGAGAACGAGACGCTCTACGCGGTGATCAAGACCGTCTCCTCCTCGCTCGACCTGGGTCGCGTGCTCGAGGGGATCGTCGAGATCGCCACCGACGCCACCAACTGCCACGCGGCCTTCATCTACTTCGTGGAGCGGGATCGCGTCGAGCTGCGGGCTGCGTCGAAGAGCTACTCCCATCTCGTCGGGACGCTGGGCTGGAGCATCGATGAGGGCCTCACCGGGTGGGTGGCGCGAACGAAGACACCGGAGTTCATCCGCGACAACGCGATGAGTGACCCACGGATGAAGTACGTGCCCGAACTCGAGGAGGAGCAGTTCCAGTCCATGGTCGCCGTGCCCGTGCTCGCGCCGCGGGACGGAGACGTGATGGGTGTGATCGTTCTCCATACCGAGGCTCCGCGCGAGTTCGACGACGGAGTGCTCAACTTTCTCGTGCACACCGCGTCGCTCGTGGCGGGCGCGATCGAGAACGCCAAGCTGTACGAGGGAACGCGCCGGCGGGTCGACGCGCTCACGACGCTGACGCAGCTGAGCCAGGCAGTCGCGGCCGTCACGCTGCGCGAGGATCTATACGACGCGGTCACGCGCGGCGCCCGTCAGCTGATCGGGGCGGACTCGTGCCAGATCTGGCGGATCGACTCGGACGCCGACGCGCTCGAGCTGGCCGGCTCCGACCCGCCGAACGGCGGCGACCGCCCGGCCCGGGCGGCGCAGCTGATGGCGCTCATGCGCGGCGGGCATAGCGGCCCCGTTGACGACGAGCTGCTCGTGGCGCCGTTGGCCGCGGGCGACGAGCAGCTCGGGCTGCTCGTCTGCATCGCCCACGAGCGTGCCTTCGACGACGAGGACGCGGAGCTGCTCCGCGCGGTGGCTCACCAGACCGCGGTCGGGCTGAAGAAGGCGGAGCTGATCGAGCGGCTGACAGCCGAGAACATCGTCAAGGACATGTTCGAGGCCCTGGCCGCGGGGTCGGTGGACGCGGCGGAGGCGAAGGCCGCGGAGGCGCGCTGCGACCTCACCCGCCCGCACGTGTTCATCCATGCCGTTCGGGCGCCGTCCGTCAACGATGACGGTCCCACCTGGCCCGAGCTGGCCTCGCGGTTCGAGAGCAGGCTCCGGCGCGCCTACCCGCGCGCCTTCTTCGACTCCCGCCACGACAGCGTGAGGGCGATCGCCCCGCTTCCGACAGCGGGCGCCGCCGCCGTCGAGCGGCTGCGCCAGGGCTGTGAGGAGCTGGCGGTGGACGCGGGCGTGGTGGTGGGGCTCAGCGACGTGGACCGCGGCGCCGCCAGCGGCCGCCGCCGGATGCGCGAGGCCGCGGACGCCGCACGCATCGGCCGCTCGCTTGTCGGTGATGGCGGCGCCGTGTCATATGAGGGCCTCGGCGCCTACAAGTACCTGGTTCACCTCGAGCTCGACGACGCGCCCCACGACCGCTACCGGCAATCGGTCGAAGAGCTGATCGAGTACGACGGCAAGCGTGGAGCCAGGTTGGTGGAGACGCTCGAGCGCTTCCTCGCGGACCGAGGCAGCGTGGCGGCAAGCGCGCGGGCGCTCTACATCCACCCGAATACGGTGCGTCAGCGGCTGGAGCGGATCGAGCGGGTGACGGGGCTCGACCTCGGCAAGGAGGACCTGCTGTCGCTCGAGCTCGCGCTCAAGCTTGCCCGCCTCCACGACGTCCGCGGGGACCGGGCGTAGGCGTATGGGCTTCTTGCTTGCGACGGTGCCGGCGCACCGCGATCCACCCGCGGAAAACGAGATAGCCGGGCACGTGGAACAGCAGCACGAGCAGGAACCACCAGACCTTGACGTTGAAATCGAGGTCCGGCTCGTCCTTGACGTCGACCCAGACGAGGTACTCGCAGACCACGAGGGCCAGCAGCAGGATCACCGGGACGCTCTGGGTGATCACAAAAACGATCACGGCGGCCACCCTACAACCGGACTGCTCGCATGACCATCAGGGCGAAGCTCTACGTGGCGATTCTGCTCACTGTGATCGGCCCCGTGATCACGATCGCGGTGGCGTTGCACGGGATGGACCGGCTCGGGAATCGCTTCGACGAGGTCCAGCAGCGATCGGACCAGCGTGCGCTCGCGCTCGACCTGAAGTTCGGCGTGACCGACTTCAACGGCTGGCAGACCGCGTACGGTTATGACAATGGCGCCTCGCGGCCGCGCTTCGAGAACTCGGTGCGGCGCTTCCGCGCCGACTTCGCCGTGGCGAGAAGGGAGCTGACCGACGCGCACCCGCAGCGGCTTCTGCGCGAGATCGGGGTGCGTTTCGACGACTTCATGGCGCTGGACGATGTGGCCTACGCGGCGCTCCGGCGCGGCGATCACGCCCGCGTGAAGCGGATCTTCCTCGGGCCGGAGCTGCGTCTGTTCGACGAGATGGCGGTCCGCGCAGAGGCCCTGGCGCGCTACGAGGCGCGCGCCGCGCATGCGACGGAGAAGGCCTTCAACGACTCGCGGGAGGATTCGCGGCGCAGCCTGATCGCGGTCGGCCTAGGGGCCGCCCTTGTGATCGTGCTGCTACTGGTCACGGCCGGGGACATCGCGCGCCTGGCAATCGAGGGTCACCGCGTGCGCCCATGACCGACGACATCTTCCTGACGCTCAGCCTGCTGCTCATGGGCGCGCTGATGGCGCGCTTCATCGCGGCGCTTCTCGGGATCCCCGAGATCCTCGTGCTTGTCGTGGTCGGCGCCATCTTCGGCTCGTCGGTGCTCGACGTGATCGACGTGCCGTTCGACTCGCTGGGCGCTCAGCTGATCTTCACGCTGGGCGTGTCGCTGATCCTCTTCTACGGCGGGCTGTCGCTGTCGCTGCCGATCCTGCGCGGCGTGTGGATGTCGCTCCTGATGCTGGCCGTGCCGGGCGTCGTGCTCACGGCGCTGGTGGTGGGCGTCACTGCTCACTTCGCCTTCGACCTGCCATGGGACATGGCGTTCCTCGTGGGAGCCGTCCTGTCGCCGACCGACCCGGCGATCCTGATTCCGCTGTTCATTCGCTCGCGCCTGAAGCCCAAGGTGGCGCAAACCGTCATCGCCGAGTCCGCGTTCAACGACCCGACGGGCGCGGCGCTCGCGCTGACTTTCGCCGGGGTGGTCCTCACCGGCAGCAACTCGGTCACGGGCCCGGCCGGCGACTTCCTCATCGACCTGGGAATCAGCACCGTGATCGGGGTGGTGGCCGGCGTCGTGCTGGGCGCGGCGATCTCGAGCGACCGCTCGGGGATATGGCGCGAGAGCGCCCCGCTTGCCGTGCTGACCGTGGTGACGATCAGCTTCTTCTCACTCGACACCGCCGGCGGCAGCGGCTACCTCGGCGCCTTCCTGGCCGGGTTGATCGTGGGGAACATGGAGCACCTCGGCCTCGGCGAGGAGAACATGCCGCACATTCAGGACGTGCGTCACTTCGCCTACAACCTCGCGGACATCGTGACCCTGATCGTCTTCATGGTGCTCGGCGCGAACATCCCCTTCAGCGAGCTGGGCGAGAACATGCTGCCGGCGCTCGCCGTGCTCGCGACGCTGATGCTGGTGGCGCGGCCGCTGACGGTGGCCGCGTGCGCGCTGCCGGACCGCGGCGCGCGCTGGAGCCGCGCCGAGCTGGCCTTCCTGTGCTGGACGCGCGAGACGGGCGTGGTGCCGGCGGCGCTGGTGGGAGTGCTGGCCGGACTGGGCGTGCCGGACGGCGACGTGTTCGCCTCGGTGGTGGCGCTGGCGATTGTCCTGACGCTCCTGCTCCAGGCGCTCCCCGCACGCTGGCTGGCCGGCCGCCTAGGTCTCTTGGAGCCGCGGACGCGGCCGGTCGAGCTCAAGCGGGAAGCGGCCTAACCGTCCTCGTCGTGCGTGGTGCCGCACCTTTCGTCGGATAGTCAGACCTTTCCTGCGGCACCCGTAGGCTGGACCCCATGTCAGTGCCCGTCCTTCGCGGCGAACGCGTAACCCTCAGGCCCATCGAGGAGCCCGACCTCGACCCCCTTATAGCCATCATGCAGGCCCCCGGCGTGCGCGAGTGGTGGTGGGAAGCCGGCGACGCAGCGCGCTTGCGGGCCGGCTTCCTGGAGGACGCCGACAGCGCCTTCGCCATTGAGGTCAACGGCGAGCTCGCCGGCTGGCTCGGTTTCGACGAGGAGACCGACCCGGGCTACCGCCACGCCGGCGTCGACCTCAGCCTCGACCCCCGCTTCCAGGCCCAGGGGCTCGGCCCGGATGCGATCCGCACGGTGGTCCGCTGGCTGGCGGACGAGCGGGGCCATCACCGCTTCACGATCGACCCGTCGGCGCAGAACGAGCGCGCGATCAAGGCGTACGAGCGCGTCGGTTTCAAGCCCGTTGGGCTGCTGCGCCGCTACGAGCGCGATTCCGACGGCTTCGGCTTCCACGACGGCCTCCTGATGGACCTGCTCATCGAGGAGCTGCGATGAGTTCCGCCGTCGCGGCGGGTCCAAACTCACATGAGTGAACCCAAGATTGCTTTGCGCGAGGCGCAGGCCTACCTCGGCATCCGCGCCGAGTTGACGAATGGCATCCGCGACTTCGCCGACGACGCGTTCCCGGAGCTGTTCGGGTGCCTGTTCCAGAACGGCGTGCAGCCGGCGGGCCCGCCCTTCCTGCGCTACCACGAGGTCGACCGCGCAGGCGGGCCGCTCGACGTCGAGGCGGGCGTTCCTGTGAAGAGCGCGCCGGAAGCCACGAACGGCCGCGTCCGGCCCGAGGCCCTACCCGCCGGCCGTTACTTGACCTTCCTGCACGTCGGCCCGTACACGAGCGACTCGGTGGCCGACCTCGGCGACGCCCGAGCCGAGCTGGTCGCGTGGGCTAAGGAGAACGGGATCGTCTACGCGAGCGAGACCGAGCGCGGACTGAGCTTCCCGTGTGCGCTCGAGCAGTTCCACGTCGGGCCAGTCGACGACCCCGACTTCACCAACTGGAAGACCGAGTTCGCGTACCTGATCCGCTAGCTCTTCGCGAGACCTTGTCGTTCTCGCGCATGGCGCGAGCTCGCCCGAAGGCGATACGCCAGCGGATCGCCTCGGAACTCCGCTGGCTCGCACGGACCTCCGCCTGCAGGTCGAGCGAGTTGGCGTGCGGATCGCGGGCTTCTTGCCAGCGGGCTTCTAGCACTTCTCGGGGGACGTGTCCCACACCAGGCTCATATCCGTATTCGGGCGTTGCCAGGCGACGTCTAGAACAGCTGCAGGTAGCGGTCGATCTCCCACTGCGTGACCTGGTTGTGCCATTCCCCGAACTCGGCCTGCTTGGTCTTGACGTAGTAGTCCACGTAGTCCTCGCGACCGGTATTGCCGAGCGCGGCGCGGAGCACGTCGTCCTTCTCGAGCTCGCGGGTGGCGTCGAGCAGGTTCGCAGGGAGCAGCTCCACGCCGAGCTCCTTGCGCTGGTCCTCGCTCAGCTCGTGCAGGTTGAGGTCGGTGGTGGGCTCCCCGGCATCCAGCTCGTTCTCGATCCCGTCGAGCCCGGCGGCCAGCACCGCGGTCGCGGCGAGGTAGGGGTTGCAGGAACCGTCGACCGTGCGGTCCTCGATCCGGCCGGCGTCCGGAATGCGGAGCATCTGCGTCCTGTTGTTGAAGCCGTAGCTCACGAACACCGGCGCCCAGCTCGAGCCGCTGCGCGTGCCGGTCACGAGCCGCTTGTAGGAGGAGACGGTCGGCGCGGTGAGCGCGATGTAGGCCTTCGCGTGCTTCTTGAGGCCGCCAATGAACCGGTAGGCGGTCTCGCTCAGTCCTAGGCCGCGCGGGTCGTCCGAGGGGTTCTCCACCTCGAAGACGTTGTCGCCGTCCTTCCACAGGCTCATGTGGAAGTGGCAGCCGTTGCCCGTCAGGTGGCCGAAGGGCTTCGGCATGAAGGTGGCGAGCAGGCCGCGCTCTTGCGCGAGCGACTCGACCATGTAGCGGAAGAAGATCGCGCGGTCGGCAGTCGAGAGCGCGTCGGTGAAGTCGAAGTTCTGCTCATACTGGCCGTTCGCGTCCTCGTGGTCGTTTGCGTAGTTGTTCCAGCCGAGGTTCGTCACGTGGCGCGAGATCTCGGACATGAAGTCGAGGTTGCGCGTGAGTCCGCGCATGTCGTAACAGGGCTGGTCGAGGCGGTCGAGCGGGTCGGCCACCTCGATCGAGCCGTCCTCCTTCTCGCGCACGAGGAAGTACTCGAGCTCGGCGCCGACCATGAACTCGTAGCCGAGGTCGCGCGCGCGGTCGAGCTGTCGGCGCAGGATGGTGCGCGGGCAGTACGGCCACTCCTCGCCCTCGACGTGCACGTCGCAGGCGAGCCGCGCCACGCCGGGCTTCCAGGGGAGCGGAGTGAAGCTGCGCACGTCCGGCATCGCGGCGAGGTCGGGGTCGTGCGGGCCCTGCCCTATCGCGCCAGCCGCGAACCCGGCGAAGCCGGCGCCGTCGTCCATCAGTGAGTCGAAATGCCTCGCGGGCACGAGCTTGGCGTTCGGCTTGGCGTGCATGTCCACGAACTGGGCGAACAGGAACTCGATGTCGTGCTCGCCGATATAGCGCTCGACGTCCTCGCGCGAGGTCGGCGCGGTGAAAGCTTCGGTCACGCTCATGCTGCGCAAGCTATCCGTAATTGCCCATAGGGCCAATGTGGAGATCGCACATATCCCGGACCCGAATTGTTCAGCGATTCTCCATGGGTTCGGGGGTGGGGCCTACCTACACTCGGTTGCCCTAGGAGGCTCGCGCAATGTGTGGAATCGCAGGACTCTTCTCCAAATCACTTGATGTGAGCGAGCGGCTCGGGGGCCATCTCGGCGACATGCTCCTCCAGCTGTCAGACCGCGGCCCGGACAGCGCCGGCGTCGCGGTCTACCGCGACCCCGCGCCGTCGGGCTCGTCGAAGGTGGCGCTCTTCAGCCCCGACCCGGCGCAGGATTGGGGGGCTGTGCGCACGGCACTGGATGCGGCGTTCGGCGCCGGCGAGCCGGAACCGCGCGGCTCGCACGCGGTGATCGTCGTGGAGACGGAGGCTGATGAGGCGCAGGCCTGGCTCCACGAGCGCTACCCGGAGCTCCGAGTGATGAGCGCCGGGCAGGCGATCGAGATCTTCAAGGAGGCCGGTCCGCCGCGCGAGTTCATCGAGAGCTTCGGGCTGGCGGAGATGTCCGGCTCGCACGCGCTGGGCCACACCCGGATGGCCACCGAGAGTCGCGTGACGACCGAGCACTCGCACCCGTTCTCGACCGGGCTCGACCTGTGCTTGGTTCACAACGGGTCGCTGTCGAACCACAACCGGCTGCGGCAGCGGCTGCGGGGCGAGGGCATCGAGTTCCAGACCGACAACGACTCGGAGGTGGCGGCCGGCTACCTCACCTGGCGGCTGCGCGAGGGCGCCTCGCTGGAGCAGGCGCTGGAGGGCTGCCTCGAGGACCTGGACGGGTTTTACACCTTCGCTGTGGGGACGATCGACGGCTTCGCGGTGCTGCGCGACCCGATCGCCTGCAAGCCGGCCGTGATGGCCGAAACCGACGACTGGGTCGCGATGGCGTCCGAGTATCGAGCGATCGCCGTGCTGCCCGGCGCAGAGCGCGCGCGGACATGGGAGCCCGAGCCCGGGCGCGTCTACAGCTGGGAGCGGGCAGCCGTCTGATGGCCGTCGAGAGTGGCCTCGAGGCCGCCGAGTTCGACCTTGCGGTCACGCCGCTGCGTGAGCTGAACGCCGCCCTACACGCGGTCGACGATTCGTCGCCGCGACACTGGCGCGTCCTGAACCCACGCGGTGCGCATGCGCTGGCCGTGGGCATCGACGCCCCCATCGAGGTCGAAATCGAAGGCCACGCGGGCTACTACTGCGCCGGGATGAACAAGCAGGCGACGGTTCGGGTGCACGGCAATGTGGGGGTGGGCTGCGCCGAGAACATCATGTCGGGCGCGGTGATCGTGGATGGGAACACGTCGCAGGCGGCGGGCGCGACCGGGCGCGGCGGCCTGGTCGTGATCCGCGGCAGCGCCGCCGCGCGCTGCGGGATCTCCATGAAGGGCGTGGACATCGTGGTCCAGGGCTCGGTCGGCCACATGAGCGGGTTCCTGGCCCAGAAGGGCACGCTCGTGATCTGCGGCGACGCCGGCGAGGCGCTCGGCGACTCGATCTACGAGGCGCACGTGTACGTGCGCGGCAAGGTCGCCGACCTCGGCGCCGACTGCGTCGAGAAGGAGATGCGCGACGAGCATGTGGAGGAGCTGTCGGCGCTGCTGGAGCGCGCCGAGGTGGACGCCTCGGTCGGGGATTTCCGCCGCTACGGCTCGGCCCGGAAGCTCTACAACTTCGATGTCGACAACGCGGGCGCCTACTGATGGATCTAAGCCGCCCCGACTCAAGGGGTCAGACCCCTTGACAAGGGTCGACTCAAGGGGTCTGACCCCATGACCGAGTTCGACACACTCGGCAAGGCACGCGACGACGTCGAGCGCCGCTCCGCCGGCCGCGGCTGGCGGCCGGGGCTGCGCGAGGGCGCGATCTTCAATCGCGACGTGATCCACGAGATCCAGCGCGCCGCGCGCGAGGGCATCTACGACATCCGTGGCTTCGGCGCGAAGCGCCCGGTGCCGCACTTCGACGATCTTCTGTTCCTCGGCGCGAGCATGTCGCGCTATCCGCTCGAGGGCTACCGCGAGCGCTGCGACACGGATGTGACGCTCGGGGCGCGCTCCTCGCAGAGCCCGATCACGCTCGACATCCCGATCACGATTGCGGGGATGAGCTTCGGCGCGCTGTCGGGGCCCGCTAAGGAGGCACTGGGGCGCGGCGCCTCGATGGTCGGCACCTCCACGACCACGGGCGACGGCGGCATGACCGAGGAGGAGCGCGGCCACTCGAAGGTGCTCGTGTACCAGCTGCTGCCCTCGCGTTACGGGATGAACCCGGACGACCTCCGGCGCGCCGACGCGATCGAGATAGTGGTCGGTCAGGGCGCGAAGCCGGGCGGTGGCGGGATGCTGTTGGGCCAGAAGATCTCCGACCGCGTCGCCGAGATGCGCGACCTGCCGAAGGGGATCGACCAGCGGAGCGCCTGTCGCCACCCCGACTGGACCGGCCCCGACGACCTCGAGATCAAGATCGGCGAGCTCCGCGAGCTCACCGACTGGGAGAAGCCGATCTACATCAAGGTCGGCGCGACGCGCCCTTACTTCGACACCGCCCTCGCGGTGAAGGCCGGCGCCGACGTGGTCGTGATGGACGGGATGCAGGGCGGCACCGCCGCGACCCAGGACGTCTTCATCGAGCACGCCGGCATCCCGACCCTGTCTGCCATCCGGCCCGCCGTCGACGCCCTGCAGGACCTCGGCGTCCACCGCGAGGTGCAGCTGATCGTCTCGGGGGGAATCCGCAACGGCGCCGATGTGGCCAAGGCGCTGGCCCTCGGCGCCGACGCGGTTTCGATCGGAGTTGCGGCGCTGATCGCGCTGGGCGATAACTCGCCGGAGCTCGAGGACGGCTACGCCGACCTCGGCACCTCGGCCGGCTTCTACGACGACTGGCACGAGGGCAAGGACCCCGCCGGCATCTCTACGCAGGAAGACGACCTCGCCGCCCGCTTCGACCCGGAGCTGGGCGGCCGCCGGCTGGCGAACTACCTGCGAACGATGACGCTGGAAGCGCAAACCCTCGCCCGCGCCTGCGGAAAATCTCACCTCCACAACCTGGAGCCCGAGGACCTCGTGGCGCTCACGGTGGAGGCGGCCGCGATGGCCCGAGTTCCACTGGCTGGAACAAGCTGGATCCCGGGCGCGCCGGGTGGTTGATCCGTTGGACAAATTTGTTTAGTCTGGCGCAGGGCCCCATGTCGGCTCGCCCAGCGGCCCCCGCGACTGATCGATGTCTTACGTACTCACGTGCCCTAACTGCGGCGTTCGCGAGGTCACCGACTTCGCGTTTGGCGGCGAGCTGAACCCGCGCCCGAGGGAGGCGCCGAGCCTCCGCGAGCTCGGCCGGTACAACTATTTCCGCGACAACGTCGCGGGCGTGCAACGCGAGTGGTGGCTGCACCGTTCCGGCTGCGGCGAGTGGTTCGTCGCCGAGCGAGACACACGCACGAACGAGGTACGCTGGACCGCACGGGTCGAGCAGGTCTTCGGGGAGGGCGCGGCCCTGCCGGACACTGCGGGCGCGGCAGCCACGGGCGGGGACGGCAGCGGGGTCGGGGCATGACCCTGGATTCCGGGGGCGCACCCCGCCTGCCGGAGCAGCGCGGCGAGCGCATCCAGCGCGACACCGAGGTCACGTTCACGTTCGACGGCCGTGACGTAACCGGCCTCGAGGGGGACACGATCGGGTCGGCGCTCTTCGCCTCCGGCCAGCGCACCTTCTCGCGCTCGTTCAAGTATCACCGCCGTCGCGGCCTCCTCTGCTGCGCCGGCCAGTGCCCCAACTGCCTGGTCGCCGTCGACGGCGCTCCCGGCGTGCGCGCGTGCACCGAGCCGCTGCGTGAGGGGATGCGGGTCGAGCACATGAACGCCTCGCCGTCGCTCGAGTTCGACTCGATGCGGGCGACTGACCTCTTCGGCGGCCCGTTCACGCCGCCTGGCTTCTACTACAAGACCTTCATCAGGCCTCGTCGTCTCTGGCCGCTCTACGAGAAGGTCCTTCGACATGCCGCCGGGCTCGGGAAGCTGCGCAGGTCGCAGCCCGAGCGCGAGTGGCGCACCGAGTATCGCCGCCGTCACGCCGATGTGCTCGTAATCGGGGGTGGGGCCGCCGGCTTGAGCGCAGCGGCGGCGGCGGCGGAACTCGGGGCCGACGTGGTGCTTGCCGACGAGGGCCCCGAACCCGGCGGCCGCCTGCTCGCCGAGGGCGGCGTGGAGCATGCGCGCAAGCTCACCGCGCGCGTGAGGGCTGTCGGCGTCGAGGTACTTGCGAACGCGCCCGCGCTCGGCACTTTCGACGGTCTCGTCCCAGTCTGGCAGGGCAGCACGCTCCACCAGGTGCGCGCAAGGCAGCAGGTGTATGCCACCGGCGCGATCGAGCAGCCGCTGCTGTTCCCGGGCAACGACCTTCCGGGCGTGATGCTGTCCGGTGGAGTCCGCCGGCTGATCGCGATGTACGCGCTGAAGCCCGGCATGCGCGCCGTGGTCGCGACCGTCGACGACCGGGGACTCGAGGCGGCACTCGCCCTGCTCCAAGCGGGCGTGGAGGTCTGCTGCGTCGCCGATCTCCGTGAACACGTGAGCGGCGGGCCGGCCGGCGCGCTCGAGCGGATGAACGTCGACCTGATGCGCGGCCAGACGGTCCTCGAGGCGCGCGGCCGGAGCCACGTGGAGGGCGCGGTGCTCGGCCGGCCCGGCCCCGGCGACGGCGGGCGCACTGTGGCCTGCGACCTGCTTGTGGTGTCGGGTGGAAGCGCGCCGGCCACGTCGCTGGTCGCGCAGGCCGGCGCGACGACTGCGTACGACGAGTCGCACGGGCACTTCGCGCTCTCGCAGGTCCCGGAGGGCGTGCTCGTGGCGGGCGAGCTGACTGGCCACGGTGAGCTCGAGGTGGCGGAGCTCTCCGGCGCGCTGGCCGGGGCGGATGCCGTACACGCGCTCGGCTTAGGCGATGACGACTCACGCGCGCGTGCCGAAGCGGAACGCGAGGCGCTTCGCCCGCAGGGATGGTCGCCGCCCGTGGCCGTGCCGCCGCCCGTTACGAGCGACCGCAAGGGCAAGTGCTTCGCCTGCCTCTGCGAGGACGTGACCGCGAAGGACATCCACCTCTCGGTCGAGGAGGGGTACGACTCGATCGAGCTCTCGAAGCGCTACACGACCACGACGATGGGCCCGTGCCAGGGGCGCATGTGCCAGCTGCCTGCGGTGCGGCTGATGGCGAAGGAGACCGGCACGAGCCTCGCCGACGTGGGCACCACCACTGCGCGCCCGCCCTGGCACGCGGTGCCGATGGGCGCGCTCGCCGGCCGCCCGTTCGAGCCGGCCAAGCGCAGCTCGATCCACGCCCGCCACCGCGAGCTCGGCGCGAACGTCATGTGGGCCGGCGACTGGCGCCGCGCCTACGACTACGGCGACCCGATGGGCGAGGCGATGGCGGTGCACAGGGCCGCGGGGCTGATCGACGTCTCCACGCTCGGCAAGCTGATTGTGCGCGGGCCGGACGCGGGCGAGTTCCTAGACCGCCTCTACCCGAACCGCTTCTCCAACCTGAAGCCCGGCCGCATCCGCTACGGCGTGATCACGAGCGACTCCGGCCGCGTGATGGACGACGGCACGATCTGCCGGCTCGACGACGACAGCTTCTACGTGACCACCACCTCGAGCGGGGCGGGCGCGATCTACGACTGGTTCACCTGGTGGCTGGCCGACTGGCAGCTCGACGTGCACATCACCGACATCACGCAGGCGCTGTCGGCCGTGAACCTCGCGGGCCCCCGAGCGCGCGAGATCATGGGCCACGTCACAGAGCTCGACTGCTCGGCCGAGGGATTCACCTACCTCGACGGCAAGCAGGCCGAGGTGGCCGGCGTGCCCAGCCTGATCCTGCGTATCGGCTTCGTGGGTGAGGTGGGCTACGAGATCCACTGCCCGGCCGCGCAGGGCGAGCACCTGTGGGACCAGCTGATGGCCGCCGGGAAGCCGTTCGGGATCACGCCGTTCGGGCTCGAGCCGCAGCGGCTGCTCCGGCTCCAGAAGATGCACATCCTGGTCGGGCAGGACACCGACTCCGAGTCGAACCCCTTCGGGGCCGCGATGCCCTGGATCGTCAAGCTCGACAAGGAGCAGGACTGGATCGGCAAGTGGGCGCTGCAGCACTACGAGGACGAGCCGTCCGAGACCGCGCTGGTCGGGTTCACCCTGCAGAACGGCCACGTGCCGACCGAGGGCGCGGTGGTGATGCCGTCGAACGGCAGCCCGATGGGCCAGGTCACGAGCGCGCGCTACTCCGAGCAGCTCGGCCAGGTGATCGGCATGGCGTGGGTGCCCGCTTCGCTCGCGAAGGACGGCGCGCGCATTCTGATCTCGGACGAGGACATGCGAGTGGAAGGCGAGGTGCAGACGCGCCCCTTCTACGACCCCGACGGGGAGATCCTGCGCTCATGAGCTCGCTCGCGTTCCTCTCGCCTGGGCCGGGCGCGGTGGCGAAGAGCCCGATGGAGCCGGGCGCGGCCGCGGCCGGCGCGACCTTCGAGAATCGCGCCGGCTGGGAGGTCGCGGTTTCGTTCCCGGGCGAGGACTTCTCGGTCGTCGGATTCGCCGACCTGTCGCACACGGGCAAGATCGAGGTGCAGGGCGACGTTGCCGCCATCACCGGGCGCGAGCTCGAACTGGGCATGGCTCTCCGCGCCGACGGCGCGTGGTGGTGCCCTTACTCGCCCACCCGGGCGGTCGTGCTCTGCTCCGCCGCGGATACCGTGGCGTTCCGCGACTCCCTCACCGCGTCAGCCGCGGACGCCAACGGTCTCGCAAGCGTAATCGACATCACCGCCGCGCAGGGAGCGATGACGATTCTCGGCCCACTCGCGCGTGAGGTCTTCGCCCGCTTCACGGCGATCGACCTGCGCCCGCAGGTCACGCCCGTGCACGGCTGGCGCCCCGGCTCCGTGGCCCGCACCGGCGGAGCGATCCTGTGCGAGGCGCCCGACCGCTACCTGATGCTGTTCGGCGCAGCGCTCGGCCAGTACGTGTGGACGACGGTGGCCGACGCCGCCGGTCACCTGGGCGGCGGTCCGGTGGGCGTGGACGCCCTGCCTCCGCTCGACGCTTCCGCCGCATCCGCCGACGGAGCGGGTCCGGCGCTCGATTCCGACGGGAGCGCGCCCGATGCTTGACCTCTTCCGCACTCGCCGCATGTGGCGGAAGCGCCCAGAGCTGAACGACAGCTACGACGTCGTGATCATCGGCGGCGGCTCGCACGGCCTCGCCGCCGCCTACTACCTCGGTCACCACTTCGGCATGAAGAACGTCGCGGTGCTCGAGAAGAGCTACATCGGCTCGGGCGCCGCCGGCCGCAACACCACGATCCTGCGCTCGAACTACAAGACCCCCGAGGGGGCCCGCTTCTACAACGAGAGCGTGAAGCTCTACGAAAACCTCAGCGCAGAGCTGAACTTCAACCTGCTCTTCTCGCAGAACGGCCACCTCACCCTGGCGCACTCCGACCGCGCGATGTTCGTCATGGCGAACCGCGCGGAGGTGAACCGCCTTCATGGAATCGACTCGCGGCTCATCTACCCGGACGAGATCGCGAAGCTGGCGCCGGCGATGCAGGTGCACAACCCGGACGCGGTCTGGCCGATCCAGGGAGCGCTCTACCACCCACCGGGAGGGGTGATCCGGCACGACGCCGTCGTCTGGGGCTTCGCCCGCGGAGCGGACCGCCAGGGCGCCGAGATCCACCCCTACACGGAGGTCACCGGGATCAACCGCTCGAATGGCCGCGTGACGGGAGTGCGAACGAACCGCGGCGACATCAGCGCGCCCGTTGTCCTCAACTGCACCGCCGGCTGGAGCTCGCTCGTGTCGAAGATGGCCGGCGTCGAGATGCCGATCACGACGCACATCCTGCAGGCGCTCGTCACCGAGCCGATGAAGCCGCTGCTCGATGTTGTGATCGTCTCGTCGCAGATGCACGTGTACATCTCGCAGACCGACCGCGGCGAATTCCTGATGGGCGCGGAGATCGAACCCTGGACCACGTATCGCATGCAGGGGACGCTGAACTTCCTGCAGGAGGTCTCGCGGCACTCGCTCGAGCTGTTCCCGCAGCTGGAGCGCGCGCGGATCCTGCGGAGCTGGGCCGGGCTGTGCGACCTCAGCCCCGACTACTCGCCGATCCTCGGCAAGACCGAGGTCGAGGGCTTTCACGTGAGCTCCGGGTGGGGGACCTACGGATTCAAGGCAGCGCCGATTGTCGGCAAGACGCTGGCGGAGCTGGCGGCCACAGGTAAGACTCCGGAGCTGATCGAACCGTTCCGGCTCGAGCGTTTCTACGAGGACAAGCTCGTATCCGAGCTCGCCGCAGCGGCGGTGAGTCACTGATGACGCACACAGAAGGAGCCCCCATGAAGAGCAGTCTCGAGATCGCGCAAGAGGCCGAACTCCTACCGATCGAGACCATCGCCGAGCGCACCGGCCTGACGCCGGACGAGTTCGAGCCGTACGGGCGCTACAAGGCAAAGATCTCACTCGACGTGATCGACCGGATGGCGGACCAGCCGGACGCGAAGATCGTCTGCGTCGCCGGCGTGACTCCGACGAAGGCGGGCGAGGGGAAGACGACCACCGCCGTCGGTCTCACGCAGGGACTGGGCCACATCGGCAAGAACCCGCTGCTCTGCCTGCGCGAGCCGTCGCTCGGGCCCGTGTTCGGCATCAAGGGCGGCGCCGCCGGCGGCGGGCTTACTCAGGTCGTGCCGATGGAGGATTTGAACCTTCACTTCACCGGCGACATCCACGCGATCGGCGCGGCGAACAACCTGCTGGCGGCGCTGCTCGACGCGTCGATCTTGCACCAGAACCCGCACAAGATCGACGCGCTGCGCGTGGGGTGGAAGCGAGCGCTGGACATGAACGATCGCGCGCTGCGGCACGTCGCACTCGGCCTAGGAGGCCGGGCGAACGGCTACCCGCGCGAGACGGGTTTCGACATCACCGCCGCCTCGGAAGTGATGGCGATCCTCGCGGTGTCGCGCGACCTGCACGACCTGCGGAAGCGGCTCGGAGCAATCACCGTCGCGCACTCCTACGATGGCGGCAAGCCGGTGACCGCCGAGGACCTCGGCGCGGCGGGCGCGATGACGGTGCTGCTGAAGGACGCACTGAAGCCGAATCTCATCCAGACGCTCGAAGGCCAGCCGTGCCTGATGCACTGCGGACCGTTCGCGAACATCGCGCACGGGAACTCCTCGCTGGTCGCCGACCTCATCGGCCAGAAGCTCGGCGACTACGTGATCACCGAGTCCGGCTTCGGGTCGGACATGGGGATGGAGAAGTTCTTCGACATCGTCTGCCGGAAGGGCGGCATCAAGCCTTCGGCCGTGGTCCTGGTGGCGACGGTGCGCGCGCTGAAGCACCACGGCGGGATGGAGGACGACCCGCGCGCCGATGCGAAGGAGGCGCTCGCGGCCGTTGAGGAAGGCGCGGCGAACCTCCGCCGCCATCTGGGGATTGTGAAGGCGTTTGGTCTGCCGTGCGTGGTGGCGGTGAACCGCCGGCCCGGCGACACCGACGAGGAGGTCGAGCTCGTCAAGAAGCTCGCGCTGGAGGCGGGCGCGTTCGGCGCCGAGCAGAACGACGGCTTCTCACGCGGAGGTGAGGGCGTCGCCGACCTCGCGGAGGCGGTCGCCGAGGCGGCCGAGCAGCCGAACGACTTCCAGATGATCTACGACGACGACGACTCGATCGAGGAGAAGATCTGCAAGGTCGCGCGGAAGGTATACGGGGCGAAGGATGTGGTCTTCTACCTGGACGCCCGGCGGAAGATGAAGCAGTACCACGACGACGACCTCGACAAGCTGCCGATTTGCATGGCCAAGACGCATTTGTCGCTGTCGGCTGACCCGACGCTTTTGAACGCGCCGGAGGACTTCGAGTTCCCGGTGCGCGACATCCGCGCGTACACCGGCGCCGGCTGGCTGGTGCCGCTGGCGGGAGACATCCAGCAGATGCCGGGCCTCGGAAAGTCCCCCGCGGCCCTGAACGTGGACATCGACCAGGAAGGTAGAACGGTCGGGCTCTTCTGACCTAGGATCGAAGGTGCGGATGGCGATCAGAGCCGACTCTCCCCAAACGGAGCCCGAAGGCAAGCCCTCACTGGTCGACATAGCTGAGGAGGCGATCCGGAACTGGCTCGCCACGGGCCGCCACCGCCCGGGCGAGCGACTGCCTCCGGAGCAGGAGCTCTCAGCCCATTTGGGAATCTCGCGCGGCACGCTGCGCACTGCTCTTCAGCGCTTGGAGGACACCGGCGAAATCGTGCGACGACAGGGGAGCGGGACGTACGTTGGCCGAGCGGTGTCGACGTCGCTGGACGAGGGCCTGGAGAAGCTGGTCAGCTACAGCACGCTGGCGCGCGACCGCGGGGTGAAGCTGGAGGTAGGTGACCTGCGCGTAGAGGAGCGTCCTCTTCGGCCCGAGACGGCCGAGATATTCGGCCTCCAGCCGAGCGCCGCCGCGATCCAGGTTACGCGAGTGATGCTGATGGACGGGGAGCCCGGAGCATGGATGCGCGACGTCGTGCACCCCTCGGTAGAGCTGCCATCCGCCCCCCGAATCAAAGCCACGCTGGAAAAGGGCGAGATGGTCCTGGACATCCTGCTGAAGCAAGGCGTGCCCGTCGCCTACACGCGCGCGCACATAATCGCCCGCGTGCTAACCAGGCGCGACCGCATCGGAAAAGCACTCGAGGTCGACGAACCAGTAGCCGCCCTGGAAATCGACCACACAACCTGCACAGCCGAAGGCACCCCCGTCGAGCACAGCAACGACATCTTCCTGCCCCGAAGCCTGGACCTGCACGTGATGCGGTGGCTGGAAGACATGCCGCCGGTGCCGGCAATCGGCCGGCCCACACGAACCTAGGGTGTGTGCGCGCGCCGGCGACGGGCAAACAGCCAGTGACACCACCGGCGAAACTGGAGGGCGACGTGTCTACCGCTACTGAAATTGGCCAGACCGGTCTGCAAGGCTGGCGAGAGAAGGTGGCGGACGGCATCTCCGAGCCACTGGCGAAGCGCGCACCCGTCGATGAGGACCAGGTCCGGGCGGTTATCGGGGCTGCCTTCTTCGTCTTGTCTGTGGTTTACATCGGCAAGACGATCTCGGCAGCCACGCGGCGCGCTCGCGGAGGCTGAATCACGGTCGACTGTCGGTCGATCCGCTTCGGCGAGCCTTGACAGATATGAGGCGGATCGTGGCGTGTAGCCGAGCGGCGACGATCGCCCGCAGATCGGGACCGAGGGTGTCGCCGGCGAGCAGTTCGAGCATTCGGAGCAGTTGTAGCGATTGGACGAGGAGCGGAAGCGCGGGGTCGGTCGCATTCGATCCCCGCCCCCTCCAGGAATGCCGGCCGTGCCGCCTTCAGGAC
>JBKPME010000127.1:0-5619 GCA_046731915.1 Actinomycetota bacterium
GTCTCGGACGTGCCGCCCTGGCGAGGCCTCGGAGCGGCCTGCCGCGGCGGCACCGCCCCGGCGGCGGCGCGGCGCGGACGCCGCCTCGTGCCCTCCGGCGCCTGGCCCACCTCTGCCTCGCAGTATGGGCAGATCTTCCAGCGCGGGTCGAGCGGCTTCCCGCAGACGCCGCACGGCTCCTTCAGCCGGCGCAGGCAGCTGGGGCAGCGGAGGAAGGTCCTCTCGATCTCGAAGCCGCAGTACTGGCAGTGCTGGTGCTCCAGGTTCGCGAGCCGCGCTTGGGCGGCCGCGATCTCGAGCTCACGCTCGCGCACGTCCTCGAGGTACTCGGGCGGCCGCACGATCAGGTAGACGATCGTCCCGATGAATGGGAACAGCGAGGCCGCCGTGGCGCACGCGACCAGCATCGGGTCCGCGATCCGGCGGCGTGCGTCGCTGTAGGTCCAGTAGACCAGCGCAAGCCAGATCACGACGAGGAACAGCAGAAGCAGGTTGACGGCCAGTGCCAGCCCGCTGTTTTCGATGCCGAACAAGGCAAACAGGCCCATGAAAGGCGCGAGTGTACTGGCGCCGTCTACAGAAAGAGCCGTCCGAGCGCGTAGCCGATGCCGAAGAACACGAGAATCACCGTGGCGACCACCAGGGCGACGAGCCCGATCATCGCCCCAAAGTGAGGTCCATCGCCGTCCATACCGAGTGCATCGTCGCAGGTGGAAGCGGGTCCCGCGGTTCGCGACCCGATCGACCTGCTGCGCGCCGGGTGCTTGACTAGCCGCGTAATACACGGCTAACTCGACAAGGACCCTTCCTCAACGCTCGTCGTTCGTCAGCAGCACCGCGGCGGCATTGAAGCGCTCGGCCAGCACGCCCGGCAGCTCCTCCAGCGTCTCGATCACCACGTCGGCCGCCGTGAGCTGCGCGGCAGGATGCGTGCTCGTAACCGCTACCGTCGCCGCCCCGGCCGCGCGGCCCGCCTCGATGCCCGGCGGCGAGTCCTCCACCACCAGCGCCTGCCCCGGCTCCACGCCGAGCTGCCGCGCCGCGGTCAGGTAGCCCTCCGGGTCCGGCTTGCCGCGCGACACGTCGTCGGCGTACACCATCACCGCCGGCGGCTTGATCCCGACGCCTGTGAGGCGCGCCTCCGCGAGCGGTCGTGTGGCCGACGTGACTACGGCGATCCGATCCTCCTTCAATTCCGCGAGCGCCTCGGCCGCCCCGCGGATCGCCCGCAGCCCACGCACGTCCTCGACCTGCGCGCGCTCGATCGCGCCCGACTCGGCCAGCGCGTCGAGCTCCGGCCGGAGTGCTCGCACGACCTCCACCGAACGCACCCCGTGCATCGCCTCCCGCAGTTCCTCGACGCCGATCCCGTGCCTCCCCGCCCACTCGAGCCAAACACGCTCGGTGGCCTCGCGCGACTCTACGAGCACGCCGTCGAGGTCGAACAGCACCGCCCTGACGACGCGGCGCACTACAGGGTCGACGCCCGCGCGTCCGCGTCCTCGCGGACCAGGTCCGCGATCAGATAGATCGAGCCTGTCGCCAGGACGGCGCCGTGGGGGCCGGCCAGCTCGCGCGCCCGGGCCAGAGCCGTCTGCGGGCCCGCGACCGTCTCGGCCGGCGGACCGCCCAGTTTCTCGGCGAGGGTCACGAGGGTCGCCGGCGAGAGCGCGCGCGGGTTCGTCGGACGCGTAAACACGACACGGTCGAGCTGAGGGAGCAGCGTCTCGAGCATGCCGGCTGCGTCCTTGTCCTCAAGGACCCCGACGACTGCAACACGCGGGCGACGGGAGCCGAACAGCTCAGGCAACGAGTCTGCGAGCGCGTGCGCGCCGGACGGGTTGTGCGCGCCGTCGAAGAGCGTCAGCGGATCTTCCGCCACTGCCTCGAGTCTCCCCGGGACGATTGTCTCCCCGGCCGCCCCCTTCACTGCCCCGTCCTCCAGCGGCCGACCGAGCAAAGCCTCGGCCGCGGCCGCCGCCAAGCCGAAGTTCAGATGCTGGAAGCCGCCCGCCGCTCGCAGGGGGATGTCGATCGGGTCCGCCTCAATGAGCCTGGCGTGCCGTTCCGCGACCACAGAATCCGCTACCGCCCGCACCTCCGGGTCGAGCTCGCCCGCCACGAGCGTCCCGTGGTCGTGCACAACGGCGAGCTTCTCGGAGGCGATGTCGGTGAGCGTCGGCCCCAGCCAGCGCGTGTGCTCGAGGCCCACCGACGTGAGCACCTGCACCTTCGACGGGAGCACGTTGGTCGCGTCGAAGCGGCCGCCCAGGCCGGCCTCGATCACGGCCGCCTCCACCCCGCGCCGAGCCAGCTCGTGGTAGGCCGCCGCTGTGAGCGCCTCGAACTGGGTCACGTGGTCCTCCGGCTCTGCGGTGCGGTTCACGAGCTCCGCGGCCTGTGCCGCGCGCGTGACCGCCGCTGCGAAGTCCGCCTCCGACACTGGCTCCTCCTCGACCTCGATCCGCTCGCGAAACGAGCGGAGGTGCGGCGAGGTGTAGCTGCCGGTGCGCAGCCCGTGGCGCTGCAGAATCGCGGCGCAGAAGCGCACCGTTGAAGACTTGCCGTTCGACCCCACGACGTGAATCGACGCGAAGCGCCGCTGCGGCAATCCGAGCACCGTCATCAGCCGATGCATGCGGTCGAGCCCGAACCGCATGCCGAACAGCTCCAGCGAGAGGAGATACTCCTCGGCCTGCTCGAACTTCATGACTCGAGGCGCGCGAGCGCCTTCCGGTACTCCTCCAGCTTCCGCCGCTCCTCGTCCACGACGGCCGGCGGGGCCTTGGACACGAACTGCTCGTTCGCCAGCTTCTTCTCGGCGCGCTCGATCTCGGTGATCAGCCCTGCGCGCTTCTTCTTGATCCGCTGTCGGGCCTCGGCCGCGTCGAACGCCTCCGACGGCAGCACCTGCACGCCGCCGCCCGGAACCGGCACCGTGGCGACCACGTCGCCGTCCGCGTCAGCACCGTCCACCCACTCGAAGCGGGCGAGCCGTGCCACGTGGTCCGCGCTCGCGTCGTAGCCCTCGGCCGCGAGGTGGCCGCGCACGGGCGCGCTTGGCCTCGCTCCGACCTCGTCGCGATAGCGCCGCAGCGCCGTCACCGCCTCGATCATGCGCTTCACCTCGCGCTCGGCGTGCTCGTCGAAGCGCGACCGGTCGGCGACCGGGAACTCGGCCACGGCGAGCAGGCCGCGCTCGTCGCCGGGCATCAGGGACCAGATCTCCTCGGTCACGAACGGCATCACGGGATGCAACAGGCGGAGGATGCGCTCGAGCGACCACAGGAGCACCGCGGAGACCTCTTCGTTGTCCTCCTCGTACAGCCGTGGCTTCGCCAGCTCGAGGTACCAGTCGGCGAGCTCGGACCAGAAGCCGCCGTACAGCTCGAGCACGGCAAACGAGAAGCGGAAGTCGTCGTAGAGCTCGGTCACCCGCTCCGTCAGGCGCTCCAGCCGCGACACGATCCAGCGGTCCTCCACGGTCGTCCCGGCGGTCGGATCCGGCTCGACGTCCGAGACACGCAGCAGGATCAGCCGCGCCGCATTCCAGAGCTTGTTGGCCAGGTCGCGGCCCTGCTTCACGCGCTCCTCGTTGAAGCGCACGTCCTGCGAGGACGACATCGCCAGCAGCCCGAACCGCAGCGCGTCGGCCCCGTATGCCGGGAACTCGCCGCCTTCCTCGTAGACGGGCGGGCGCTCCCCGCCGTGGATCAGGTCCGACGGGTCGATCCCCGTGCCCAGCGACTTCGACATCCGCCGCCCGTCCGGCGCCTGGATCACCGCGTGGATGTTCACGTCGGTGAAGGGCACCTGCTCGGTGAGCTCCTTCCCGAACATCACCATACGCGCGACCCAGAGGAAGATGATGTCGCGCGCCGTCGAGAGCACGTCGGTGGGGTGGAACGCGCGCAGCTCCTCGGTCGCCTTCGGCCAGCCGAGCGTCGCGAACGGCCACAGCCCGGACGAGAACCAGGTGTCGAGCACGTCCGGATCGCGCTTCCACCCCTCGCCGGCCGGCGGCTCCTCGCCCACGTAGGTCTCCTCGCCGCGATACCAGACCGGTAGCTGGTGGCCCCACCAGAGCTGTCGCGAGATGCACCAGGGCCGGATGTTCTCGAGCCAGTTGAGATAGACGCCCGTCCAGGGCTTCTCCGGATGGAACTTGATCTGCCCGTCGCGGACCAGGTCGATCGCGGGCTTCGCCAGCCGGTCCATGTCGCAGAACCACTGGAGCGAGACGAGCGGCTCGACGCGCCGGCCCGAGCGGTGCGAGTGCGGCACGTCGTGGACGTAAGGCTGCGTCCCGGAGATCAGCCCCTGCTCTCGCAGCGCGGCCGCCACCGCCTCCGACGCCTCGTCCGCCTCCATCCCGCGGAAGCGCTCCGGCGCGGCGTCGGTGATGCGGCCGTCCTCCCCGATCACCGTAACCTCCTCGAGCCCGTGCCGGCGCCCGATGTCGAAGTCGTTCTGGTCGTGGCCCGGGGTGATCTTCAGCGCGCCGGTGCCGAACTCCGGGTCCACGTAGTCATCGGCGATGATCGGCAGGCGACGCCCGACGAGCGGCAGGATCGCGCTCTCCCCCACGAACCGCGAGTAGCGCTCGTCGAAGGGGTTCACCGCGATCGCGGTGTCGGCGAGCATCGTCTCCGGGCGCACGGTCGCGATCGTGATCGAGCCGGAGGTTGACTCGAGTGGATAGTCGATCTCGAAGAGCGTGTCTTCGACGCTGCGCTGCTCGACCTCCAGGTCCGAGATCGCCGTGCGCAATCCCGGGTCCCAGTTGACCATGTAGTTGTCGCGGTAGATCAGGCCCTTCTCGTGCAGATGGACGAAGACCCTCGTCACCGCGTGGACGTAGTCCGGGTCCATCGTGAAGCGCTCGTCCTCGTAGTCGAGCGACGCGCCCAGCTCGCGGAACTGGCGCGAGATGTTCCCGCCGTACTCGTCCACCCACTCCCAGACTCGCTCGACGAACGCATCGCGCCCGATCTCCTCGCGCGAGGTTCCCTCGGCCTCGAGCTGCTTCTCGACGACGCGCTGCGTCGCGATGCCGGCGTGGTCCTTCCCGAAGATCCATTTCGTGCGCTGCCCGCGCATGCGGGCGACCCGGATCTTCAGATCCTGGATCGAAGCGTTGAGCGCGTGGCCCATGTGAAGGTTGCCGGTGACGTTCGGCGGCGGCACGGCGATCGAGTAGTTCTCGTCGGGCGTGCCCTCGGGCTCCGGGTGAAAGATCCCCGCCCGCTCCCAGCGCGCGAACACCCTCTCCTCCACGTCTGAGGGCTCGTATCGCGTGCGTTCCTCGAGCGTCTCTAGGCGGTCGTGGGCCATTGAGCGGGAAGTCTCGCAGGCGATTATCCGGACTCGGTCCGAGTCGGCATAGCCGAGCGAAAACCGAGCAGCGCGAGGACGCAGGGAGGCCGCAGTGCTTCGCACGCGGCCGACCGAGGACGACGCGATACGAAGGTTTGCAGCCGGGCTAGGCCGACTCGGCGTGCTGCTCGCCCGTGTCCTCTTCGGGCGCGGCCTCGGTGACGAGCGTGGGCTTCAGGCCCTTCTCGATCGTCTCCTTGGTCACGACGCACTTCTTCACGTCGCGCCGTGAGGGCAGCTCGA
>JBKPME010000128.1:0-7344 GCA_046731915.1 Actinomycetota bacterium
CGATGAGGGCGGAGAAGGCGCCGGCAGTGGTGGCGATGGCGGCCAGGCGCACCGGGGCATACTACGGCGCGTCGTGGAGGCCCTAAGCCCCATAACCGCCGATCCGACACGGTCTGCTCTCTTCTTCGACGTAGACGGCACCCTGGCGCCGATCGTTGAGCGGGCGGCCGACGCCACCGTGCCGAACGAAACCTCGCAGCTGCTCGGCCGCTTCTCCCGACGCTACGCCTGTGTCGCGTGCATCTCCGGTCGCGACGCGCATGACGTCCGCCGGCTCGTCGGGGTCGGCGGCATCGCGTATGCGGGCCTCCACGGGGCCGAGCTGCTCGAGCCGAACGCGGGGCGGGCGACCATGCTGCCCGAGTTCGCCGAGTACACGCCGGAGGTTCAACGGTTCGTCGCGAGCCACGACACCCCCGAGCTGCGCAAGCTTCGCGTCCGCATCGAGAACAAGGGCTCGATCATGAGCTTCCACTGGCGCGGCGCGCCCGACGACGAGGCGGCTCATGCACACGTCAAGCAGCTCGCCGAGGACGGCGAGAAGGAGGGGCTCTGGACGCACTGGGGGCGGAAGGTGCTCGAGATCCGCCCGCCCGTGCCGATCGGCAAGGACCGAGCGGTACGCGAGCTGCTCGCGCGAAAGCCCGCGCGCGCGGGCCTGTACGCCGGCGATGACGTGACCGACCTGGACGGGTTCGCCGCTCTCCACGAGCTGGTCGAAGAGGGAGCGCTCGAGAGCTCGGTGACCGTGGGCGTGCGCTCCGACGAGGGACCGCCCCAGATCGTGGAGCAGGCCGATCTGGTCGTGGACGGCATCGAGGGCATGCAGCGGGTGCTTGCGGAGCTCGACGAGCGGTGAGGTTCCGCGAGTTCCTGCGCGTGTCCGTCCTCATCTACGGCGCGGCGGCCACAGCGCTCGCGATCGTCTCGGTGGTCGGAGCGACACGCGCCGACACGAACACGCTCGTCTACGTGGCCGCGGTCTGGTGGTGCATGGCGGTGCTGGCGGGGCTGTGGCTCGGGCGCCGCCCTCAGGCGACGGAGGGGATCGCGAAGCTGCTCGCCGACGCGCGCTCGACCAACTCCCTGCCCGAGCTGGAACCGGGCGCCGTGATGTTCAACCGGCTCTGGCCGGTTGCCGTCGCCACGGTGCTGACCGGCGTGATCGGCTTCTTCTTCCCACAGGTGCCCGTGGTGGCCACGGGCTTCTTCCTGCTCGTCGCGCTGCTCTGGCGGAGGCAGTCGAGCGCGGTGGCCGCGATCGAGGGCCGCGACGGAGTCGAGTTCTGGTTCGACAAGACGTCGCCGCTCGGCCCGCCGAAGCTGCTGCGGCTGCCGGGGCTGCGGCTGATCGAGCCGGCCTAGGCTCGCCGCGCGCCCCTGGTTCTGGCGAACGACCGCATTGAGGGGATCCCCCCGCGGGGTGTGCTGACTAACTGGTCCTATGCGCCAGAAACGCAGCGCACACCTCTCAATGCCGCAGTTCAGGAGCTCCGGCCGCGCTTCCGCATCCGATCCAGCTCGGCCCACGAGCGCGTGTTCCCTACATGCGCCGGAGTCAGCCACGCCCGCCTCGCGGTGGCCACCCCGTAGCGCATGTTCCTCAGCGTCTCCGGCCAGTGGGCGTCGCTGTCGATCAGTAGCGTCACGCCTGCCTCGGCCGCTGCGCGGGCGTACACGTCGTTCAGGTCGCGTCTGTCAGGGTTCGCGTTGATCTCCAGGAAGGTGCCGGTCTCGACCGCGGCGCCGATCACGCGGTCCAGGTCGAGCGCGTAGGCCTCGCGACGCTCGATCAGCCTGCCCGTGGGATGTCCGATCGCGTCCACGAGAGGGTGGTTCATCGCGCTCAGCATTCGCGCCGTCTGGTCTTTCTCGGACAGGCGGAAGGACGTGTGGAGGCTCGCGATCACCCAGTCAAGCTGCTCCAACACGTCGTCCTCGTAGTCGAGCGATCCGTCGGGCAGCACGTTGGTCTCCGTGCCGGCGAGGACGGTGATCTCGAGGTCAGGTAGCGAGCGAATCTCCTCCGTGCGCCTCAGGAGGGCATCGGGCTGCACGTCGTCGCCGAAGCCGTGCGACGCCGAGTGGTCGGTGATCGCGATGTATTCGTGGCCGAGCTCGCGAGCCGCGGCCGCCATCTCCTCCACGCTCGCGTGGCCGTCCGAGAGCGTTGTGTGCATATGGAGGTCGCCGCGGATGTCGCCGAGCTCGATCAGCTCGGGAAGGCGGCCGGCGCGCGCGGCCTCGAGCTCGCCGCGGTTCTCGCGCAACTCTGGCGGGATGTACCGCATGCCGAGGCGCTCATACACCTCCTCCTCGGTCGTGAACGCCTCGGACGTGCCGCTGTCGTCGTCCGCGATGCCGTACTCGCTCACGTGCAATCCGCGGCGCACCGCCTCGGTGCGGAGCGCCTCGTTGTGCCTGCCGGATCCGGTGAAGTGCTGGAGCAGGTTGCCGAAGGCCTGCTCCGGCACGATCCGGAGGTCCACCGATAGGCCAGAGTGGGTGACGACCTTGGCTCCGGCCTCCCCGAAGGTGGACACGGTGTCGATGGCCCCCAGGCCGGTGAACGCCTCCGCGAGCGCCGCCGGGTCGCTCGACGCGGCCACGATGTCGAGGTCCTTTACGGTGTCCGAGAGCCGCCGCGCGCTGCCCGCGAGCTCGACCCGGATCGCGGCGGGATGGTCGCGCAGCGCGGCCACCAGCTCCTCGCCCACGGGCAGCGCCTTGGACAGGATCATGCGGTCCTTCGGACGCCCGTCGGCGCCGGCCGCGAACGCCGCGAGCACGTTCTCCTCGGCTTTTTTGCCGAAGCCCCTGACGTCCTTGAGCTGGCCGCTCTCGGCCGCTCGCCGCAGGTCCTCGATCGTGGTCACGCCGATCTGGTCGTGGAGCAGCTTCGCCCGCTTCGGTCCAAGCCCCGGGATGCGCGTGACCTCGACTAGGCCGGCCGGAATGCGCTGCTTCAGCTTGTCGGCCGACGGGATGCTCCCCGTCTCGAGCAGCGCGTCGATCTTCTCCGCGATCGTCCTGCCAACGCCCGCTAGCTCCTCGGCGCGGCCCTGCTTCGCCAACTCCGCCACCGACACACCGGCCTCGCGAATCGCCTTCGCGGCGTTGCGGTAGGCCACGACCCGGTACACGACCGCGCCGTCCAGCTCATACAGGCTCGCCAGCTCCTCGAAGGCCTCCGCAATCTCGCCGTTCCGCATTCTGGCGCAGTCTGGCAAGCCGCGGTCGATGCCCGCGGCGCCGCTATGGCATACGTTACGCGCCGCCTTGCGCGGAGCCTGGCTCATCCTCCCGACCTACAACGAGGCGGAGAACGTCGAAGCGATAGTGCGCGCAGCGCTGGCGCAGCTCGCCACGACCGGCCTGGAGCACACGATTCTGGTGGTCGACGACAGCTCGCCCGACGGCACGGGCGACCTCGCCGACCAGCTGGCCGGCGAGCACCCCGAGGTCCGCGTGATGCACCGGCCGGCGAAGCAGGGCCTCGGGCGCGCCTACCTCGCCGGGTTCGGGGACGCGCTCGGGCACGGCGCCGACCTGATCCTGGAGATGGACGCCGACTTCTCCCACGACCCGGCGGACCTTCCGCGCCTGATCGCCGCGGCCGACGCCGCCGACCTCGTGCTCGGCTCGCGCTATGTGCCGGGCGGCGGGGTCGAGAACTGGGGCACTCTCCGCCGGATCGTCTCGCGCGGGGGCTCGTGGTACGCCCGGGTCCTGCTGGGGGTACCGGTGCGCGACCTCACGGGCGGGTTCAAGTGCTTCAACCGGCGCGTGCTCGAGAGGCTCGACCTGAGGGGCGTGCACGCGGACGGCTACGGGTTCCAGATCGAGCTCACCTACAGGGCGATCCAGGCCGGCTTCACCGTCACGGAGGTCCCGATCCGGTTTCGCGAGCGGCGGGAGGGGCATTCGAAGATGACGGCGCGCATCGCGCTCGAGGCGGTCTGGAAGGTGCCGGCCCTGCGCTTCAGGGGTAGGCGCTCGGGCCGGGCCCGTCGCTATACTTTTTGAAGCGACTCAACCGTGACAAGGAGCACACGTGGCTGGCAACCTGGACGAGGTCACCGACAACAACTTTCAGGCTGAGGTTCTCGAGGCCGACCGACCCGTCCTCGTCGACTTCTGGGCTCCCTGGTGCGGCCCCTGCCGGATCATCGCGCCGCATCTCGAGGAGCTGCAGAATGAGCGCGACGACCTGCGCGTCGTCAAACTGAACGTTGACGACAACCCGCAGACAGCCGCGCAGTACAACGTCATGTCGATCCCGATGCTCCTGCTCTTCAAGCACGGGCAGGTCGCGCACCAGATCATCGGCGCGATGGCGAAGAGCCGGCTGGTGCAGGAGATCGCGCCGGCGCTAGCCGCCTAGCGCGACGCGACGCTCCTGGCGAGCGCGCCAGGACCCGCCGGCGGCGCCGAGGATTGCGCCGCCGAGCGTTGTGACGAATACCAGCCCCGCCTGCGGGTCGCCCAGGTGGGCCTTGGGCTCGCTGTTCATGATCTCGAGGCCGATCAGGATGAAGCTGCCGAACACGAGGCCGCCAATGGCGCCCCGTACCAGGCCTTCGTCCGCACCGCGGTGCTCGATGCCTCCGAGGAAGCCACCGACGATGGCGATGGGCCCGGCCAGCACGTAGTAGAGGATCTCGTTCCAGCTGAGCACGAAGCCGGTGACCATGCCGAACACCATCGGCACTACGATGCCGCCGGCGACCTGCAGCCAGAAGGGGCGCTCGTCGAACAACGGCGGAAGCTTCATGCCGCGGCGAGCCTAACCGAGATCGACAGGCGCTTGCCCTCGATCTCGGCGCTCTCGCCCTCGCCATGCGTCCCGTCGAAGCCGAGCGAGGTAGCAAGGGTCTCGCCCGCGACGTAGTCCTCGTGCTCGCGCGCCGCGGCGAGCAGCTCCTCGTCGCCCGCGAGCGTCAACGAGATGCGGTCCTCGACGTCGAGCCCGGCGTTCTTCCGCGCAGCCTGCACCGCGTGGACCACCTCGCGCGCGAGGCCCTCGCGGCGCAGCTCGTCGTCGAGCTCGAGGTTGAGCGCCACCGCGTGCGTGCCCGAGCGCTCGACCTGATAGCCCTCGAGCGGCTGCAGCACGAGCGTCACGTCGTCCGGGCCGATCTCGTGGTCCTTGCCGTCGATATTGATCCCGGCGCGGCCACCCGCCCGGAGCGTGGCGGGGTCGAGCGCGGCGATCGCCGCCGCGACGCGCGGCATCTGCTTGCCGAACCGCGGCCCTAGCGCCCTGTAGTTCGGCTTGAGCTCGAAGCGGCCGAGCTCGTCCGCCTCCGACACGTAGCGGACGGACTTCACGTTCAGCTCGTCCTTGAGCAATTGCTCCAGCGCTTCGATGGCGAGCCGCTCACGGTCGGCCGCCACGACCACCGCCTCTCGCAGTGGCTGGCGGACCTTGATCTTCGCGTGGCCTCGAGCGGCCCTCCCCAGCTCGACGGCGTCACGCACGACCTGCATGCGCCACTCGAGTTCCTCGTCCCGGGGACCGGGCTCGGGGAAGTCGCAGAGATGCACTGACGACTCGGAGCCATCGAGGTTGTCGTAGATCTCGTCCGTGACGAAGGGCGTGAGCGGAGCGAGCAGCCTCGAGACGCCGAGCAGGCACTCGCTGAGCGTCCTGAAGGCGGCGGCGTCATCGCCGCGCCAGAAGCGCCGGCGCGACAGGCGCACGTACCAGTTCGAGAGATCGTCGACGAACTCGGCAATCGCGCGGCCGGCGAAGGTCGTGTCGTAGTCCTCCATCCGCTCGATGACGCGCTCGGTGGTCGCCGAGAGCCGCGAGCGGATCCACCTGTCCAGATCCGTCTCGGGGGCCGGAGTCGAGAGATCGGCCGCCAGATTGGCGTACTGGACGTAGAACGCGTACGTGTTCCAGAGCGGCTTGAGGAACTGGCGCACCGACTCGCCGACCGTCTCGAGTGAGAAGCGGTAGCCGTCCCAGGGCTGCTTCGAGGTGAAGTAGTACCAGCGGAACGCGTCAGCGCCGTGCTCGTTGAGGACGTCCCACGGCACGACGACGTTGCCCTTCGACTTCGACATCTTCTGGCCCTCGGGATCGAGAATCAGGCCGAGGCAGAGGCAGGTCCGGTACGACGACTGGCCGAAGAGCAGCACCGAGACGGCCAGCAGCGAGTAGAACCAGCCGCGCGTCTGGTCGAGCGCCTCGCAGATGTAGTCCGCGGGGAAGCGCTCTGCGAACGTGTCCTCGTTCTCGAACGGGGCGTGCCACTGCGCGAACGGCATGCAGCCCGAGTCCCACCAGACGTCGATCAGGTCCGGCACGCGCCGCATCTCGCCGCCGCACTCCTCGCACGTGAGCACCACCTCGTCGATGAACGGCCGGTGCACGTCCTCGGGCGGCTCGCCGCCGCGCTCGGCGATCTCCGCGAGCGAGCCAACGCAGACGACGTGGTCCTCCGCGCAGCGCCACACCGGTAGCGGCGTGCCCCAGTAGCGCTCGCGCGAGAGCGCCCAGTCGACGTTGTTCTCGAGCCAGTTGCCGAAGCGCCCGTGCTTGATGTGCTCCGGGTACCAGTTGATCGACTCGTTCGCCGCGAGCAGCTCGTCCTTCCTCTCGGTTGTCCGGACGTACCAGTTCTTCTTGGCGTAGTAGATGAGCGGCGTGTCGCAGCGCCAGCAGTGCGGATAGGAGTGCTTGTACTCGCCGGCGCGAAACAGCCGGCCCGACTCGCCGAGCGCCTGGACGATGTGGGCGTCGGCCTCGCGCACGTGCATGCCGGCGAAGGGACCGGTGCGCTCGTCGAATCTGCCGTCGGAGTCGACGGGGTTGTGGATGGTCAGTTCGTTCTCGGTGGCTAGCCGGAAGTCGTCCTCGCCGAAGGCCGCTCCCGTGTGGACGACGCCCGTGCCGTCCTCGATCGAGACGAAGTCGCCGGCCAGGACGGTGTGGCCGCGCTCGCCGTAGTCGGTGATGTAGGGGAAGGGCGGCTCGTAGCGCAACCCGAGCAGCTCGGAGCCCGGCATGCGCCGCTCGATCTCGGCATCCTCGCCGAGTACGCGCTCGACGAGCGGCTCGGCGAGGATCAGCGTGTCGCCGCCGTAGTGAGCGCGCACATACGTCACGTCGGGATCGACGGCGATGGCAGCGTGCGGCACGAGCGTCCACGGCATGGTGGTCCAGGCGAGCAGCGAGACATCAGGCTCGTCCACGAGCGGGAACTTCACGTACACGGAGGGGTCGACCACGTCCTTGTAGCCGAGCGCCAGCTCGTGCGACGACAGTGCCGTGCCGCAGCGGGTGCAGTACGGGACGACCCTATTGCCCTCGGCGAGCAGGCCCTGCCCCCATAC
>JBKPME010000129.1:0-15195 GCA_046731915.1 Actinomycetota bacterium
GCGGGCTCCTGCGCTGGCGGCTGGCCGGAGTCGAGTAGGCCGCGGCGGAGCCCGCGCTGCCGTTCTTCGTGGAGTGGGGGGAGGGGACCCCGCTGCCGGGGCGGGCGGTGGCGGCTCATCCGGCGGGTGCGGCGCGGCTTCTGCGGGTCGAGCTCAGCGCTGACCGCGAGCGCGTGGCCGCGTGGCTGGGCACCGACAGCCTGCCGATCGCGGTTAGCGCCGGGCACGCCGGGGTCGTCGCGATCGTGCTCGCGTCGGACGCCGGTGAGATCGTCATGCGCGGTCCGCTCTAGCAGAACGGCCGCGGCGAAGGAGCGGTTTCCGGAAGCGTCCTGCTTAGTGCCCCGTATAGGGGGTCTAGCCAGGATTCTTTGTTTCGACGCTGCGTTCCGCCCGCTTCTTGATCGCTCTCAGCCACGCGCGCCGGATCGCGGCGCTTGGTGGGCCCACCACTCGCCAGTAGCGGCCGAAGCTGCGCGCGGCGGAGTGGTCCGTGGCCTGGATACGGGTCTCGGTCGAGAGGAGCGTCTTGGCCCCAAATGCCCGCACCTCGAAGTTGATCGCGCCCTTCGCGAAACCCGGCGCATCGAAGTGAATGAAGCCCTCTGGGCTCACCGGCTCGAGCCCGCCGTCGATTGTCCAGAAGCGGCCGACCACCCCGAACACGATTTCGTCGGGCCGCTCGGCCAGTTCGACGAAGCCGCTGCCCGTGAACTGGTCGAGCAGCGGCGCGTCGAGCCTTCGCTTCAGGCGCCCGGTGCTTCGCTTCACGACGGCCTCGGGCACGAGCCGGATCGCCATCAGCGCCACGAGCAGCGGCACCTCGCGGGAGGTCAGCTCGCGAAGCGCGGTGAGTACGCCGTCGGGCGGCGCTGCCACGTGCGTGGAGTGCAGCTCGTTCCAGTGGAAGTCCGGAAGGAACTCGTCGAGGGGCACGAGCTGCTTTCTAGAGGAAAGCCGCAAGAAGGGGGAAGAACGCCCGACGCGGCGGCGGGCCAGCCGGGCGGCGTGCTTTATTTGGGTGATGGTTCCACGGGGCGCGCCGCACCTTCGCCAGCACGGCATGCGCACCGAGCCCTGCCGGTACGGACGGTGCGACGGGACCGGTTGGATCGAGGTCGAGGAGACCAACGGGGCGCGCGAGTGCGAGTGCCGCCGCGAGCGCGTCGCGGCCGCCCGCGCCGCTCGGCTCGCCACCTCGATCCCGCGGCGCTACTTGGAAGTTGACTTCGACCGCTGGCCGATCACGAACCTCGACCAAAGGATCGTGCGCGAGGTGCAGAAGTACTGCCGGCGGCTCGAGGACAACCTCGCGACCGGCCGCGGGCTCTACTTCTTCGGCGAGATCGGCAGCGGCAAGACGAGCCTGGCCATGTGCGTGGCCAAGGAGGTCCTGCGCGAGCGCCGCTCGCTCGCGATCTTCTCGGGCCCGGAGCTGCTGGCGCGCATCAGCGCGACCTACGAGGAGCGCTCGCAAGACACCTACCTGGGGCTGCTCGAGCTCCTTGGGAGCGTGGACTTCCTCGTGCTCGAGGATCTCGCCGTGGCGAAGCAGAACGAGTGGCGGCTAGAGCAGCTCTACGCCGTGATCAACCGGCGCTATGAGGACCAGCGCCCTCTGCTCGTGACCGCCGACGTGGGGAACCCGGAGGCGCTCGGGGAGCACATCGGGTTCAGGACGTGCTCGCGGATACTCGAGATGTGCGAGCCGATGCCGTTCCTCGACGGAGACCACCGTGTCCGAGCGACCACGCCTGAGGACGTTCGCCTGGCCAGCTAGCGCGGCGGTCGCGCTGGCGCTCTTCGTGCCTGCCGCGACGCAGGCGCAGCAGCGCACGGTCGAGACCGCCACGAGCGGCACGGTCACGGCGGAGCTGTCCTACATCAAGCGGACGCGCGGGCGGGGCGAGTTCCGCTTCGACGAGTTCCGCGACTTCCGCGTGAGGATCACGCGCGCGGGCCAGCTTCTCTACGACCGGCCGGTGGGCGATCCGTGTGAGCGGTTCTGCACGCCGACAGAGTCGGCGCTCACCCGCAGGCACATCGGCCTGCGCGATCTGAACGCCGACGGCGATCCCGAGGCGATCGTCGGCCTGTTCACGGGCGGGGCGAGCTGCTGCGTGCTGGTCCTGGCGTACGGCCACGACGCTGCCGCGAACACCTACCGCCGCGCGAAGCTCGACACGGGCGGCGGCTTCGTTGCGCGCGACCTCGACCACAACGGCGTGATCGAGCTCGTGGGGGACGACTTCCGCTTCCGCGGCCTCTTCACCTGCGGGGCGTGCGGGCCGCGGCCGATTCGCATCTGGCACTACGGCCTGCGCCGCTTCGAGGTCGTCACGACAGACTTTCCCGGGAAGATCCGCGCGCACGCGCGCCGCATGCGCCGCTTCTACGAGCGGGTGCGCAAGCGCAACGAGGCCGCCTTCGTGAAGGGCGCGCTCACGCCGCTTGCGGCCGACCTGTGCCTGCTGGACCGCTGCCGCCGGGGCTTCCGGATCGTGCGGACGGCGATCCGGCGCGGCGAGCTCGACCGCCGCTCGCTCTTCGATGTCTCGCCGCTCCGATTCGCGTACTTGCGCGCGCTGAAGCGCTTCCTGCGCCGGACCGGCTACATCGCGTAGCGGTTCAGAAAGGGAACTTCCCAGCGTTCGTCCGGTCGATGTCTATCCAGGCCGATCCGTGGAGTCCGTGCGGGCTACCCGCGATCCGCGTGAGGCTCCGGTATCCAGGGAGGCCCAGGTCGAGCCCTGGCCCGACCCTCCGCCCCTTGATCAGCCTGAGCGCCAGCTTGTCTTGCGCCTGGCCGGCGACCGCCGGATCCCAGAGGAAGATCTTGTCGACGGACCCGTCGCGCAAGCGGCTGCCCACGGTCCGCGGGGTGGAGGTTCCCATGACGCAGGTGGTGTCCTGGCGGCCGGCCTCGCGGATCGCGCGGCCAATCCCGGCGACGTCCACTGCCGAGCTGCCCTCGAAGCCCTCCAGGTCGGGATGCGCGGCAAGCAGGGCCCGGGCCTTGCGGTACGCGACCTCGGCGTCCTCGCGGCTCTCGATCGGGCGGCCGATACGCCGGATGCCGGGGAACCTCGCCTTGGCCCGTGCGGCGGCGCCCTTCACCCACTCCCTGTGGCTCTGCGCGGAGCGATGGCCGACGAAAGCGACGTACGTGCCGCTCCCGCCCATGCAGGTCCCGAGGTTGTCCATCAGATGGGCGCCGAAGACGGCGTTGTCGAACGGCTCGATGTCGACGTCGGTGTTCCGCTGTGTGCTCGCCTCGTGGGTCACGACGACGATTCCGGCCCGCCGGGCGCGTGCCAGCACCGCCTCGAGCGAGCGGGGCGAGTTTGGCACGACCGTGATCGCGTCGGGCTGCTCGGCGATGAGTCGGCGGATGATCGCCGCCTGCTTGCGAGGGCTGGCGTCGACGGGGGCCGTCATCCTGGCGTCGACGCCCGTCCGGGCGGCAAAGCGCCTGATCCCCTCGCGCATCCGCTCGAACCACGCGAGCCCGCGCACCTTGGCGATGGTCACGATCCGGGTCTCGGACGTCTGCGCCGGGTCGCCCGAGGGGCCGCTCGCGCCTCCGGCCGCCGAGCCGGCGGCGGCGAGCGCGAGGGCGAGGGCGAGAATGCCGATGAGTTTGGCCAGGCGCATCTGAGCTCCGTTCGTCGGCGATACTGCCACGGACGTGCGGTTGGCGACAAGGAACGCCCCGGCAGTCATCGCGATCCTGGCCCTCCTGGTGCTCGGCGCCGCCGGCGCGAGCGCGTCCGCGACACCAGCGCCGATCCGGATCGGAGCCGTCTTCAGCGAGTCCGGCGGCTTCCAGTCGCTCGGCTCACCCGGCCTGGCCGGCATGGCGCTGGCAGCCGCGCAGATAAACACGCGCGGCGGCGTCCTGGGACGCCGGGTCAAGCTCGTCGCCGCTGACAGCCGCAGCAGGCCCCGGGCCGTCGCCCGCGAGGTCAGGAGGCTGATCGAGGACAGGGGAGTGGTCGCGCTCGGCGGCCTCAATGACTCGACGCTTGCCCTCGCCGCCGGGCCTGTCGCGCAGCGCGCACGCATCCCGTTCGTGACGGCGGGCGCCACCCTTCCGAGTCTGCCGGCACGGGTCGGCAGCAACATGTTCATGGCGGCGTTCGGCGACGACGCGCAGGCGCATGCCATTGCCGATCTTGCTCGCGACGACCTCCGAGCGCAGTCCGCGTTCATGCTCGTGGATCGCGGAGCCGACTTCACGCGCGCCCTGGCGCGCTTCTTCCGCGAGCGCTTCGTCGCGCGTGGCGGCACGATCGCGGGGCGGCTGTCATACGCCTCGGGTGAGCGGGAGTTCGCCTCGGCGATGGCGCAGATTCGCGCACTGCAGCCGGCCCCCGACGTCCTGTTCTTCTCAGGGCTGCCCTCGGAGGCCGGCCCGCTCGTCCGCCAGGCGCGCGGGGCCGGTCTGACGCAACCGATCCTCTCGGGCGACGGCTTCGACACGCCCCTCATCGGGCAGGAGGCGGGCGCGCTCGCCGACGACGTCTACTACGCGACCCACGTCGCACTCGACAGCCCCAGGCTCCGGATCCGGCGCTTCGTCGCCGCCTACCGCAAGCGATACGGCCGCCGGCCCGAGAATGCGTTCGCCGCCCTCGGCTACGACACGACGCGGCTGATCGTGAACGCCATTCGCCGCGCCCGGTCGGCCGAGCCCGGCGCGATCCGCCGGGCTCTGGCGGCCACGCGCGGCTTCGCGATGACCACCGGGACGATCTCGTACGCACCCGGGCGCCGCGTGCCGGTGAAGCCCGTGGCGATCCTGCGCGTCCAGGACGGGCGACCGTCCCTCTTCCGCACGGTAACCCCGCGCTGAGCTGCGTAAGCCGAAAAGGAGCACTGGTGAAGCAATGGCGCAAAGTTGCGCCCATCGCGCTTGCCGCGGTCGCCGGCGCCACTTGTCCTGTCAGCGCTCGCGGCAGCGCGCGGCGCGCCGGCCCAAACGCAGCGCGTGGACCTCGCCGCCGCGAAGCGGGTCGTGATTCTCCTGGCGACGCTGCTACGCGCGAACAAGCCGGCCGCGATACCTGTCCAGCCGTAGTCCATCGCGGGCGGGCGCCAAGCTGCAGCTACGCCACGTCGCCGCCGAGGTGCTCCTCGACGCTGCGGATCTTGTCGTCGAGCGTCTGCTCCGGCCAGTCGCGGCGCTCGTCGAGCTTGAGCACCGTGTAGACACGCGGGACGCCCTGATCGAGCGGAACCGAGTGCAGCTCGCGGACCACGGCCAGGATGTCTTCGGTGCTTCCTTCGAGCGACGTACCCATCGCGTGCATGCGGAAGCGGACGCGATCCTGCTTCCCGAGGCGGCGCTGCATCTCCGCGACGTACTCGGCGGCGCTCGCGCCGCGGCGGCCGAGGGCGAGCACGGTGACATCGGCGGTTGCCATCCCTGACGAAGGCTACGCCGGAGCCCGCCGCCGCGCGCGGCTGCAGTACGCCCTACGGGCGCTCGGCGTCGCGGATGTCGTCGCCCTCGCCGGGCTCGCTTCCCTCGTCGAGTCCCTCGTCGGCACCGGTGGCCATGCCCGCGCCCCGCTGTCCCGCGTCGTCCGGCGGCGTCGGGTTGTCCGCGTCCAGGGCTGCCGTGCCCTCCTCGGGCCTGTCCTGTGACTCCTCCGTGGGGTTCTGCTCGGTGTCCATGCCGGCCCGGTACCCGGGCGAGCGCCGCTCAGTCGCGAAGCCCGCGCGCGAGCTGTCGCGCGCGGCGTAGAAGCGGGGCGGCGCGGTAGCGCTCCTCGCGGCGCTCCTGCGAGAGGCCGTCGAGCACCGCGAGCACGTGCTCCAGCCCGATCGCCTCGCTCCACGCGACAGGGCCGCGCGGATGAGAGAGGCCTAGCGTCAGCCCGGTGTCGACGTCGTCCGCCGAGCCGACCCCCTCACCGATTGCGAACGCGGCCTCGTTGACAAGCTGGCTGACGATGCGGCCGAGCACCAGCCCCGGTGCGTCCTCGACCCACTCCGTGAGGAAGCCGACGCCGGCGAAGAAGCGCTCGGCGGCTTCGCACGCGAACGCCTGCGTAGTCGGAAGGCGGGTGAGCTCGACCAGCTTGGCCTCGTCGAGCGGCGGAAGGAAGTGGAAGCCGACTGCCCCCCGCTCGCCGCGGGCGGCGAGACTCTGGGCTGCGCAGAGGACGATGAGCGGCGCGCCTCCCGGTGGCGACGGATGGGGCTGTGGTCCAGCATCGACCGCCAGCTCCAGCGGACCTCCCTCCCTCAGCTCATGGCCTGCCGAACGGGCACGCTCCCGCAGCCCTTCCGCCGCTGGACCGTCACCGAGGATGGCGACGGTAAGCGATTCGGCGGTCCCCGACGAGGGCGGCTGCGGATCCTCCGGACGGTAGGACCGGTCGTCCGCGTACTCGTAGTACCCGCGCCCCGTCTTTCGCCCCAGCCGGCCGGCGGCGACCATCCGCGCCTGGATCGGGCTCGGCCGCCAGCGCGGCTCACCGAACGAGAGCTCGTTGAAGGACTTCGCGACCTCGAACCCGACGTCGATCCCGACCAGGTCCATCAGCTCGAACGGGCCCATACGGAAGCCGCCGCCGAGCCGGCAGATGCGGTCGATCTGCTCGTGGGTCGCCACCCGCTCCTGCAGCAGTCGCAGCCCCTCGCCGCTGAACGGGCGCCCGCAGCGGTTCACGAGGAAGCCCGGGCCGTCGGCGGCCACGATGACCTCCTTGCCCATGGCACGCCCAACCTCGATCGCCTTCTCCACCACCTCATCGGAGCTCTGATCGGCACGGATGACCTCGAGCAGCGGCATCAGCGGCGGCGGGTTGAAGAAGTGCATGCCGACCACGTTCTCCGGTCGCGCCGCCGCGCTTGCCAGCGACGTCAGCGGAATCGATGACGTGTTCGTCGCGAGCACAACGTCGTCGCCGCAGACCATCGACAGCCCGCCGAACAGGTCGCGCTTCAGCTCGGCCCGCTCGGGAGCCGCCTCGATCACGAGCTCGCAGGGCGCGAGCTCGTCCAGGGACGCGACGGGCTCCAGCAGCGAAGCGGCCTCCTCGTCGATGCGGCCCTTCTCGACCCACTTGGCGAGCCCGCCGCGTACCCGCTCAGCGCCCCGCTCGAGAGCGTCCGGAACCGGGTCGTGCAACAGCGTCCGCATCCCCGCCGCCGCGCCAAGCTGAGCGATCCCCGCGCCCATTGTCCCGGCGCCGACGACTCCGAGGATCGTCACTTCCCGCGGAACTCCGGCTTGCGCTTCTCGATGAACGCGTTCATGCCCTCGACGCGGTCCTCGGTAGCCATCGCGAGCTCGTAGAGGCGCCGCTCCTGGTCGAGGCCCGCGGACAGCGAAGTCTCCTCGGCGGCGAGGACGGCCTGCTTCGCGAGCCGCGCCGCGAGCGGCGGGCGCTCCGCGACTTCGGCGGCGAGCTCCAGCGCCGCGTCGAGCCAGCCGTCCTCAGGCGCCAGGCGCGTGACGATCCCAAGCTCGTGCGCCTCGGCTGCGCCGATGCGGCGGCCGGTCAGCACCAGCTCCATCGCCCGCTGCTTCCCCATCACGCGCGCGAGCCGCTGCGTGCCGCCGCCGCCCGGGATGATCCCGAGCAGGATCTCCGGCTGGCCGAACTCGGCGCGCTCCGACGCCACGATCATGTCGCAGGCCAGCGCCAGCTCGCAGCCACCACCCAGCGCATATCCGGAGACGGCCGCAACCAGCGGAGTGCGGAACGCGGCGAGCCGCGGCCAGAAGCGCGCGGACGGCGAGGTAAGCGTCTCCGCGAACGTGCGCTTCGCCATCGACTTGATGTCTGCGCCCGCGGCGAACCACTTGTCGCCACCGGCGATCACGATGCAGCGGACCTCGGGATCCTCGTCCCAGCGCTCGCAGACGGAGGCGAGCTCCTCCATCAGCTCGGCCGAGAGCGCGTTGCGCGCCTCGGGCCGGTCGAGTCGCGCGAGCCCGACGGCGCCGCGCGTCTCCACGGACACGGTGGCCATGGCCTACGGCACCAGCGCGTTCTCGCCGGTCACGGCGCGCCCGATGATCAGCTTCTGAATCTGCGAGGTGCCCTCGTACAGCGTGGTCACGCGCGCGTCGCGCAGATAGCGCTCCACGGGGTAGTCGTCGACGTAGCCGGACCCTCCGTGCACCTGGATCGCCTTGTTCGCGCATTCCACGGCGGCCTCGGTCGCGTACAACTTTGCGATCGAGGTCTCGGTCGTGGTGGGCCGGCCCTGATCCTTCAGCCAGCCGCAGCGCCAGACGAGCCCGCGCGCGGCCTCTGTCTGCACGACCATCTCGGCGATCATCTCCTGCACGAGCTGGAACGACGCGATCGGGCGGTCGAACTGCGTGCGCTCCTTGGCGTACGCGATCGAGGCGTCGAGCGAGGCCTGGCAGATTCCCACGCAGCCGGCGGCCACGCTGTAGCGGCCAGAGTCAAGGGCGGACATCGCGATCTTGAAGCCTTGGCCGATCTCGCCCATGAGCGCGTCCTCGCCGACCTCGATGCTGTCGAGCGAGAGCTCGGCGGTGTCGGACCCCTTCAGGCCGAGCTTGCCGTGGATCTCCTGCGAGGAGAAGCCGTCGGCGTCGGTCGGGACGAGGAAGCACGCCAAGCCTTTGTGCTTCTTGGACGGGTCCGTCTGGGCGAATATCAGCGCGAGCTTCGAGTAGTTCCCGAGCGAGATCCACATCTTGCCGCCAGTCAGGCGCCAGCCGCCGTCGACCTTCTCGGCGCGCGTCTTCAAGTTCGAGGCGTCCGAGCCGGTGTCGGGCTCGGTGAGGCCGAAGCATCCGAGCGCCTCGCCCGAGCAGAGCTGCGGCAGCCACTGGTGCTTCTGCTCCTCGGTCCCCCACCGCACGAGCGAGGAGCAGACCAGCGAGGTGACGACGGACACGACGGTGCGCATCGCCGAGTCGTTCCGCCCAATCTCCTCCACGATCAGCGCGTAGGTGAGGTAGTCGGCCCCGCGGCCGCCGTACTCCTCGGGCACGATCGCGCCGAGGAAGCCCATGTCGGCCATCTTCTGCACGAGCTCGGTGTCGAAGTGCTCGTTGCGGTCGTTCTCGCGGGCGCGCGGGGCAAGCTCCCTGTCGCTGAACTCGTGCGCCGTCTCGCGGATCAGTTTCTGTTCGTCAGTGAGTTCGAAGTCGATCATGTGTTCCTGATTCTGCAAGATGCGGGAGGTCGTGGCCGACAAGCAGTCATGGAAGTTCCCCGAGGGGCATGAGATCGCCCCCGGCAGGACGACGCTGAGGGCGCTCGGAGGGGGTAACCGCTACGAGGTCTACCTGGTCTGGGACGAGCGCCACTTCAGCGTGATGGTCGCCAAGATCCTGCGGCCGGACCTGGTGGAGGAGGAGTACGCGCTGCGCGGGCTGCGGCGGGAGATGGAGGCGCTCGAGGCGCTGGCTCATCCCGTGTTGCTCCGCGCGTTCGACGCCTATATCGAGGGGCCGCACCCGCACGTCGTCGTGGAGCACCTCGAGGGGCCGACGCTCAAGCGGCTGATCCGGCGCGACGGCAGGCTCCCGATCGAGCAGACGCTGCCGCTCGGCCTCCACGTGGCCTCCGTCATCCACTACATGGCCGAGGAGGGCTGGGTTCACCTCGACCTCAAGCCCGACAACCTGGTGATGGGGATCCCGCCGCGCGTGATCGACCTGAGCCTCGCGCGCACGATCGAGCGCGCCAAGCGGCTCACCGACTACATCGGCACCAACGCGTACATGCCGCCAGAGCAGTGCAACCCGCGCGGGGATGTCGGGCCCCCGGCCGACGTCTGGGGGCTCGGGGCGACGCTCTATCACGCAGTCGCCGGCAAGCTGCCGTTCCGGCGCCCGCGCTCGCGCGCGGAGGACGCGCCGCTCGAGGACCGCTTCCCGCAGCTGGAGGACGAGCCCCGGCCGTGGCCGCTTCCGGTGCCGGCCGGGCTGTCGGACGCGATCCTCGCCTGCCTCGAGAAGGATCCTGGCGCCCGGCCGACCGCCGCGGAGCTGGCGATGATGCTGCAACCTCTCGTCGCGGAACTTCCCTCGAAGCTCATCTTCGGGCGGCGCGGGCCCACGCGGGTTGTTTGATCGCGCCACGTGGCGTGAGTTTTCGCCCCGCGTCGGTTTATAGCTCCGTAGCTCGACCCGACCCGGGAGTTGCCGATGAATCAACCCACGCACCCATCTCACGCCTATCTCCGCCTCGCGGAGGGCCCCGAGGACCTGCTCGGGAGTGAGCTCTCGCTCACGCGACGGCTCGTGACCTTCTTCGTGGCGCTCGTGCTGTTCTCGGGCACCTCGCTGTTCGCGACCGCCGCCCTCGATTTCGATCATGGGCTGATCGGAAAGGCGTTGGCTGCGACCGGCAAGGCCAGCAACGACGGCGGTGACGACAACTCGGGCCCCGGCGGGGGCGGCGATGACGACGAGGCCGACGACAACGACGACGACCACGGCGACGTGAACAACGCCGTGACCGGCGGCGGCGCATCGCACTCGGACGACAACGGCGACGGCGACAGCGACTCGAGCGAGCACCAGAACCCTCAGCGCGTGAAGGCAGACGACTCGAACTCGGATCAGAACCACGATGGGAACACCGATTCGAGCCACGGCCAGCAGGTGACGGACTCGAACTCGGACGAGAACCACAACGGCGGCACCGACTCGAGCGGCAACGGCCAGGGCAATGACGTGACCGACTCGGGCACGGACGACAACCACAACGGCGCGACGGACTCGCACGAGCCCGGCCAGCAGCGCGCGCGCCACTAGTAGGCAACCGACAGCCAAGACTGCGGCCGCGCCCTCTGTGGCGCGGCCGTCGTCGTTCGAGGCCCCGCTCGCCACGAACGCGCCGCCCGCGAGAGAGTGGTCTCGTCGTGGTCAAGGCCTACCCGCGCGAACCGCCCAGTACGACCCAGGAGTCGCCCGAGGCTCTGGAGGATGTGAGCTGGGCGGCGTGGTGGAAGGACGACGCCGCGGCCGTCCTGAAGGCGCGCGCGTCTGCGCACCGCCTGTACACGCTGAGGGGCGACGCCGCCGGCGCGGCCCGGATGGCGATCTGGCTCGCGTGCGACGAGCTCGACTTCAACCGGTCGTAGCGATCCGCGCCGGACTGGCGGATCAGCCCGAGCGCCTGAGGCCTTCGACCGGGAGTTCCTCGAGTTCGCCGCTCGGTCGAACCAGGGGAGGCACCGGTGCCGAATACCGCTACGACTATCTGCTCGTCGTGGCGCGCAAGCGCGGCGCCTGAGGATTACGCGGCCGGGTTCTCGATTACCGCCGCCAGGCCCTGGCCCACGCCAATGCACATCGTCGCCACGCCGTACCGGCCGCCACGGCGGCGCAGCTCGTGGGCGAGGGTCCCGATCAGCCGGGCGCCGGAGCAGCCGAGCGGGTGGCCGAGGGCGATTGCGCCGCCGTTGACGTTCAGGCGGTCGTCGTCGAGGCCGAGTTCCCGCATGCACGCGAGCACCTGAGACGCGAACGCCTCGTTCAGCTCGACGAGGTCGATGTCCTCCGGCTCCAGCCCCGCGCGCTCGAGCGCCTTGCGCGTGGAAGGCACCGGGCCCATCCCCATCACGGCCGGGTCGACGCCGGCCGACGCGCTGGTCACGATGCGCGCGAGCGGCTCCCGGCCCAGCTCGCGGGCTCTCGCCTCGCTGGCGACCACGACGCAGGCCGCGCCGTCGTTGATCTGGGACGCGTTCCCGGCGGTGATGCTGCCGCCCTCGCGGAATACCGGGCGGAGCGCGGCGAGGCGCGCGAGCGTCGTGTCCGCACGCGGGCCCTCGTCCGAGTGGATCGTGACCGGGTCGCCCTTCGGCTGGGACACGTCGACGGTCACTATTTCGTCGTCGAAGCGGCCCGCCTCGGCAGCGGCGATCGCGCGCCGGTGCGACTCGAGCGCGAAGGCGTCCTGGTCCTCGCGCGAGACGCCGTAGCGCTCGGCGACGTTCTCGGCTGTCTCACCCATCGACTCGGTCGAGTAGCGCGCCGCCAGGCTCGGGTTGATGAAGCGCCAGCCGATCGTCGTATCCACTAGTTCGGCGTTTCCGCGCGAAAAGCCGCGTTCTGGCTTCAGCATCACGAGCGGAGCCCGCGACATGGACTCGACGCCTCCGGCCAGCACGAGCTCGGCCTCGGCCAGGCGAATCTGGCGCGCGCCTTGGACCACGGCCTCGAGTCCCGAGGCGCAGAGACGGTTCACCGTCACGCCCGGGACCTCCTGGGGAAGGCCGGCGATAAGCGAGGCCATGCGCGCGACATTGCGGTTGTCCTCGCCTGCCTGGTTCGTACAGCCCATGTAGACCTCGTCGACCGTCGACGGGTCGAGACCGTTTCGCTCCACCGCCGCCGCCAGCACGCGGGCGGCGAGGTCGTCGGGCCTCACCGGCGCGAGCACGCCGCCGTAGCGGCCGACCGGGGTGCGGAGCGCGTCGAGGATCACGGCTTCAGGCATGGGCCGGGAGCGTACACTCGCCCCGCGTGGACGAATTCGCGGCATTCGTTGTGTTCGGATCCCTGGTGGTGATCGGGATCTTCCTGGCGATCGGCCGCTGGTATCCGGGATCGGGCGCCGAGCAGGTCGACTGGCGGCTGACCCGCTCGCCCGAGGTCGAGGCCGAGCTCGAGATCGACGACGTCGACCAGATGATCGAGGCGCAGAACGCGCGCCGCCGCGCGACGGGCCGCCCCGAGGTCACCGAAGCGGACATCAGGGACCAGGTGGCGGCCGACCAGCGCTGGCGCGAAGAGCTGCGCCGGCGCGCCCGCGGCGACTAGCGGCGTGGCACGCATCATGATCGTCGGGTGCGGGTGCCGCGGGACGGCGCTCGGTCGGGTGCTCGCCGGTGAGCACGCGGTCCGAGGGACGACACGCTCCGCGGAGCGCCTCGGTGAGCTCGAGAGCGCGGGCATCGAGGGGGTTGTGGCTGATCCGGATCGGCTCGCGACGGTCGTGCCGGTGCTCTCCGGGGTCTCAGTGGTGTGCTGGCTGATGGGAACGGCGGATGGGTCTCCAGAGCTGCACGGCGCCCGGTTGAGGACGCTCGCCGAGCATCTCGTGGACACGCCAGTGCGCGGGCTCGTCTACGAGGCGGCGGGGAGCGTCGATGCCTCGCTGCTCGAACAGGGTGCGCAAATCGTGGGCGAGGCGTCGCGGATTTGGCACATCCGCGGGGAGGTTGTCACCGCCGACCCCGCGGATCACGAGTCGTGGCTGGGGGCGACACAGGACGCCATCGGGCGCGTGTTGGGCGACTGATCCGCGCTGCTAGAGCTGCGCGCCCAGGATCCCGGCGATCGTGAGGGCGATCGTGGCCAGGGTGAGCAGAATCGCGATGCCGATCAGCGAGTTCCAGGCGAGCGCGGCTGCAATCTGGCCCCGCGTGCGCCGGGCGACCAGCACCTCCGTGGCCGCCTCGATCTCGTCACCGGACCGTGAAGGCGCCGCCGCCGGTTCCGCGGAAGCGGGCTCGGCGGGTGCGCCGACCGTTTCCGCGGAAGCGCGCCCTGGAGGCGAGGCTGCGGGCGCGGGCGGCGCAAGCTCTTCGTCCGGTGGCGGGGCCTCGACCAAAGGTGGTGCCTCTCCCGCCGGCGCGGGACCCCGGGCCGCGCCCCCGCCGACGCCGCCCACCAGCGCGTCCGTCGCCTGCACGAGGCGGCGCTCATGCTCCACGCAGCGGCTGCAGTTGCGCAGGTGGACGTCGAGGCGGCGGTCATCGCGCTCGGCGAGCGCGCCGTCCAGGCGGTCGGATATCAGTCCCTCGGCTCGCTCGCACCAGCCGCTGCCGCCCAGGACGACGATCGTCTGACGCAGCTCCTTGCGCGCGGATGCGAGCAGTTCGCCGAGCTCGGGCTCCGACACGCCCAGCGCTTCGGCCACCTCCACCCGAGGCCGCTCGGCGAGCACCACCAGCGCCAGGGCGCGGGCGCCGATTGGCGGCAGCGTCGGCAGCCAGGCGCCCATTTCGCGCACGGCCGTCGCCGGGTCGATTGGGCCGGCCGGGCGGGCGGGCACGGGTCGCAGCGGCGCGTGCTCCATTGGCACCGGCACAATACCCCGATGTTCGGCCCGAGTTGGGTACCGTGATTCCGGACCGGATTTCGTGAGAATTGGAGGAAACGTGGCGGACTACGCCAAGGACGTGCTCGTTGACACCCAGTGGGTCGAGAACCATCTGAACGACTCCTCGATCCGCATCGTCGAGGTCGATGAGAACCCCGCTCTCTATGCCGAGGCGCACATCCCGGGCGCAATCGGCTTCGACTGGAAGAAGGACCTCCAGGACCAGGTGAAGCGCGACTTCCTCGACCCCGCGCAGTTCGGCGAGCTGTTCGGAAGCCGCGGCATCTCGAACGACCACACGATCGTGCTCTACGGCGACCGCAACAACTGGTTCGCCGCCTACACATACTGGTACCTCAACTACTACGGCCACGACAACGTGAAGCTGATGAACGGCCCGCGCGAGAAGTGGATCTCGGAGGGCCGGCCGACGTCGACCGACGCGCCGAGCTACGAGCCCCAGACCTTCTCCGCGCAGGAGGGAGACCAGTCGATCCGCGCGTTCCGCGACGAGGTGCTCGGCGCGCTCGACTCGGGCACGCGGCTCGTCGACGTGCGCTCGCCTCAGGAGTACTCGGGCGAGTTGATCGCGATGGCGGGCTACGAGCAGGAGGGCGCGCAGCGCGCCGGCCACATCCCGGGCGCGGCGTCGGTGCCGTGGGCTCAGGCGGTCAAGGACGACGGCACGTTCAAGGAGGCTGACGAGCTACGCCAGCTGTACACGGACAAGGGCGTCGTGAACGGCAACCCGATAATCGCCTACTGCCGCATCGGTGAGCGCTCCGCGCACACATGGTTCGTGCTGCACGAGTTGCTCGGCGAGGACGACGTCAAGAACTACGACGGCTCGTGGACCGAGTGGGGCAACATGGTCGCGGTTCCGATCGAGAAGGACGTCTAAAGCAGCGGCGTCAGGCGTTCCAGGAGCGACTCGAGGATCCGGGCAGTAGCTCCCCAAACAAGGTGCCCGTCGACGGTGTATGTCGGAGTTCTGATCGGTACGCCCTTTCGGAGCAGGCGTTGCATCCGATGGCCCGCGACCAAGTCGGCGAGCGTGAACTCGAGGACTTGGGCGACCTCGGTCGCTTGAGGCCGCCAAGTCTGGCCTCGCTCGACAATTCCGACGAACGGGAAG